>CAZUAP010000221.1:0-1595 GCA_964617975.1 uncultured Acetatifactor sp. | reverse complement strand
GACCAGAAATCCACCAACCGCAATCCCCGCTCCACCGTGGGGACTGTGACGGAGATTTACGATTACTTCCGTCTGCTCTACGCCCGCATCGGCATCCCGCACTGTCCCAAATGCGGCAGGGAGATTGCAAAGCAGAGCGTGGATCAGATGGTGGACCAGGTGATGGCTCTGGGCGAGGGCACGCGCATTCAGCTGCTGGCGCCGGTGGTGCGCGGCAGGAAGGGTGAGCACGAAAAGGTGCTGGAGCGCGCGAAACGCAGCGGCTATGTCCGGGTGCGCATAGACGGCAATCTCTATGAGCTCACGGAAGAAATTAAATTGGAGAAAAATATCAAGCACAACATTGAGATTGTGGTGGACAGACTGGTGGTAAAGGAGGGTATTGAGCGCCGACTCACGGATTCTATCGAGAATGTGCTGCATCTGGCGGAGGGACTTTTGATTGTTGATGTGATTGACGGGGAACCCATGACCTTCAGCCAGAGCTTTGCCTGCCCCGACTGCGGCATCAGCATCAGCGAGGTAGAGCCCAGAAGTTTTTCCTTCAACAATCCCTTTGGCGCCTGCCCGGAATGTTCGGGTCTGGGTTATAAGATGGAGTTTGACATTGATTTGATGATACCGGACAAGCGGCTGAGCATCAGGGAGGGGGCGATTGCCGTGACGGGATGGCAGTCCTGTGCGGACAAGTCCAGCTTCACCAATGCCATTCTGCAGGCACTCTGCAAGGAATACCACTTCGATTTGGAGACGCCCTTTCAGGATTATCCGCAGGAGATTCAGGACATCCTCATCCACGGCACCAACGGCAAAGAGATGGATGTGTATTATGTGGGACAGCGGGGGCGCGGCGTGTATCCCGTGGCATTTGAGGGCCTGATTCGCAATGTGGAGCGCAAGTACAAGGAAACCTTCTCTGAGACCATGAAACAGGAATACGAGTCCTTCATGCGCATTACGCCCTGCAAGGAATGTAAGGGAATGCGCCTGAAAAAAGAATCTCTGGCGGTGACGGTCTGCGACAAGAATATTTATGAGGTGACCTCTCTGTCCATCTGCGATTTGCATGACTTTTTGGGAAAAATGCAGCTTACCTCCCAGCAGCAGCTCATCGGGAAACAGATTTTGAAGGAGATTCGCGCCAGAGTACAGTTTCTGATGGATGTGGGACTGGAATATCTCTCCCTCTCCCGGGGCACGGCAAGTCTGTCCGGCGGCGAGGCACAGCGCATCCGGCTTGCGACGCAGATTGGCTCCGGCTTGGTCGGCGTGTGCTATATTCTGGACGAGCCCAGCATCGGTCTGCATCAGCGGGATAACGACAAGCTGCTGAATACCTTAAAGAGCCTGCGGGATTTGGGCAACACGCTGATAGTGGTGGAACATGATGAGGATACCATGCTGGCGGCGGACTATGTGGTGGATATCGGGCCTGGGGCAGGTTCCCACGGCGGTGAAGTGGTGGCATGCGGAACGGCGGAGGAGATTATGAAGGTGCCGGAATCCATCACCGGCAAATATCTGAGCGGGGAGCTGAAGATTCCGGTGCCGGACACAAGGCGTAAGCCCGCGGGATGGCTCAAGGTAGTGGGAGC
>CAZUAP010000220.1:0-1633 GCA_964617975.1 uncultured Acetatifactor sp. | reverse complement strand
TTACAGCAAGGGTGCGCGTGAGCCGAAGCCCGCGCTGGTGAAGGAATGAAACGGTGCAGGATTGAAGGTTGCCCTGCTGGATTTGGGTGCAAAGACCAACATTGCCCGCTCTCTGGCGGAGAGGGGATGCGATGTGACAGTTTACCCGGCACTGACTCCTGCCAGTGAGATTATCGCTGCAGCTCCCGACGGCATCATGCTGTCAAACGGCCCCGGCGACCCCAAGGAGTGTACCTCCATCATCGCTGAAATCAAGAAATTATACGATACGGAAATCCCTATTTTTGCCATCTGTCTGGGACATCAGCTCATGGCGCTGGCGACCGGCGGGGATACTCATAAGATGAAATACGGACACAGGGGAGGAAACCATCCGGTGAAGGATTTGGCAACCGGCAGAGTGTATATTTCCTCCCAGAACCATGGATATGTGGTGGACACGGACAAGCTGGACGCAAAGATTGCAGTGCCCGCTTTCGTCAATGTCAACGACGGCACCAACGAGGGACTTTCCTACACCGGCAAGAATATTTTTACCGTGCAGTTCCACCCCGAGGCGTGCCCCGGACCTCAGGACTCCGGCTATCTGTTTGACAGGTTTATTAAGATGATGAAGGAGGGAAAATAAGATGCCTAAGAATCCCAATGTAAAACGTGTTATGGTGATTGGCTCCGGCCCTATTGTCATTGGACAGGCTGCGGAGTTCGACTATGCGGGTACTCAGGCCTGCCGTTCCCTCAAGGAGGAGGGCGTGGAGGTAATTCTGGTCAACTCCAACCCCGCCACCATCATGACGGATAAAGATATTGCAGACAAAGTTTATATAGAGCCCCTCACCGTGAAGGTGCTGGAGCAGATTATCGAGAAGGAAAAACCCGACAGCATTCTGCCTACCCTCGGCGGACAGGCAGGATTGAATCTGGGTATGGAGCTAGAGGAATCCGGCTTTCTGGCGAAACATAATGTGACCCTGCTGGGCACCACGGCAGCTACCATCCGCAATGCGGAGGGACGTCAGGAATTTAAGGATTTGATGGAGCGCATCGGCGAGCCCTGTGCCGCTTCCATGGTTGTGGAGAATGTGCAGGACGGCATCGACTTCACCAATACCATCGGATATCCGGTGGTGCTTCGTCCGGCTTACACGCTGGGCGGGTCCGGCGGCGGTATCGCACACAATCAGGTGGAGCTGGAGGAGATTCTGGAGAACGGTTTGCGTCTCTCCCGCGTGGGGCAGGTATTGGTAGAGCGCTGTATCGCAGGCTGGAAGGAAATCGAGTATGAGGTGATGCGCGACAGCGCAGGCAACTGTATCACAGTATGTAATATGGAGAACATCGACCCTGTGGGCGTGCATACCGGAGACAGTATCGTCGTGGCTCCCTCGCAGACTCTCAGCGACAAGGAATACCAGATGCTTCGTACTTCCGCTTTGAACATTATCAACGAGCTTCAGATTACCGGAGGCTGCAACGTGCAGTTTGCATTGCATCCCACCAGTTTTGAATACTGTGTCATTGAGGTGAATCCCCGTGTGAGCCGTTCTTCGGCGCTGGCAAGTAAGGCTACCGGTTATCCCATCGCCAAGGTTGCCGCCAAGATTGCGCTGGGATATACGCTGGATGAAATTCA
>CAZUAP010000219.1:0-1740 GCA_964617975.1 uncultured Acetatifactor sp. | reverse complement strand
GTATCCGGAGTGGGTGGCGGAGGTTACCTCCGATGAGTATTATGTCAACATGATGCGGGCGTGGTATTTTGCAACCGCGCTGGCAAAACAGTATGAGACAGTGCTGCCATATATCGAAAATCATCGGCTGGATGTCTGGACTCACAATAAGACCATACAGAAGGCTGTGGAGAGTTATCGGATTTCGGCGGAACAAAAGACATATCTCAAAAGCTTGAAATGCAAAAGCCATTGAAACCAAAAGCTGATATATCACGAAATATAAGAGGAAAACATGAACGAGAACGACAGAATTATACGAACCGAATATTCTGAGGAGATGCAGAAATCCTTCATCGATTATGCCATGAGCGTCATCATTGCCCGGGCGCTGCCGGATGTCAGGGATGGCTTGAAACCTGTACAGCGCCGGACTTTATACGATATGCATGAGCTCGGCATCCGCTATGACAGGCCCTACAGGAAAAGTGCCCGTATCGTCGGAGACACCATGGGTAAATATCATCCCCACGGAGACAGTTCCATCTACGATGCCCTTGTGGTGATGTCGCAGGATTTCAAGAAGGGAATGCCCCTCGTGGACGGTCACGGCAACTTCGGCAATATCGAGGGGGACGGTGCTGCCGCCATGCGTTATACGGAGGCAAGGCTGCAGAAGATAACCCAGGAGGCTTTTCTGGCGGATTTGGACAAGGATGTGGTGGATTTTGTGCCAAACTTTGACGAGACGGAGAAAGAGCCATCCGTACTTCCGGTTAAGATTCCGAATCTGTTGGTGAACGGTTCGGAAGGTATTGCCGTAGGTATGGCAACCAATATTCCTCCTCACAATCTGGGGGAAGTGATAGATGCCACCAAGGCATACATGATGAATGAGAACATCACCACCAGAGAACTTATGCGCTATATCAAGGGACCGGATTTTCCCACCGGTGGCATTGTCATCAACAAGGATGAACTGCTGGAGATTTATGAGACCGGTGCAGGTAAGATAAAAATACGCGGCAAGGTGGAGTATGAGCATGTCAAGGGCGGCAGAACCAATGTGGTCATCACGGAGATTCCCTATACCATGATTGGCGCCAATATCGCCAAGTTTTTGTCCGATGTTGCTGCGTTGTCCGAGACGAAGAAAACGCAGGATATTGTTGATATCTCCAACCAGTCCTCCAAGGAGGGCATCCGCATTGTCATTGAACTCAGGAAGGACGCTGACGCGGAGAATTTCGTAAATATGCTCTACAAAAAGACGCGGCTGGAGGATACCTTCGGCGTCAATATGCTTGCGATTGCAGACGGCAGACCGGAGACCATGGGGCTTAAGCAGATTATCAAGGCAAATGTGGACTTCCAGTATGAGATTGCCACCCGCAAATACACCAATCTGCTGGCGAAGGAGATGGAGCGCAAGGAGATTCAGGAGGGACTCATCAAAGCGTGCAATGTCATCGACCTGATTATCGAGATACTGCGCGGCTCCAAGGACCGCAATATGGCGAAGGCGTGTCTGGTGGAGGGCAAGATTGACGGCATCAAATTCAAGTCCAAGGAATCCAAGATTATGGCTACCCAGTTGGCGTTCACGGAGAAACAGGCAAATGCCATCCTGGAGATGAGGCTCTATAAATTGATTGGTCTGGAGATTGAGGCTCTGATTAACGAGCACGAGGAGACCATGGCAAATATTTACCGCTATGAAGATATTCTGGAGCGCCGGGATTCCATGGCGCAGGTGATTAT
>CAZUAP010000218.1:0-1752 GCA_964617975.1 uncultured Acetatifactor sp. | reverse complement strand
CCTCATGAGACACCTCATGGGAACTATTGTAAGGTTGATTCATTTTTGATTTCCTCCCATAATTGATTAAAATAATGGCTGAATTCAGGTGCATTTCTCGCTGCCAGGGGCGAATCGTCCGACAGTGTCAGATGGATTGGAATTTCACATTTGACCGTGGAAGGGCGTTTGGACAGTACAATCACTCTGTCGGCAAGGGAGATGGCTTCGGACAAATCGTGTGTAATCAGCAGCATTGTCTTGCCGGTGCGGCGGATGAGACGGCAGATATCCGCGGAGACGGACAGTCTGGTCTGGTAGTCCAATGCGCTGAAGGGTTCATCCAGAAGCAAAAGCTGAGGGTCCATGGCGAGGGTGCGAATCAGGGCTGCACGCTGTTTCATGCCGCCGGAGAGCTCCCCGGGGCGTTTGTCGCGAAACTGTTCCAGATCGTAGTCGCGCAGCAGCTGGTTTACATATGCAAGGCGTTCCTCTGTGAGCATATGATTGAGCTCTAAACCCAGTATCACATTCTTGTAGACACTCCTCCATTCAAAGAGGTGGTCGTGCTGCAGCATATATCCCACCTTGGGATAGTGCAGGGAACCGTCGGGATTGTTTACAGCGATGGTTCCGGACTCCGGTGCCAGCAGACCGGCGATGATGGATAAAAGAGTGGATTTGCCGCATCCGCTTGGCCCGACAACTGCCACAAATTCGCCTTCCTTCACGCCGAAGGACACATTGTTCAAGACCTTTGTTTCGCCGTGCAGCGTGTGGTATGAATAATTTATATCGCGGAGTTTAAGCATATATTGAGTTGTCATACACAGGCCTTTCTTTGCATAATAATGTGGTTTGATTTATCATATGAAAAGGGGCTCAAAAGGTGTATTCGCCGTATTGCAATCAGTGGGTGTTTATGTTAAAATTAGGTTTAATTGTTCGAATGTTTTTCGGAACATTTTCAGGTGAATTTCATGTGTAAAGGAGACAACTATGGCACAATTATGGGGCGGACGTTTCACGAAGGAGACGGACAGGCAGGTGTATGAATTTAATGCCTCCATCAACTTTGACAAGAGACTGTACCGTCAGGATATCGAGGGCAGCATTGCCCATGTTGCTATGCTTGCAAAGCAGGGCATTCTCACTACAGACGAGATGAAGTCCATCGTGGATGGACTTAAGTCCATCCGGGAGGATGTGGAGAGCGGAAAACTGGTGATAGACAGCAAGTATGAGGATATACACAGCTTTGTGGAGGCGAATCTGATAGAGCGGATAGGCGATGCGGGCAAAAAGCTCCACACCGGCAGAAGCCGCAATGACCAAGTGGCACTGGATATGCGACTCTACACTCGTCTGCAGGTAGCTCTGGTGGACAATCTGTTGAAGGAGCTTTTGGAGGTGATTCTGAAGACGATGGAGGAAAATGTGGAGACCTATATGCCGGGTTTCACACATCTTCAGAAGGCACAGCCCACCACGCTGGCGCATCATTACGGGGCATATTTCGAGATGTTTAAGCGGGACAGGCTCCGGATGTATGATATTTTTAAGCGCATGAATTATTGCCCTCTGGGGGCGGGAGCGCTGGCAGGCACTACTTATCCGCTGGACAGAGAGTATACGGCAAGGCTCATGGGGTTTGACGGTCCCACCCTGAACAGCATGGATTCCGTCTCGGACAGAGATTATCTGATTGAATTTCTTGCCGCGCTTTCCACGGTGATGATGCACTTAAGCCGTTTTTCGGAGGAGATTATCATC
>CAZUAP010000217.1:0-1756 GCA_964617975.1 uncultured Acetatifactor sp. | reverse complement strand
CATTCAGGAATATGTGGATGAGATTTGGCATTTGGACAAGGTTGTGCTGAAATAAACAGTAAAGTGTAATATCGCACGATTGATAGGGGCATCTATGCGGCAGGACGTCACATGGATGCCCTTTCATTTTCTCATTGCATCAAGGGTCACTTTCCTTTATAATGTGATACGAAGGTCAAATTTCATTCAGAATACAGACAAAGCACTATAAAACTTCAGGAGACAGGAGAAAGCATATGGTTGAATTATTACAGGGCGGTGCATATCTGGTCAATGGAACGGAAATCATTCCGGAGGACGCAGAGGCGCAGGCTGCCATAAAGGCAAAGACAGGAAAAGAGATTTCGAGGGACGAGGCTGCAAAGAATACCATGGCTTACGGTATTTTAAAGAGCCACAACACTTCCGGCAATATGGAGAAACTGAAGATTCGATTCGACAAGCTGACAAGCCATGATATCACTTTTGTGGGAATTATTCAGACGGCGAGGGCTTCAGGACTTCAGAAGTTCCCCATGCCCTACGTGCTCACCAACTGCCACAACTCTCTGTGTGCGGTGGGCGGAACCATCAATGAGGATGACCATATGTTTGGACTCACCTGTGCCAAGAAGTACGGCGGTGTGTACGTTCCCCCTCATCAGGCGGTCATTCACCAGTTTGCCCGCGAGATGTTGGCAGGCGGCGGCAAAATGATTCTGGGCTCCGATTCCCACACCCGCTATGGCGCACTGGGTACCATGGCTATGGGAGAGGGCGGTCCGGAGCTGGTAAAGCAGCTCTTAAACCAGACCTATGATATCAATATGCCTGGTGTGGTTGCCGTTTATCTGAAGGGCGCTCCGGTGAAGGGTGTAGGCCCGCAGGATGTGGCGCTGGCTATCATCGGTGCCGTATTTAGGAATGGATATGTGAAAAATAAAGTGATGGAGTTTGTAGGTCCCGGCGTGGCTTCCCTGTCCGCTGATTTCCGTATCGGCATCGATGTGATGACCACGGAGACTACTTGCCTTTCCTCCATCTGGAAGACGGACGATAAGATTAAGGAGTTCTACGAGATTCATGGAAGAAGTGAGGACTACGCGGAGCTGAATCCCGGCGAGGTGGCATATTACGACGGTGTCATCGAGGTGGATTTGGACAAGGTTCGCCCCATGATTGCCATGCCCTTCCATCCCAGCAATACCTATACCATTGAGGAGCTCAATGCCAATCTCATGGATATTCTGGATGAGACGGAGAAACGTGCTCTGGTGAGTCTCGACGGCGCGGTGGAGTATTCTCTGAAAGATAAGGTGAAAAACGGCAAATTCATGGTGGATCAGGGAATCATCGCAGGCTGTGCCGGCGGCGGTTTTGAGAATATCTGTGCCGCAGCTGATATCTTGAAAGGGCGATACATCGGTTCTGATGGCTTTACCCTGAGCGTGTATCCCGCATCCATGCCCGTCTATATGGAGCTTGTGAAAAACGGCTGCTGCGCTACCCTGATGGAGACCGGTGCGGTCATGAAGACGGCATTCTGCGGTCCCTGTTTCGGAGCTGGGGACACGCCCGCAAACAATGCCTTCAGCATCCGTCATTCCACCAGAAACTTCCCCAACCGTGAGGGAAGCAAGCTGCAGAACGGTCAGATTTCTTCCGTGGCATTGATGGATGCCCGCTCTATCGCAGCCACGGCTGCCAACAAGGGCGTGCTGACTCCCGCCACGGACTTTGACGGAGAGTTTGGCAAATATAAATATCATTTTGATTC
>CAZUAP010000216.1:0-1801 GCA_964617975.1 uncultured Acetatifactor sp. | reverse complement strand
GAAAGGGGAGGGTGAGGTTGATGGTATCTTGGTTTTCAATACCCAACAGAAAGGTACCCTCAGGTGCCTTGACTTTCTTAAGGATGTCTCGCTGCCGGTAGGAAATCTTTCCTCTCACGTCTTCGGATTCATTTCTTATCGAAGTCGTTTTAATCGAACGATCAGAGCCGCTTTTAATCAATCCATGATTATCCGTTTCAATCAGTTCATTCTTTTGAAAAATATTTTTTGTAGAGTAACTCCTGATGGAGTAAAATCCATTCTCCACCTCATACTCCCAATCCTCCGGCAGTTTCTCGCCCAGATGATACTCCAATACGGATTTGACTCTTTCCGGTTTGCTCATGTACACGTTCAATACGTTGTTCGGTTCTCCCATATGTTCCGCCTTTCCGCAGGTGAAAGAAAGGTTAAACATCCTACGCGAACGCCCCATACTTTCCCTGCTTAAATTGTAATTGTTGGTGTTCAGCAGGGTTTTCTAAAAAACAGAATGTCAGATGCTTTGACGTGCAGGCGTGCGAGCCTGCAGATAGAATTTCCTGCCATTGAATGCTGTATTGATGCTTTATTTATGAGATTAGAATATCACATTTCATAAAATAATGCAATATCTATTTTTAGTATTCTTAAACTTTGCCGGCACCCAGATTTTCCCTCTACGCGCTTATGTGTCCGTCGCTAAATCATAGCGCAAGCGTGCCAGCGTTGGATATTTCCAAACTGTATAATCGTGGAATCTATAACCAACCAGCTCGTAATTGTCTAGGTTTTCTTGCACAGCATAGGAGCTGCGCACTAATTACAAGTGCAACAGCCCCGTCCTGCGGAATGTATGCGGTTTAGCCCTTTGCAGGCAGAAGACCCTCGTATTTCTGCCGCTGGTTTTGGGGCACCTCCAACGCCTCCATCGCACTTCGGGGGATTCTGCGGAAGTAGTCTTTGTTCTTTTCGATAAATGCCCGGTATTTGCGTTTTGACCTGGAGCACTTGAGCATCCCGAGGACGTATTTTAATAAAGATTTGTCAATATGCGATTATCTTGTTTCGTAGTTTTATCAACCATATGGAATATTTTGTCGCATTATGATATACTCTTTCCGTTACCGCCCCTAGACTGGTACAGAAAGGGGGTGTCTGCGTGGAAACGTTCACTACGTTTATAGTCGCTGTTATGGCTGATGCAGCATGCCACTACATCATCAAATGGTTAGACAGCGACGACAAATAGTCGGTAACTAGCCTATGGCTCTAAGCCCTGCCATTACCAAAATTGGGAATAGAAAAGCCCCAGTGTTCCAGCACTGGGGCTTTTCGTCGTCCGCACGGACTAGTTCACTACTTTTATTTTGCCTACCGGCATTATAGCATACGCTTTTGCCCTTTTCAATATACATTTTATCTTGTTTCATGATTATCTATATATTGAGTATATACAGATAAATTTCCGATATACAAAAACCGCTACAGAGAATTGCCCCCTGGCAAGTAGACAGAGGCATATCCCGGTCACCGTTATAAAAGACCACGCAGTGCAAAGGGCGAATTTAGCCCTTTGCAGGCAGAAGGCCCTCGTATTTCTGCCACTGGCTCTGGGGTACCTCCAACGCCTCCATCGCCTGCTCCGCCGTCAGGTGGAGATTCTTCATCAGGTTGGTGATGGAGAGGATGGTGGTGGATTCGCGACCTTCTTGTCTGCCTTCCTGTCTGCCACGTTTTTCTCCCAATTTTTCGCCTTCCGCTCTGCCACGTTTTTCACTGTCTTTCACGATGTCATCCAATGCTTTACACATATCCGTTT
>CAZUAP010000215.1:0-1883 GCA_964617975.1 uncultured Acetatifactor sp. | reverse complement strand
CTTCGGACACAGAACCATCGGAGACCGTCTGCATCTCCGACCATTTCACGCCTACCGTCATATTGACCTGCGCCATGACCTCCTCGGGATAATCGGCAAGCTCAGGATGCTCCTCCTTGAACGTGTCGTATTCTGCGATGACACGATTATTAAACTCTACCACGTCATCCTGAGAGCATACCTGGCTGGTATAATCGTTAAGTTCATCGCTGAAATTGCTGCGCTTGATATACAGCGAACCATCATCTGCAGTACATACATAATGGGAAGTATACCCGGGGAACTCCTCCTCGTGGTTTACAAAGGTCATCCGATAGTAGACATACACTATCGTCTCACCCTCATTCATACCTTTCTTGGTATATATCTCCAGCGCCGGATAGGATTCAATATAATTTGCCTTCTCCTGAAAAGAAAGCAAATCCAAATCGGAAATCTCATCGCACAAAGACTTCAGCGTATCCAAATCCCCGGTTGCCTGCGCATCATAATAGCTGTATATCAGCTCACTGATAGCGCTATCCTCATTGAGTGTCAGCGGGACATCCTCCACCACGACGTTCTCCTGCGTAGCAGTGCTCTGCTCGGGCACAATTTCCTGAACTCTCCTCCTGCCGGACGCTCCGAGAGCAATGGAAACCGTAATTGCCACTGCCGCCACTACAATCACAGGGAAGGCTATCTTGCTGTGTTTTAACAGGTAGTCGCGCACAAGGCGCAATTTATCTTTTAACATAAATAATCCTTTCAACAAAAAAATCAGGGTGATGTAAAATGCATCCGACAGGAATCGAACCTGCATTAAAGGCGTCGGAGGCCTCCGTTCTATCCATTAGACTACGGATGCAAATTGTTACAATTTTGTTACATCACCCTGATTATAATATCATAAAAGTGCCATCCTGTCTACCTGGATTTTATGAAAAAAATATGAATTTTCTTCATTTTGTTCTTTTGGAAAATTTTAGACTATATCAATATGATTTTTCAGACGGTCGTAGAAGTACAGATTGTCAGAAAGGATTTCCTCCGGCTCCACATATGCTGCGTTTACTTCCCATATGGTACTTTTCAGCTGATCCGGGTCTCTCACATCGGCTTCGGGCATCAAAAGCACCTCATGTATGGAGCTTGGGATTACATAGAGATTTCCGCCCGCCTCCAGCGCCAGACGTTCCAGCACCCCGGGATATATCATACATACCGCTCCCTGCACTTTCTGCTCATTCGTAAGCACATTCATCGACAGCTCCTCATCAGGTCCTGAAGTTTTCCCTCTCTGCAGCCCGGCACAGAGCATCTCATACATATTCTGAACTTTCCATGGAAATAAACGCCTCGTATTCATCTTTGCCGCCCTGAATAATATCTCTGTGGAACAGTTCCACATTTCCATATGGCTGTTGTAAATCATGATGGAACCTCTGCCAAGTACATCATCCTCGTAAGCATAGAAAAAACAAATACACAAATCCAGGAAATCAATATGGGGGATGCGCTCCAACAGCGCCCTGTTCTTGTCTCTGTTGATGAGCTTATAACAGATTCTCGACTTTACCCTCTCAAAATTTCTGAAAAATTCCATATCCACACGTCTATCCGGCATATCTTCCCGGTAAATTTCCAAAATCTGTGCCACAATCCTCACAAGCGGCACTCCCTGCATATATGCCTCCAGAAAAGAATTCAGGTAAATCGTCGGGGAGATTGTGTTCTGTCTGGTGAGAATCACCAATCCCTGAAGAATCACACCGTTATTCTTGATGACTTCCTGCAGTTTCACCTGTCCGCCATCGCCCAGCTCCTCCGATACCGCCCTGCATACCAGCTCCGCAAAACTTCTGATATCCATGCAGATTGTTTCATTTTCCATATTGCTATTC
>CAZUAP010000214.1:0-1917 GCA_964617975.1 uncultured Acetatifactor sp. | reverse complement strand
CCGGCGCATATTCACTCATCAAAAGTGCAGAAAAGCCGATAGCAGTCCCGACCTCCAGGATGTTTTTCGGCTTGACAAGCGCCAGCAGGAATCTCAGGAGCTGCTGCGTGGATTTTCGGATAACCGGCACCTGAGTCTGCAAGGCATATTTTTCTATTTCCTGTAAAAAAGGAGTGCTGCCCTTATCCATGGAATCGATAAAAGCCGACATTCTCTCATCTATTATCATCTGTCCGTTTCCTTACTGTTCCGTTTCCTCTGAAGTCTCAGCCGGCACCATCGCCGCCATAATCTCCTCCGCCGTCATCGACGTGCTGACCTCATAGGTTCCGGGTTCCACGTCCTCCTTATACTCGGAAAAAAGATATTGCAGAGCAAAAAGTCTTGCATCCCTGCTGAGCCCCTTGCTCACCATCAGCTCTCCAATCTCCATGGCAGACATATCGGAGGTAACCGTCACCTGTACCGTCCGCCCCTCTCCCACAGTCATCGCCGGCTCCGTAAAGATACGATATCCATAATCATAGCCTGTCACTGCTCCGCGGTAAATAATAAATACCGCCGCCACTGCCACAATCACCTTCACGATTGTCCCAAATACGGCAGTCATCAAATTTCCTGTCCTCATGGCATATCCTTTCCCTGTACCAAATTTACTCAAAATGCATGGCTTCCGTCAGTCGCAGGTTGACTTCCTGAATCAGCCTGCAAAATGCCAGCTCCGCCGAAAGGAAATTCTCCACCAACGGATTTTCCCGGAAGTCCGCATACTCTCTCTCAAATTGATCAATCTGCTCAAATGTTGTGTTGTCGTTGGTCTGCAGCTCCAGATTGCGCGCACGGTATGCGTCAATCTGCTCCTTCAGTTCCGGACGAGCATTCACAAGATGTCGCTGCTCGTCATATTTGTGATACACCGGCGATGCCAGAATATCCGCAATCAACTGCTGCAAAGATCTCTCAATATTGTCATTCATACCCTCACCTCCGGGGAATCCCCCGTCTTTATCCTCAGACTTCCATGATGATTGGAAGAATCATCGGTCTTCTCTTGGTCTTTTTCCATACGTACTCGCCAAGCACATCCTTGGTGACGGACTTTAACTTCCCCCAGTCCGTAATTCCTTTGTCGAGGCAGCTCTGGAGCGCCTCATCCACAGTCACTCTGGCCTCCTCCATCAGCTCATCGGACTCTCTCACATATACAAATCCTCTGGAGACGATGTCCGGTCCGGCAAGCAGCTCGCCGCTGGATTTCTCCAAGCTCATCACCACTATCATGATGCCGTCCTCCGCGAGATGCTGGCGGTCTCTGAGCACCACATTGCCCACATCGCCAACGCCGAGTCCGTCCACCAGAATTGCACCGGTAGGCACCTTGCCTCCCACCTTCGCACGCTCCTCATTCAGTTCCAGCACATCTCCCGAGGAAAGGATAAAAATATTTTCCTTATCAATCCCCAGATTTTCCGCAATCTTAGCCTGCGCCTTCAAATGCTTGTACTCTCCGTGCACAGGGATGGCATACTTGGGATGGGTCAGTGTATAAATCAGTTTGATTTCCTCCTGACAGGCATGTCCTGATACATGAGTATCCTGGAAAATCACATCCGCACCCTTGCGCTGCAGCTCGTTGATAATCTTGGTCACTGCCTTCTCATTGCCGGGTATGGGATTGGAGGAGAAGATGACCGTATCCCCTGCACCGATGGTAATCTTCCGGTGCATATTGTTCGCCATACGGGACAATGCCGCCATGCTCTCGCCCTGACTTCCGGTGGTGATAATCACCTGCTGCTCATCGGGATAATTTTTAATCTGGTCGATATCAATCAGCGTGTTCTCCGGTATGCTGATGCATCCCAGATTCTTTGCCGTCTCGATGATGTTGACCATACTGCGGCCTTCCACACACAC
>CAZUAP010000213.1:0-1956 GCA_964617975.1 uncultured Acetatifactor sp. | reverse complement strand
AGCCGGTAAGGATGCGGAGGGCAAGACCGGAGACGGCGTGGGTATCCTCACCCAGATACCACACAAATTTTTTGCGAGAGTGACGAAGGCTTTGGGCATTGTAATCGGTGGAGAGCGAGAGTACGGCGTCGGTATGTTCTTCTTTCCCCAGGAGGAGCTGAGACGCAACCAGGCGAAGAAAATGTTTGAGATTATTGTGGAAAAGGAAGGACTGGAGTTCCTTGGATGGCGTGAGGTGCCTACTTTCCCCAATGTGCTGGGCAATAAGGCTGTGGAGTGTATGCCCTATATCGTGCAGGGCTTTGTGAAGAAACCCGCGGATGTGGAGAAGGGGCTTGCCTTCGACCGCAGGCTCTATATGGCGAGACGGGTTTTTGAGCAGTCCAGTGACGATACCTATGTGGTGTCTCTCTCCAGCAGAACGATTGTATACAAAGGAATGTTTCTGGTGGGACAGCTTCGTACCTTTTTTGCGGATTTGCAAAGTGAGGATTTCGAGTCGGCAATCGCTATGGTGCATTCCAGATTTTCGACCAATACCAACCCCAGCTGGGAGCGTGCCCATCCCAACCGCCTGATGGTACACAACGGTGAGATTAATACCATCCGGGGAAATGCGGACAAGATGCTTGCCCGGGAGGAGAACATGGAGTCCGAGTATTTGAAGGGGCAGCTGCACAAGGTTCTGCCTGCCATCAACAAGACGGGTTCCGATTCTGCCATGCTGGATAATACGCTGGAATTTTTGGTGATGAGCGGCATGGAGCTGCCCTTGGCGGTGATGATTGCCATCCCGGAGCCCTGGGCAAACAATAAGGCGATGTCTCAGACTAAGAGGGATTTTTATCAGTATTATGCCACGATGATGGAGCCTTGGGACGGTCCTGCGTCCATTCTGTTCTCGGACGGCGATATCATGGGTGCTGTTCTGGACAGAAACGGTCTGCGCCCTTCCAGATATATGATTACGGAGGATGATACCTTAATTTTGTCCTCCGAGGTGGGTGTGCTGGATATCGACCCCGCCAAAATCAAGGTGAAGGAGAGACTGCGCCCCGGCAAGATGCTTTTGGTGGATACCGTGAAGGGGAAGGTGATTGACGATGAGGAGCTGAAGGAGAGATATGCCTCCAGACAGCCCTACGGTGAGTGGCTGGACAGCAATCTGGTAGAGCTGCGGAATTTGCAGATTCCCAATCAGCGCGTGCCGGAGTACACCTATGAGGAGCGTCAGCGTATGCAGAAGGCGTTTGGCTACACCTACGATGAGCTCAAGACCAGCATTTTGCCTATGGCAAAAAATGGCGGAGAGGCTATCGCTGCCATGGGTGTGGACACACCGCTTCCCGTTTTGGCAAACACCTATCATCCGCTGTTCCATTATTTTAAGCAGCTTTTTGCACAGGTGACCAATCCTCCCATTGATGCAATCCGTGAGGAGATTGTGACTTCCACCACGGTTTATATCGGACCGGAGGGAAATCTTCTGGAGGAAAAGCCGGAGAACTGCAGTGTGTTGAAGGTCAACAATCCGATTTTGACCAACACGGACTTATTGAAGATTAAGAATATGAAGGTGGAGGGCTTCAAGGTGGAAGTGGTGCCCATCACCTACTACAAGAATACTAGTCTGGAGCGCGCCATCGACAGATTGTTCGTGGAGGTGGACAGAGCCTACAGGGACGGGGTAAACATTCTGATTCTCTCCGACAGAGGTGTGGATGAGAACCATGTGGCGATTCCCTCCTTGCTGGCGGTATCTGCCCTGAACCAGTATCTGGTGCGCACCAAGAAGCGCACGCGCGTGGCACTGATTGTGGAGACCGGTGAGCCGAGGGAGGTGCATCATTTTGCAACCCTGCTGGGCTACGGTGCCTGCGCAATCAATCCCTATCTGGCACAGGAGTCTATCCGCGAGCTCATCGACAATCATATGCTGGATAAGGATTACTATGC
>CAZUAP010000212.1:0-2099 GCA_964617975.1 uncultured Acetatifactor sp. | reverse complement strand
TTAATGCATCAGCCTGCACTTTTTCGCAAGTTTTACCAGTAGATAGCCCTTGGGGAAACCTCTGAGTTCTTCCTCCGTGAGCCCTCGCAGCACAAGCATCATCACAAAATATACAAGAACCGCCACCACCAGTGCAGGCAGCACGGCAATACGCATGGAATCGGTCACCAGATACAAGCCCTCATATACCGCCCATGCCGCTGCCCCCATAATGGCTGATGCCAGAAACGGGATGCAGAAACTCCTGCGAAGTTCCTGCCTGTAGCCTACTGCCCTGCGCACAGACCACTGGTTCAGAATACACATCATTCCCGAATACACTGTGTTGGCAAACGCCAGACTATACAGGTCAAGGGGTGTGAACCGCAGCAGCAAAAAGACAGTCACCGTCTGCACAACTAAGGCAATTCCCGCATTGATAATGGGCGCGTTCACCTTCCCAAGTCCTTGCAGAATGGAGCTGTTCAATGTGGACAGTGCATAGAACACCACCGACAGGGACAGGGACATCAAAAGATACCCCGCAACGGTCAATGTCTCATCCGACTGGGAGGGAAAAAGCAGAGCCGTCAGCGGCTTAGCCAGCGCAAAAAGCCCTACCGCAGAAGGAATGGAAATCACCATCGTGCTCTTTACCGCCACCCCGATTTTCTCTTTCGCCTCGTCTATTCGGTCCGCTGCCACAAAGGAAGCCACCGAGGGAATCATGGCGGAAGCCATGGCGGAGGCAAAGGCAATGGGGATGTTGGAAATCGTCTGCGCCATTCCCGAGAAGATACCATAATTATTGTAGGAAACCGTGCTGTCCGTCCCCATTAATCTCGGAATCACATCCACATAAACCTTACTGTTTACCACACTGCTCAGATTGTAAACCGCAGTGCTCAGGATAAAGGGTGTCACCACCATCGTGATGGTCTTGACAATCTCCCCATAGGAATCAAGATGCTCATGTCGGTCATGGTCAATTCTCTTGTGAATCAGTTTTTTATTCAGCGCATAGACTCCCAGCATAAACAGCAATGCCACCAGCACACCGGCTCCCGTGCCGAGAGCGCTTCCGATGGCTCCGTAGGTCGCCCTCGTCACCTTCAGGCTCTCATCTGCCGGCACTTCCATGGTGCCCATGACACTTTTTATCAAAAGTGTGGCAGCGCCGATACTCACGACGGCATTGGCAACCTGTTCCAATATCTGTGAAACCGAAGTCTGCACCATGCTGCGGTGCGCCTGAAAATAGCCTCGCAACACTCCAAGGATGCCATAAATAAATATCGTGGGGGCAAAGGTTCTAAGCACCGGAACTGCCGCCTCATTCTCCAGAAACCACCCTGCTCCAAAAAACAGCACCAGACTGGCGACACCGCCCACCACGAGTACATATCCCATCGCACACAAAAACATTCTGTGGGCGTTCCGGTATTCCTTTACCGCCAGTTTCTGGGCAATCACCTTGGAGATTGCCGAGGGGATACTGTAAGAAGAAATCAACAGTACAATCGTATAGAAACTGTAGGCAACCTGATAATAGCCGATACCTAAGGTTCCCACAACAGCAGTCAAAGGGCTCCTGTAAAGGAGCCCTATTATCCTGCTTATGATGCCTGCGGCGGCGAGTATCCCCGCCTGCAGGACAAAATTATTATCTTTTCCGCTTGATTTATCCGACATTCTAGTACCCAATCAGCCAGTCATACATCTCCTGATATTTTCTGGCAGACACGTTCCATGAAAAATCTGCAGCCATGGCACGGTCAACGATTTTATTCCACTCCCGCTTCTTATCGTAATAGATGCGCTCAGCGTAGCGGATTGTATTTAACATCTCATGCGCATTGTAATTGGTGAAAGAGAATCCGGTACCGACATTCTCATACTCATTGTAGGGCTGTACCGTATCCTTCAGACCGCCTGTCTCCCTCACGATAGGCACCGTCCCATAGCGCAGCGCCATGAGCTGGCTCAAGCCACAGGGCTCAAACAGGGAAGGCATCAGGAACGCATCGCAGGCTGCGTAAATCTTGTGGGACAACGCATCCGAATAATAAATATTGGCTGATACCTTATCGCCATACTTCCAGTCAAAATGACGGAACATA
>CAZUAP010000211.1:0-2106 GCA_964617975.1 uncultured Acetatifactor sp. | reverse complement strand
GTTGAACTATATGCAGATTCAGATCACGAGGTGAGAGCATGGAAGAAATCATGAATGACAAATGGATAAGCATAGATGAAGCTGCGGAATATTTAGGAATCAAGACGGTTACTCTCCGCAGTTGGATCAGAAATGGTAAAGAAGCTTTGCCTGCTCAAAAAATCGGGAAACAATGGAAATTTAAAATTTCCGAACTTGATGAATGGGTGAAGAGCGGTAAGAGTGCTGATTGATTCGTACTAAATATAAAAGAAAATCATTAGACAAGGAGCAGGCAAATATGGCTGTCAAGAAAACACAATTATATGCATCGCTTTGGGCGAGCTGCGATAAACTTCGCGGAGGCATGGATTCCTCGGAATATAAGGACTATATCCTGACGCTTCTGTTCATGAAGTATGTCACCGATAAATTTAAGAATAAGGGAGCCTACGAGGACATTAAGGTATTCGATAAGGCACACGACAAAGATCCCGATCCGGAAAAGCGGACAGGTTGCTCCTTTGATGACTTTATCGCACTTAAGGGAAAGAAGAACATCGGCGAAGGCATGGACAAGATCATCGCCCGGCTTGCTGACGAGAACACTGACCTTAAGGGTGTTATTGATATTGCGCATTTTAACGACGAGAAGAAACTCGGAAGCGGTAAGGAAATGGTCGATAAACTGACCGACCTCATTTCAATCTTCCAGCGTCCGGAACTCGACTTCTCCAGAAACAAGGCAGAGGGCGATGACATCATTGGCGATGCCTATGAGTATCTGATGCGTAAGTTTGCTACTGAGAGTGGAAAAAGCAAGGGACAATTCTATACGCCGGCAGAGGTTTCCAGAATACTTGCCAATGTGGTGGGCATCAGCCGTTGCACGGATTCCAGTGCTACGGTATGTGATCCTGCCTGTGGCAGTGGCAGCCTATTAATTCGAGCCATCGACGCGGCTCCTATTCCTATTATGGGCTATGGGCAGGAAAAGGAAAGCACCACAGCCGGTCTGGCGAAGATGAATGCCGTCCTGCATCGTAAGGCTGAAATCACCATCAAGAGCGGTAACACCTTCTCGAATCCGCAGTATCTTGACAAATCCGATAATTCCATACTTGAGCGCTTTGATTATATAGTTGCAAATCCGCCCTTCTCCATGAAAAACTGGCGTGATGGTATTGCCGGTAAGGAGTATGGACGCTTCGATGGCTATGGAGATACCCCTCCGGAGAAGAATGGCGACTATGCTTGGCTTATGCACATTCTTAAAGCATTGAAGTCGAACGGCAAAGCTGCGGTTATTCTTCCGCACGGTGTTCTTTTCCGTGGAAATGCCGAGGCTACCATCAGAGAGGCTATTATTAAGAAACACTGGATCAAGGGCATCATCAGCCTTCCGGCAAACCTGTTTTATGGTACCGGTATCGCTGCATGTGTTCTTGTGATTGACAAAGAAGGTGCGGCAAATCGTCAGGGCATTTTTATGATCGATGCCAGCCGTGGCTACATAAAGGACGGTAACAAGAATCGTCTGCGTGAGCGTGATATTTACAGGATTATCACGACCTTTAATGAACAGATCACTACTGATCCGAAATATGCGCGGTTCGTACCGAACGATGAAATAGAGAAAAAGAACGAATACAACTTGAACATCACCCGGTACATTGATTCCACAGATCCGGAGGATATTCAGGATATCTATGCGCACATTCATGGAGGCATTCCGGCAGTGGATATTGACAGTCTGTCTAAGTACTGGGATGAGTTTCCTTCGCTGAAGTTCGAACTGCTGTCAGCAATCAATGAGAAGTATTACAGCCTGAATGTGGAGCATGAGAATATTCGTCAGACGATATATAAAAACGCTGAGTTCTCAGATTATGGTGAGAAACTCGACGAGGCTTTTGCCGCATGGAAGGCAAAGGAATATCCGGTTCTTTCTACACTCGATGAAGATGTGTCTGCAAGAGAGCTGATCGTAAGCCTTGCTGAGGATATCCTTGCCGAATTTGAACATCTGACACTGATAGACAAATACGATGTTTATCAGGTGTTGCTGGCATATTGGAATGAGGTCATGAACGATGATGTGTCGCTTATCATAAGCGAGCCGGATGG
>CAZUAP010000210.1:0-2125 GCA_964617975.1 uncultured Acetatifactor sp. | reverse complement strand
CCCTCTGCTTGTAAGGCAGATGCTCTCCCAGCTGAGCTAAACTTCCATTTGTCGGTTGTCCCGCACCCGACTTTGTTAATATACAATGTGCATACCGCTTCGTCAACAAATCTTTCCAATTATTCATCTTACCGTTATTTCTTGTATTCGCTGCGGTTTCATCCTGCACTCACGCTGCCTTTATCCCGCATAAGGCAGCGTCTCAAAATATTCATACTCGCTGACACCGTCGACGTAAAGCTGGTAATCATCATCGATGCGCTCGTAATGGATTTCGCCCTCTATGGAGTTGCCGCCCTCATCCTCGGCAGTGAACCACGCTGTACCCTGGTTGTCCGTAGCCGTGATGCTGAGCTTGGTTCCTACAGGCAGTGTCATATTTTGACCATCCACGGTCACTGGGAGCTCTCGGATGGTGGTCAATCCCTGCCAATCTGAGCGCTGCTCTATCTCATACCGCTCTCCCAGCGCAGTCAGCTCACCCTCGTCCGTGAACGCATGGGGCATATCAGAACCATACGTGCCAAACACATTCAGTGTAAATTGCAGGTTCACTCTGTCCAGCTGTATATTACCGCCGTCCAGCTCCGCCCACACATCGGCTGTCTGCTCCATTTTGCCATCAGTCACGTCATAGACAAAGGTCTCAAAATCGTCCGATGCCCAATCTACATCAAATATCACAAACTGCTTACCGTCAGGTCTGCTCATCAGATACGCGTGCTCTAACCACTGCTGCCCCAGAACCGTTTCTTCTTCTCCCACCATGAGGAAAAGCTCATTCTCGTATTCCTCAAGCTCTCGGCTGCCCATCATGATGCTGTACTGCCCTTCCGTCCCGGACAGGATAACCTCCTGATTCACAGGCAGACATTGGATTCCCGTTTTCTGCGTGGAACCATACTCCGGTTTCAAATAATCAGCCACTTCACTGTAGGGCACACATACACCAATATTTCCCGACGCGTAAGGACCGATTTCGTAAGGGGTGAAACAAAATTCCACACCCGCCGCATCCAGATACCAGTTCACATTCTCCAGCGATTCCTCCACATATGCGGCATAATCCGGGAAAAGCTCATCCTCCCTCTCAGCAAGCTCCTGCAGCACAATCTCGCGACTCTTATCCATAAACCCGGAAAAATCATCTGTCAAATGAGAGAGCTCCAGTTCGACTCCGCTCTCCAAATCAATGGTGATTCCCCCATCGCCGCCATATCCATGAGCGCCTCCGCTATACTCATAAGAAGAAACTTTCACGCTGAGCACCCTGGAATCCAGCCTTTCGACCTGCATATCAGCCTCCTCATAATAGGGAGAAAAATAAAAATACGCCTCAGCATCCTGTTCCAACCGCTCCCTTAGCTCCTCCCCTGCCAGCTCCGCCATAGAATCTGCCTGCGCTTCCAGCGTGTCCTGTTCCGTGTAGAGCAGGCGTGCCACTGCCTCCGCCGCTTTCTCATATCCGGTTCCCTCTAGGACCATACAGTCCTGGCGGATTTCTACCAGCTGAGTCTCGCCGTCCTCCGCATATCGCGTGGCTGTGCGGTTTTCCACAGACACCACCGGAAGGGACTGCGCCGCAGTCTCCACATCGCCGGAGGAGACATCCCCCTCCGAAGTGGTGCTCTCAGAAACCTCTGCGGTGTCACCGTCCGAGACAGAGGGGGCGGCAGAGTTCGCACAGGCGGACAGGCATAAAAATCCTGCCATGATGAATGCAATTTTTCGTTTCATATACCTCATATATTCTCCTTAAAAGATTGTTGCTGTGCCCTCTACATCTTCTCGGGGGCGGAGAATCCAAGCACATCGATACAGGTCTCCAGCACATCTCTGGTCAGTACCAGCAAAGCTATCAATCCCTTTTTCCTCTCAGCATTCTCCTCGCCGAGAATCTTGGTCTCATGGTAAAAGTGGTTGAAAGCGTTTGCCAAATCATAGATGTAGGCGCATACCTTGTGGGGCGCAAGCTCCCTGACAGCTCCCTCCATCATGGCATTGAACTGAGCAAGCTGCAGCATCAGCGCTTTCTCCGTATCATTTTCCGATTCAGTCAGCTTTGCTCCTTCCGGATTGCCGCCCTGCTCCCTATACTTGGTGAGAATCGACTTGATTCTCACAA
>CAZUAP010000209.1:0-2189 GCA_964617975.1 uncultured Acetatifactor sp. | reverse complement strand
CTTTTTGGTGAGAAAATGACAAAGAGAAAGGTGACAGCACTTTTCATGACGTTACTGGGCTGTGCTTTGGTGACAGGGGTTTTTAGTGACTGGGGAAGCGTTTCGGGCTTGGGAATTTTAACAGGATTGGGCGCAGGTCTGGGATATGCGCTGTATTCGATTTTTAGCAGATATGCGTTGGAAAGAGGATATCATTCCCTTACCATCACATTTTACACATTTTTGGTGGCAACCATTTTTTCCTTTGCCATAGGAAATGGCAGTAAGGCAGCAGTGGCTGCAACCAGCAGCCTTTCAATGCTTGCGTTTAGCTGTGCATTTGGTGTGTTGTGCACAGTGGTTCCTTATCTGGCTTACACCGCCGGTTTGAAATATGTGGAAAACAGTAAGGCCTCCATTTTTGCCTCCATTGAGCCGGTGACAGCAACGATTTTGGGAATTGTTGTTTTTCATGAGTCCGTCAGTTTGTGGGAGATGCTGGGGATGGCGTTGGTGATTGGAGCTTTGGTGGTGTGTAATGGAGAGAGGAGCAGGGGATGATTTTGAAACGCGAATCATATAATGAGCATACATCATATAATGTGCATATAACGAAATGAAAATGTGAGATTGGCAGTGTGCAGGCAAATCATAGTTATAATACTTCTTTTCAGTGCAGTGTTGATGCTGTCTTTTTGCGTCCTTCAAAAGGAGAGCAGGGCGGTATCCGCAGACGCAGATAAGGTGATGTCTTTGCAGGAGGAAAAGGAGGAAAAATATATCGCCCTGACCTTTGATGACGGGCCGCATCCGTCCTACACAGAACAGCTCCTAGACGGGCTGAAGGAAAGGGGAGTCCATGCGAGCTTTTTTGTTACAGGGGAACACGCCGAACTGCACCCCGATATTATCAAGCGTATGCAGGAGGAGGGACATTTAATTGGCAATCACACCTACAGCCATACCCAGCTTACCTCCAAAAACCACGAGAAATTCCGACAGGAGCTGATTGATACCAATGCAGTGATTGCGGAAATTACCGGCGAGGAGGTGCAGTATGTCCGCCCGCCCTACGGTTCTTGGGACAAAAGTTTCGAGGTGGAGCTGAATATGTTTCCGGTTCTCTGGACGATTGACCCCAGGGACTGGTGCTCCACAAACGTGGCGGCGATTACAGAGAATGTGGTGAACAGCGCGGGGGAGAATGATATTATTTTGATGCACGACTATTATGAGAGCTCCGTGACGGCTGCGCTGAAGATTGTGGATGAACTGCAGAGCCGGGGGTATACGTTTGTGACGGTGGATGAAATCCTGTTTGATTAAAACGGTAATCTGTGATTTATGATATATTTGCATCGATTCCTCCGGTTTGTTATAATAGCAGCAGCGGAAGCAACAGCAGAGGTATCAGGTGACTGGTGTAAAAACTTAGAAGAAAAAGAGATTACCGCAACGGAGAACAGTAACATGGATTTATTTGAATATATGCGAAGTACCAATATGGAAAAAGAATCGCCTCTGGCGGCGAGAATGCGCCCGCGCACGCTGGACGAGGTGGTGGGACAGGAGCATATCATAGGCAGGGACAAGCTGCTGTACCGCGCCATCCAGGCGGACAAAATCAGCTCAGTTATCTTTTACGGACCTCCCGGAACGGGCAAGACTACGCTGGCGAGAGTGATAGCCAATACCACCAGCGCGGAGTTTACCCAGATTAATGCCACGGTAGCGGGCAAAAAGGACATGGAGGATGTGGTGAACAAGGCGCGGGACGTGCAGGGAATGTACGGCAAGCGGACGATTCTTTTTATCGACGAGATTCACCGTTTTAACAAAAGCCAGCAGGATTATTTGCTGCCCTTTGTGGAGGACGGGACGATTATACTGATAGGGGCCACCACGGAAAATCCCTATTTCGAGGTGAATGGGGCTTTGATTTCCCGTTCCATTATCTTTGAGCTGAAACCCATTCCCAAAGAGGCGGTGAAGGAGCTCCTGAAAAAAGCGGTATATGACGATGAGAGGGGCATGGGAAGCTATCGGGCGGAGATTGACGAGGATGCGCTGGATTTTCTGGCGGACATTTCCGGCGGCGATGCGAGACACGCGCTGAATGCCATAGAGCTGGGCGTGATGACCACAGAGCGCAGTGGGGACGGCAAAATTCATATTACCCTTGAGGTGGCTCAGGAATGTATCCAGAAAAG
>CAZUAP010000208.1:0-2202 GCA_964617975.1 uncultured Acetatifactor sp. | reverse complement strand
ATTGCCTTAAAATAACAGACATTAAAAAAGACGATACTGCATATTCCTGTGCCTAAAAAACACCAAATGTCCCGAAGGCGGATTTTCAACATTTTTCTTTCAAACAATAAAAGGTACAAAAACATGGTTATCGTTGTCACCAAGGCACGAAGGGCAACGATTTCCATAGAAGTCATACCAATTGTATTTAATTTTCTCACAAACAATCCCATACTTCCCCAGAGTATGCCTGCGAGAAGAATGAGCGTCAATGCAATTTTTTTCATCTTCTAAAAACCCATGTGTGTTATGTAAATGTCCTGAAACTCCGGATGGGCGGCTAGATTCAAAATCTCTGTCCCGGAAGCCCCCGTCAAACCGGCGATATCCGGAAAATCGCATTCCTGTCCCCCTAAAGTCTCCCCGATGAGTCTCCTTCCCAGCCGCAGCGCCCCCGCAAGTGCCGTATTGCCTCCTGCTGCAGTCCGGTTCACCAGTTCCTGTGGCAAAAGTCCAATGACCGCCGCATCCTCCGGGTGCAGGTAATAACCAAAACCACCCGCCAAGATAACTCTGTCAATCCGGTCCCACTCCTCCGCAATACCGTACTCCTGCATGAGAATCTGTATCCCCGCTCCGATGGCTCCCTTTGCCAGTTGGATAGCGCGTATGGACTCCTGTGTCACGCACACATCGCCGATGCGCACACCTTCATCAAAATACTCGTCCGCCAGCAGTCCGGTCTCATCCATAATGCCCTCCCGGCGAAGTCTCGCCAAAAGGTGTACCATATCCGCTCCCCAGACGCCCCTGTTGACGCCACCTTCAAAAGCAGGTCCCGCCGAAGCGGCACAGGCGATTCTGCGGGTACTGTTACCCAGCACCATCTCGCCGTTGGTGCCCAAATCAATCAGCAGCGTCAGCTCCTGCCTTTCCCCCATTCCACAGGCATACATTCCCGCTGCAATGTCTCCCCCCACGAAGGCGGAAAGCCCGGGGAAAATATTGCATTTCACTCCCCCTATCACGGTCTCCACCGTTTCCAGCCGGGAGGCGTGAAAGGGCGCCCTGCCAAGCTCCGCAGGGTCATATCCCAGCAACAGATAAACCATGGTGGTGTTGGCTGCCAGTACCATGTGCATGGTCTCCCCCGGCTGCAAATGCTCTTGAAACCCTCCAAGAGCCTCCTCCAGCTTCTCCGTCACCTCCCGGCGCATCGCCTCTGCCGCAGCACTGTCCTGTGCCGCCTGAATGCGCGAGAGCACATCCGCGCCAAAGCGCACCTGAGGGTTTACGCAGGCGAAATCTGCTGCCACCTTTCCGTCACTGCCATAGAGCTGCAGAGCGATAGTGGTAGTGCCGATATCCGCAGTCACCAATCGCTCTCCTCTGGCACTCTCTATGGGTTTTGTTCCATCCTCCAGAACCAGCCTTCTCACAATCTGTATTCCGCCGTCGGACTTTTCACCCACTGCATAGGACGGCGCACATCGTCCGCATCCCGTGCAGATATGGCATCGTGTTCCCCTGAAATTACTATTCTCAAACAAACTGGTTTCTCTCCTCGTCATAGTGGTAATCAATGCCTGCAAGTCTGTCCGCAATCTCCTGCCTGTCCAGAGCCAAATCCTCACAGAGCGCATCCAGACTGCCGTAATAGTCCCGCAGTTTCAGGTTGACAAAACTAAGCAGCATCGCCGGGTCCTTTGGTACCATTCCCTCTTCCTCCTCAAAATAACATTTTCTATTTTTCCACTCTGGCTGTCAGCTCTCCGTTCTCCAAATCGATGAGAATGGTGTCGCCGCTCTGAACTTTATCCGCCAAAATCAATCTCGCCGCAAGAGTCTCCACATACTTTTGGACATAACGTTTTAACGGCCGCGCTCCATACACCGGGTCATACGCCTGCTCTACCACGTAATCTTCTGCCTCCTGTGTCATTCTGAGCTCCAAATCCCGGTCGGAAAGCCGGCGGTTTAAGTCTCCCACAATCAGCTTGATAATACCGCCGATGTTATCCTTGGTCAGAGGTTTGAACAGAATGGTCTCATCCAGACGATTCAAAAATTCCGGACGGAAATGTGCCCGCAGCTCATTCATCACTGCTGCCTCCGCCTCCGGCTTGATACTGCCGTCCGGCTCAATGCCCTCCAGCAGATAGGACGCACCGATGTTGGAGGTCATAATCAGGATGGTGTTCTTGAAGTCCACCGTGCGGCCCT
>CAZUAP010000207.1:0-2211 GCA_964617975.1 uncultured Acetatifactor sp. | reverse complement strand
CAGGCATCGGCAATATCCATGGAAAATATCCTGCAAACTGGAAGGGCCTGAGCTTTGAGACACTGGATGCGGTTCAGCAGCTCACAGGAGAGCTTCCACTGGTGCTCCACGGTGGTACAGGCATTCCTGCGGATATGATTAAGAAAGCAATCAGTCTGGGCGTTGCCAAGATTAATGTAAATACCGAGTGCCAGCTGTCCTTTGCTGAGGCAACCCGCAAATACATCGAGGCAGGTAAGGATTTGGAAGGCAAGGGATTTGACCCTCGTAAGCTGCTTGCTCCCGGCGCGGAGGCTATCAAGGCTACCGTGAAGGAGAAGATGGAGCTTTTCGGTTCTGTAGGCAAGGCGTAAGTTTCAGAATCAGAGGACTGGAATAAAGAAATAGGAATAAAAGATAATGTAAAAGAGCGATGCAGTTTCTAACATCGCTCTTTTTATTAAATATAGAAAAACGTTGATTTAAGCGTTTCCCTTGCTGCTTTTCGCCATACAGGAGCAGGCTTATGCCACTTCGTCTCCGTTGATGGTCTCCTTGCCTGCCTTGACGCGGCTCACGAAATCTCTGGTCATCTGAACGACCTGACCGGAAAGCAGTGTGATGGCAATCAGGTTAGGCAACGCCATAAAGCCGTTGAAGGTGTCGGAGATATCTACCACAAGCTGCAGGGATGCGTTGCATCCGATGAAGATAATCAGAATGAACACAATCTTGTACACGGGAACTGCTTTCAAACCGAAAAGGTATTCAATGGCGCGCTCGCCATAATAGGACCAGCCCAGAATCGTGGAGAAAGCAAAGAGCATCACCGCGAGGGAAATGAACTTTCCACCGAAGGAACCAAACACGGATTCAAAGGCCGCGCTGGTCAGTGCCACACCGGAGAGCAGTCCTGCATCAGTCAGAGAGGTGCCGCTGATGGCACAGGCCTCGTAGGCTGAAAAATCATAAACGCCGGAGCAGAGAATCGTCAATGCCGTCATAGTACAAACCACGATGGTGTCTGCAAATACCTCAAAGATACCCCACATACCCTGAACAACGGGTTCCTTTACATCGGATGCGGAGTGAACCATCACGGAGGAGCCCAGTCCTGCCTCGTTGGAGAACACGCCTCTGGAAATACCGCGTTTCATGGCAACCATGATGGTGAAACCAGCTACGCCGCCACCCATGGAGGAGAAATTAAATGCGTTTTTGAAGATGGATGCGAAGGCTGCCGGAACAGCGGTGATATTGCATCCAATGACAATCAGTGCCCCGAGGATGTAGGTGATTGCCATGAAGGGAACGACCTTCTCTGTCACGGAGGCGATGCGCTTGATGCCGCCCACGATTACCAGCCCTGCAAAAACCATGACCAGAATCGCCGTCACCCAGCTGGGAATGCCGAAGGAATTGTGCAGACCGTTGGCAATCTCATTGCCCTGTGACATATTTCCGATGCCGAAGGAGGCGAACACACAGAAGATGGAGAAGATTACGGCAAGCCATTTCCAGCCCAGTCCCTTCTCTATGTAAATCATGGCGCCGCCAATCCAGTGCCCCTTTTCATTTTTGTAACGATACTTGATACCCAAGGTGTTTTCTGCATAGTTGGTCATCATGCCTAAGAATGCGGACAGCCACATCCAGAAGATAGCGCCGGGACCGCCCAGAGCAATCGCCACTGCCACGCCAGAGATATTTCCCACGCCGATTGTGGCGGCAAGAGCCGTGCAGAGGGACTGAAACTGGGAAATCGAATGCTTGTCATCTGTGCGCAGCACATTGTTTCCCTTCTTGAAGATGGACAGAAACGTCACATCCAGCCAGTCCTTGATGTGGACAATCTGGAACACCCTTGTCCTTACTGTGAACATGAGACCTACCAGCAGGAAGAATACCAGCATATAGGGCCCCCAGATAAAATTGTTCAGAAGGCTGTTGACTTTAGTGACTGCCTGAACAACGTTCTCCATAACATTTTCCATAAAATTTTTCCTTTCTTGTGAGTGTACGGTTAGCAGATGTATTGAAAAGTCTTGCAAAAGAAAAGACATAACGTGCATTGCACCATTACGTCTCTGTAATAAACTAATAATAATATAGAAAGCTCTCCGGGTCAACTATGTTTTTAATAAATAGCGGAAATACTGTACCCGAGAAAAGTTATTCAGGAATCATTTCGGAGAAATTATTCAGGCATTATTTCGTAGAAATTATTCCTTA
>CAZUAP010000206.1:0-2217 GCA_964617975.1 uncultured Acetatifactor sp. | reverse complement strand
AATACATTTTGACCAGAAAATGCCTGCGGCTGCGGCAGTTTAGTTAAATCTATTGCCTGATATTCTCCACTAATGTATAATAAACCTTGTTTGCTCCATAAACTAACCGTGCAAACCTTATTTTGCATCAATCATACCGGGACAAGGATGGCAGGACATATGAAAGACCAAAATCTTCTGAAAAATAAAAAGCTGTTTTTATTTGATATAGACGGCACTCTTGCCGTGGGGGACACCCTCTACGATGGCAGCAGGGAGCTGTTGGAATACATTGACGCCATCGGCGGAAAGGCATATTTTATCACCAATAATTCCACCAAGAGCGGAGCAGACTACGTCCGCCGTTTTCATGAGGTCTTTGATTTGCAGACCACAGAGGACCAATTTGTCACCTCCGGGTACATGACTTTGAAATTCCTGTCGGAAAATTATATGGACAAAAAGATATATGTGCTGGGCACCGCATCCTTTATCGCCGAACTTCGCCGGAATGGACTGACGATAACGGAGTGCTGGGAGAAAGACATCGCCTGTGCAGTGGCGGCATACGACAGCGAACTGAACTATGAAAAGCTGACTCAAGCCAGCAAGGTACTTCTCACGCTGGACGTGCCCTTCTACGGCACCAACCCCGACCTGCGCTGTCCCATCGACTTCGGTTTCATTCCGGACTGCGGCGCCATCTGCCGGATGCTCACCGACACCACCGACAAGCAGCCAACCTATCTCGGCAAGCCCAGCCGTGCCGTAGTAGATTTATGCCTGGAGCGCAGCGGTTTCACCAGAGCGGAGACACTCGTGGTCGGAGACCGGCTCTATACCGACATAGCCTGCGGCATCAACGGAGGCGTGGACACCTGTGTGCTCTTTACCGGGGAGGCTCAGCCCGAAGACATGACAGACACAAAATACCCCGCAGACTACGCCTTCTCAAACGTGAAGGAGCTTTTGCAAGCCTGCAGGGTATCAAATCCATGATTCATTTTCCATTTTTATAATATTGCTTTTTCTATAGTATAGCTTTTTCTACAATATAGCTTTTTCTATGATGCCGAATCCCAAAGGGTACGGTCCCGTGTGCACGCTGATTGCAGCACCTATCTGATAGAGGGGAATGTCCTCAATGGCATATCCCTTTTCCCGCAATATTTCCAATGCGCGGTCGCGGTAGACCACCGCCTCCTCATAATCATATCCATAGCCCAGAGAAATGCTGTATCGCTGGATTTCATCATTATTCTCCTTCAAATAGTTCAACAGCAAATCCACACATTTTCCGGTGGTGGATTTACGGCTTCTGCCGATACCCGAAGGAAAAATCTCACCCTGTTTCAAGGTGATGATGGGGCGAATGCCCAGCACACTGCCTGCCACGCCTGCCACTTTTCCGATACGTCCGCCGTGTTTCAAATACTCCAAATCACCTACCGTAAAGAAGATTCGTCCGGTACTCTTAATCTCCTCCAGTCTTTCCACCGCCTGCTCGTAGCTCACCCCGTTGTCCCGAAGGCTTACCGCCTCCATCACATAAAGCCCCTGCAAAACCGTGTCCACAGTGGAATCAATAACCGTAATCTTCGCTTCCGGATAATCCTCCAGCACCATCTCCCTTGCATTCATCGCCGACTGATAGGAGCCGGAAAACTTGACGGTGATGCAGATACATACAACAGGAATACCTTCCTTCACATAAGGGAGAAACGCATCTATATAATCCTGCACGGGAGGCATGGAGGACTTGGGATACACCTTGGGATTATCCACCATCTTCTGATAAAAATCCCGGATACCAATCTCCTCAATCTCTTTCTCGTAATGCTCATCATCAAAAGATACGTAGAAGGGCACCACCGTAATATTCTTCCCGGCAGCCAGTTCAGGCGGCAAATCACAGGACCCATCGCTGATGATATGAAATGTTTCTTTCTTATTGTCGCTCATCGTATCGTCTACCTCTCTCGTTATACAAAATTTCCAAAATATATTATGTCACAAACAACCATTTTACAATCATGTGCCATGTGTGGAGTTTATTATACCACGATTGGCAGTGCAATACAACAGTTAATCGTTTAAATATTTCATTATGTAGTTTTTAAAACCACTTTGTTGTTTCAAAAGATTATACTTGCAAAACAATTTCATCGTGTTATAATAAGACTCATGGAAGCATAGCTCAGCCGGGATGAGCGTTCGCCTCACACGCGAAAGGTCAGG
>CAZUAP010000205.1:0-2236 GCA_964617975.1 uncultured Acetatifactor sp. | reverse complement strand
TCACGCAGCCCTCATCCTCAAATACAAAATGATAGCTTCCGATGACCACCTTTTTCCCATCGATGGATGAGGAAATTCCATGTGCCACCACATATTCCACCTTGGAATGCATCTCCTCATGCACGAGGTTGACCTTGCTCGCCGCGTTCACCACCGCTTTTGCCATGGAGTGCGGAAAATGTTCTTCCAGACACGCCGCGATGCGCAGAAGCTCCGCCGCACTCTGCCCGTTAAAGGAAATGACATCCGCCACTACCGGACTTGCCTTGGTGAGCGTCCCCGTCTTGTCAAAAACAATCGTATCCGCTTCCGCCATGGCTTCCAGATATTTTCCGCCCTTCACGGTGATGTCATAGCTACTCGCCTCGCGGATTGCCGACAATACGGAAATCGGCATGGCAAGCTTTAAAGCGCATGAAAAATCCACCATAAGGACAGACAACGCCTTAGTCGTATTTCCTGTGAGAATCCAGGTGGCTCCCGTCCCCAGCAGCGTATAAGGCACCAGTCTGTCCGCAAGGTGCTCCGCCTTGCCTTCCAGAGATGATTTCAGCTTTTCCGACTCCTCAATCATTTTCACAATCCGGTCAAATTTGCCGGAGCCTCCGGTCTCCCGGACGCATATGGTAAGCTCGCCTTCCTCCACCACGGTCCCAGCATAGACATAGCCCTCTGCCGCCTTACGTACCGGCTGTGACTCTCCTGTCATGGATGCCTGGTTTACAAGGGCTTCCCCGTCCGTCACCACCCCGTCAAACGGAATCACATTGCCCATGTGCACCACGATGCGATCTCCGGCACAAACCATGTCGGAATCCACAAGAATCTGCTGTTCTTCCTTTAGCAGCCACACTTTATCAATATGTAAGGACATACTTCTTGCAAGGTTATCCACGGACTTCTTGTGCGTCCACTCCTCAAGAATCTCACCGATACCAAGCAGGAACATGACGGATCCCGCAGTATCATAATCCCCCCTAAAAATGGAGACGCCGATTGCAGTCGCATCCAAGACCGGCACTTCGATTTTCCCTCTGGCAAGCGTCTGTATTCCATGCCAGATATATTTTACGGATTTTACCGTAGCGATACCGGCTCTTAATGGCGCCGGCATAAACAGCTTGTTTCCTGCCCGAAGAACCACCTTTTGCACCAGCTTCTGCCAGTATTCATCATTCAGCTGTCGGCCGGAATTTTCCAGATATGCCTGCGGCACGCTGACTTTTTCATAGGAAAATTGTTTCAAAATAGCCAGCATTTCGCCTCTGTCGCCAACGTAGCTGACTGTGACATCCTGCGTCCGCTCTCTCACCTTCACTTCGGTAACACCCTTTTGCCCGCTCAGATAATATTGCAGAACATCTGCCTGCTCGTAGGTCATCCGTTTCTGTATGACATGGATACGCAGTCTTCCTTTTATCTCATGCTCAATTTTAAATTTCATAATGCAACATCTCTCTTATTCTGCATCGTCGGCAACTGATTCTTCCTCTGCACGTTCCTCATTAATCTGTTTTGCCTCGGCGTAAATATCTTCCGCATTCTCCTGAATGTTCGTTGCTACCCTCATGACACATTCCTTTGCGCGAAGTGCCGCTGCAACCACCTGAGTATATGTCTTCTTTGCATCCTTGCTCGACAACACCTTGATTCCTGCTGTTCCGAAAAGCACCCCTGCAGCAAACACGCCAGTCGTCTTTTTATCCAATTTCTTAATAAAATCCATCATCATTATGTACCTCCTTTTTTCATTCCATCACATAAACACGTCTAAATAATATTATATCCCCATCATTTGATATTTTCAACGGCCCGCGTCCTCAATCATTTATGATTTTGAAGCTTCCCGGAACCCTGTAATTTCTCGCATTCGGAACAATAGCGGTCTCTCCGACCCTTCCCTTTGCTTCACGCAGGCTCTCTTTGCCATTGTATTTTGTCTCCAAAATATACAGAAACAGGAATGCAGCCAGCCATGATATCAAGTAAAGCATCCCTCCGGACACTCCTATCTGTTTTTCATGGTTCTCCTCCCAAATCCTGACAAAACAGTTGATACCAAAGAAAAAAATCACGCTGGGAATAATGCTTCCTATTAAGGTTCCTATGATACGCCCCAGATAATACTCAAGATAGCCGAACGGAAAATCTTCCGCAACCTTTCCGGTCTGACCGTTCACGTAATACAGACGATTCTTGCCCCGATAGCTGCCCCGGATGAGATACACCGGAAATA
>CAZUAP010000204.1:0-2257 GCA_964617975.1 uncultured Acetatifactor sp. | reverse complement strand
AGGGGATTCAGATAAGAATTGCCGATAAAATACTGGGCGTAGTTCACGTTGGGCTCGCCCTGTCCAAAGATGTTTTTCTTGTCAAATTCCTGCTTGTTCATCTCATACGCTCCTTTTTTGTTCTTGTTTCAGGGTAAAAATCAGGTAATCCAAAATATCTAATTTTCGCTGCCCGTCATGGATGCCGTCCAGCAGGTGCCTGCGGTGGGCGGACAGCAGCCTGAGCCGCTTTTGTGGGTCACTCTCCTGCAAAAACTGGTCGATCAGCTCCTGGGAACAATCTGCGTCCTGCAAATTCAGAATGACTTTTTCTGCTGCCTCCATCTCATCACCTCATGATTTCATGGTACAACAGAAAATGTAAAATGTGAAATGCTTATTTCAAATTGCTTGCCATGCTTTACATGAATAGCAAAACGTGGTATCATGGATGCAGAGAACAGGGGGCTTTGCATATGGAATTACGGGTCTTGGAATACTTCCTGGCAGTGGCACGGGAGGAAAATATGACGGCAGCAGCCCAGGTGCTCCATGTTTCCCAGCCAACGCTCAGCCGCCAGATGATGGACCTGGAACAGGAGCTGGGCAAAAAGCTGTTTGTCCGCACCAATCGGCAGACCATGCTCACCGAGGATGGAATGCTGCTGCGCAAGCGGGCAGAGGAGATCGTCTCCCTGGTGGAGCGGACAGAGTACGAGTTCAAAACGGACAGCACGGACATCACCGGAGAGTTGCACATCGGCGCAGCGGAGACGGATGTCATGCGGGTGCTGGCAGAGGTCATGACGGAGCTGCATGAGCAGTATCCGCTCATGAAATTCAACATCTACTCTGCTAACGCCGACGATGTGACGGAGAAGCTGGAACGAGGCCTCTTGGACTTCGGCCTGATGATCGAACCGGTGAACAAGACGAAATATGAATATATTCGCCTGCCTCAGTACAATGTCATGGGCATCCTCATGCGGAAGGACAGCCCACTGGCAAAGAAAGAGGTTATCACACCGGCGGACCTGCAGGGCGCTCCGCTGCTTGCATCCTCACGGCGACAGAACAATTTCCTTCCGGAGTTTGCAGCCTGGCAGGGAACGGACGCTGAAAAGCTGAACATCGTGGCCACCTTCAACCTGCTCTATAATGCCTCCCTCATGGTGGAAAGCGGCCTGGGCTACGCCGTTTGCATCAACGATCTGGCAAACACTTCGGCGGAAAGCCCCCTTTGCTTCCGACCGCTGTACCCAGAGATACAGTCCCGGCTGGTATTGGTGTGGAAAAAGTATCAGCTGTTCAGTAAGGCAGAGCAGGTGTTTTTGGAGTGCGTAAAAGCAAAGATTCAGGCGTAAAATTATGTTCGAGACTACGAAAAGGCGCTGTTTACATGAAAATAAATCAAGATTTGCGAGGTAAATGAGATGATTGAATTAGTAGAAGTGAAATCAGAACAGAAAGAACTCCTATGGAATATGCTTCAGAAGTTTCTCTACGAAATGACAAACTATTATGACGATAAAATGGATGAGATGGGCAACTATCAGTACCGGTATTTTGAGGATTACTTTACCGAGCCGGAGCGAACGGCATTCTTTCTATATCACGACAAGGTGCTTGTGGGATTTGCTATGGTCAATCCCTATTCCTACATAGACGAGCATCCCGACCATGTGCTGGCTGAATTTACGATTTTTCCGATGTATCGCAAGCAGCATCTTGGACAATATGCGGCGGAACTCATTTTGAAAACCTACGGGGGAACCTGGGAAATCAAATACAACGAGAAAAACATCGGCGCAAAGGCACTTTGGAACAAGGTAACAGCGCCTTATCATCCGGCGAGACATCCATATAGTGCGAATGAGACAGTTTTGTCTTTTTCCTGCTGAAAACTGAAAAATCCCGGCTCAGGACCAAAGATCTCTCTGGCATCCTGAGCCGGGTTGTTCTGTTCTGGTTTATTCCAAAATGGAGGTGAAGCGCATGTGGTTCCCGATCCAGTCGCTGATTTTTCCAATGACCTTGCCCATGGTAAAGGCCGCAAGCACGGTGCCGATACCCAGGCCGCTAATTCTTCCGAGGAACAGAAAGGTCAAAACCGCCGTGACCAGCAGGCAGATCACATCGAAGCTCACCTTGATCCGGGAATACGGGATTTTGGTGATGGCCGCCACTTCTCTGGGGAACAGGTCCGTGGGGACAATGGGCATCTTGCAGTGGTTGGACAGGGCAATGCCAACGCAGATCAGGAGATAACTGATCACAA
>CAZUAP010000203.1:0-2454 GCA_964617975.1 uncultured Acetatifactor sp. | reverse complement strand
TATAAACAAAATGATTTGCATCAGCAGTATGGCGGGCATACCATATTTAAAATACCAGTGTTTGGTTTTGTGGCGGAACAGCTGCATCCCCAGAATTGCACCGATGCTGCCGCCCAGAATGGCGGATGCAAAGAGGGTTTTCTCTGGGATACGCCATGCGTGCCGGATGGCGCGGCGCTTGTCGATGCCCATCAAAGCGAAAGCGACAAGATTTATACAGAACAGATAAATTATCATATATGCAGTCATAATGTGCCCTATCAAATCCTTTCCAATGTAAGCTGAAAGTGTGTGAAGAATAATAAAGCCCCACGGACTTAGAAGTCAAGTCTCGCGGGGCTTTTGCTATGCAAATCCTAGAGAAGGTTGATTCCCTGTTCCTGCATCTTCATTGCTCTTACCTTACAGGAGAGACCAAACAGATTGATAAAGCCCTCTGCATCGTGGTGGTCATACAAATCGCCTGTGGTGAAAGAAGCGATGCTCTCGTTGTAAAGGCTGTAAGGTGAGGTGGTTCCAGCCTTGATGATGTTGCCCTTGTAAAGCTTGAATTTCACTTCACCGGTGACATATTTCTGAGTCTCCTCGATGAAAGCCTGCTCTGCCTCGCGGAGAGGTGTGAACCACTTGCCTTCGTATACGAGACTTGCAAAACGGCTGCCCATCTCTTTCTTCATAGCATAAGTATCGCGGTCCAGAATCAGTTCCTCGAGCTGCTGATGTGCCTCCATGAGGATGGTGCCGCCGGGTGTCTCATATACGCCGCGGGACTTCATTCCCACTACACGGTTCTCCACGATGTCAACGATGCCAATGCCGTGCTTGCCGCCAAGCTCATTCAAGGTGTGGATGATATCGGAAACCTTCATCTGCTTGCCGTTCACTGATGTGGGAACACCCTGCTCGAAGGTCATGGTCACATACTCTGCCTCATCGGGAGCTTTCTCAGGAGTGGTGCCCAGCACCAACAGATGCTCGTAGTTGGGCTCGTTGGCAGGATCCTCCAGCTCAAGACCCTCATGGCTGATGTGCCAGATGTTGCGGTCACGGCTGTAGGAGGAGTCAGCAGAGAAGGGAAGGTCAATACCGTGTGCCTTACAGTATTCAATCTCGGACTCACGGGAATCCATGGTCCACTTTTCATTTCTCCATGCAGCGATAATCTTGATGTCGGGAGCCAGTGCCTTGATGCCCAGCTCGAAACGAATCTGGTCGTTGCCCTTTCCGGTAGCGCCGTGGCAGATAGCGGTAGCGCCTTCCTTTCTGGCAATCTCAACCAGCTTCTTGGCAATCAGGGGACGTGCCATGGAGGTGCCCAGCAGATACTTGTTCTCGTAGATGGCATTCGCCTGTACGCAGGGAACGATGTAATCGTCGCAGAACTCGTCCACCACATTCTCTATGTAGAGTTTGGAAGCGCCGCAGAATTTTGCTCTCTCCTCAAGACCATCCAGCTCCTCTGCCTGTCCGCAGTCGATGCAGACACAGATGACTTCATAGTCAAAATTCTCTTTCAACCAGGGAATGATAGCGGTGGTATCCAAGCCGCCTGAGTAAGCCAATATAACCTTTTCTTTCATAATATATGCCTCCGTTTTGTCTATTCGTTTTCCGTTACATATGGAATCTGAAACCTACTATACAACATTCCCCCCGGAAAAGCAAGCAGTAATTGTGTATAAAAATAATAAATTTATGTATAAATATAGATTAAGAGTGCATAAACAAACAAAAATCAAATATTTATGCACAAAAATGAAAAAAGATATGGACATTTATGCAGAAAGTGGTATGATAACAAAAGATATATGTTTGGGTAAAGAGGAGAAATGAGACATGATTAAGGTTGGAATTATCGGTGCAACCGGTTATGCCGGAGGCGAACTGGTACGTATTTTAAAGAATCATAAGGAGGTTCAAATCGTCTGGTTCGGTTCCCGCAGCTACATAGATAAGAGATATTATGAGGTCTACCGGAATATGTTTCAGATTGTGGAGGATGTCTGCAAGGATGACAATCTGCAGGAGCTGGCAGAGCAGGTGGATGTGATTTTCACGGCGACACCTCAGGGCTTTCTGGCAGGACTTCTCACGGAAGAAATTCTGCAAAAAGTGAAGATTGTGGATTTGTCCGCAGATTACCGCATCAAGGACGTCGCTGTATACGAGAAATGGTATGGTATTGAGCATAAGTCTCCGCAGTTTATCCCTGAGGCAGTGTACGGACTCTGCGAGATTAACCGCCATAAGATTACAAAGGAGACCAGACTTGTGGCGAATCCCGGCTGCTATACAACCTGCTCTATCCTGACGGCATATCCCATGGTCAAGGAGGGGCTGATTGACGTGGATACGTTGATTGTGGATGCAAAGTCCGGTACCTCCGGCGCAGGGCGTGGAGCAAAGGTAGATAACCTGTTCTGTGAGGTCAATGAAAATATGAAAGCCTATGGC
>CAZUAP010000202.1:0-2533 GCA_964617975.1 uncultured Acetatifactor sp. | reverse complement strand
GTATTCTATCTGCATTCCAGACTGCTGGAGCGTGCAGCGAGAATGAGTGACGAGTACGGCGGAGGTTCCCTCACCGCACTGCCCATCATCGAGACTCAGGCGGGAGATGTGTCCGCATATATTCCCACCAATGTCATCTCTATCACTGACGGACAGATTTATCTGGAGACAGAGATGTTTAACGCAGGATTCCGTCCTGCCGTAAATGCAGGATTGTCGGTATCCCGTGTAGGTGGAGCGGCACAGATTAAGGCAATGAAGAAGATTGCTGCGCCCATCCGTACAGAGCTGGCACAGTACAGAGAGCTGGCCTCTTTTGCACAGTTCGGCTCAGAGCTGGACGCTGATACTAAGGAAAAGCTGGCTCAGGGCGAACGTATCAAGGAAGTCTTGAAACAGCCTCAGTATAAGCCCATGCCCGTGCAGTATCAGGTTATCATTATCTATGCGGTAACCCGTAAGTATCTGCTGGATGTGGCAGTGGAGGACATCACAAGGTTTGAGAAGGAATTCTTTGAATTCCTGGATACCAAATATCCTGAGGTGCCTAACAATATTGCTGCTGATAAGGCGATTTCAGATGAGACGGAGAAAGTGCTCAAGAAGGCAATCGAGGAATTTAAGCAGGGATTCAATAAATAATCCCGTTGCCGCACAAGCGGCAGATAGGAGTAATTTATGGCATCAATGCGTGATATAAAGCGCCGAAAGAGCAGTATTCAGGGCACACAGCAGATTACGAAAGCCATGAAACTGGTGTCTACGGTAAAGCTGCAGCGTGCCAGAGCAAATGCTGAGCGCTCGAAGGTGTATTTTGACTGTATGTACAATACGGTGAACAGTATTCTGTCTCGCGTAGGAAATCTTGAGCACAGATATCTCGTACCCGGAAAGTCGCAGAAGAAGGCAGTGATTGTGATTACTTCAAACCGTGGACTGGCGGGTGGCTACAACTCCAATGTAACCAAGCTCATCACAAGGCATGAGACTTGGAAGAAGGAGGATTTGGTCATCTATGCGCTGGGCAGCAAAGGTAGAGAGACTTTGGCGAGAAACGGATATGAAATCAGAGAAGATCTCCCGGAGGTGATTGAGGAGCCCGGATATGCAGATGCAATGCTGCTGTCCAAGAGACTTCTGGAATCCTTCGCAAACGATGAAATCGGTGAGATTTATCTGGCATATACTTCTTTCAAAAACACCGTGAGCCATGAGCCCAAGCTGCTTAGGCTGCTTCCTGTGGCCCCTGAGGAATTCAAGGGCGAGTCGAGCGGAGCGGATGCGGTCATGAACTTTGAGCCCGAAGATTTGGAGGCATTGGATATGATTATCCCCAAGTATGTCACCAGTCTTATCTACGGCGCCATGATGGAAGCTGTTGCAAGCGAAAATGGTGCCCGTATGCAGGCGATGGACAGTGCTACCAGCAATGCGGAGGAAATGATCAGTGATTTGGCGCTGAAGTATAACAGAGCAAGACAGGGCTCCATCACACAGGAGCTGACAGAGATTATAGCCGGTGCAGAGGCACTGGGATGAACGATTTAACAAAATTATGCCCGGGGTTTTCCCGGGCAGGAAAGAGGTAAAAATGGCAGGAGAGAATAGAGGTAAAATCACTCAGGTCATCGGTGCCGTGCTGGATGTGCGTTTCGATGAGGGAAAACTGCCGGAGATTAACGAGGCCATTCGGATTCCCAACAAAGACGGTTCCGAGCTGACCGTGGAGGTCTCCCAGCATTTGGGTGATGATACCGTGAGATGTATTGCCATGGGTACCACTGACGGTCTGGTGAGAGGCATGGAGGCGATTGCCACAGGAGCTCCCATCTCCGTGCCGGTAGGTGAGAATACCTTGGGCAGAATCTTTAATGTGTTGGGTCAGCCGATTGACAACAAGCCTGCTCCGGAAGGGGTGACTTATGAACCCATTCACCGGGCAGCTCCTCAGTTTGAAGAACAGTCCACAGAGACAGAGCTTCTCGAGACCGGTATCAAGGTTGTAGATTTGCTCTGCCCTTACCAGAAGGGTGGAAAGATTGGTCTGTTCGGCGGTGCCGGTGTAGGCAAGACGGTGTTGATTCAGGAATTGATTCGTAACATTGCCACAGAGCACGGCGGTTATTCCGTATTCACCGGTGTAGGCGAGCGTACCCGTGAGGGTAACGACCTCTACCATGAGATGAAGGAATCAGGCGTTATCGATAAGACGACCATGGTGTTCGGTCAGATGAACGAGCCCCCCGGAGCGAGAATGCGTGTGGGTCTTACAGGCTTGACGATGGCAGAATATTTCCGTGACAAGGGCGGCAAGGATGTGCTGCTGTTCATTGATAATATTTTCCGATTCACACAGGCAGGTAGTGAGGTGTCGGCTCTGCTGGGCCGTATGCCTTCCGCAGTAGGTTATCAGCCTACTCTGCAGACAGAGATGGGTGCATTGCAGGAGCGTATCACTTCCACCAAGAACGGTTCCATCACTTCCGTTCAGGCGGTATATGTGCCGGCGGACGATTTGACGGACCCCGCGCCG
>CAZUAP010000201.1:0-2638 GCA_964617975.1 uncultured Acetatifactor sp. | reverse complement strand
GCCGAGGAGTGCAATCAATCTTCTGCTGGATGCCATTTTCCAGAAATATCCTTTGGTGATATTTTCAAATCTCACGAGAAACAGTTTTTATATGATGGCTTACGATAATTTTTCTTCCACATCCTGTCCTGCCTCCGGTACATTTGATGACCTTATTGCACATGGGACATCCACGATGCATCCGGAAGACCGGGAGCTCTTTGCAGCAACGTTCTGCAGGCAGAATCTGCTTAAGGCTTATGAGGAGGGCAAAAATGTGGTGAAAATCACTACCAGACAAATCGGCGATGACGGTATATACAGGAAAGTGGAAACGATGGATTTCTTCGTGAAAAGTCCCGCAGTAGATGATATTCTGGTAATCAGCCTGTGCGATAATCTGGAGGGGTAGGGTGGGTTCCTTAATCCCTCTACACCTCCACCATTCTTTGTTGCTCCCTGCAATAGCGGTACACGCGGGTCGTCAGCATCTCCCGCTCATCGCAGAGTACGTTCGCCTGCAGCACCATTTCTCTCATCTCTCCCAGCACCTTATTGCGCACCGGGCAGAGCAATACCTCATGGGTACCTGCAAATCCGGCATAATAATCACCGCCAAAAATTCCCGCCAGCCACTCCTGCACACCCGGATAAAAAATTGTGACCGCACCGTCGATGTCTCTCGCATTGGTCAGACGGTAGAATGGCACACCTGCGCGGCCGTTTTTGCAGCGGTATAATCTGGGCGGCATAGCGGCACAGGTTGCATTGAGCGCCCCTGCCAAGAGCCCCTTATCCGACCAGCAAAAGCCATCCAGCATCCCACGGGTGATTTTCATTGTCACATATTCCTCTCTGCTCTCGTACAGCAGGGTATGCAGCGCCAATGCAATGTCACCAAACTTCCAATAAATTCCATCCCCGAGCTCCTCCAGATTACACAAATAATTGAAAGGCCGCAAAATCATTCTTTCCAAAAAGAATCCAGACTCCTCCCATTGCAGCATAACTGCGCAAAGTTCCCTTTTCAATTTTTCGTAACTCATGTTTTTCCCCTCTTTTTTGTAAGTATAGAAGAACATATAGTAAAATTAAATAACATAAATGGGTACGCCGGCCGACTCGACCGAAAAGAAAAGACAAAGCATTGACAATATTGGATTGTGATAATTGTCAAACAACTTCGTCTTTATAATAACACGTTATCGATTATTTGTCCAGAGAAATTTGATATTCTCCGATTGTTATTCGAGGATTCTCAGATGATTCTGCGCACCGCCAGAATGGTGCGGTACTCCGCATTGCTCACCTTGATGCCCGTCTTCTGGGTGCTGGCGTGAACGATCAGTCCGCCGCCGATGTAGAGCGCCACGTGTCCGCTGTAGCAGATTAAATCCCCGGGCTGTGCCTCGCTGTAGCTTACACCTGTTCCGGCACTCCGCTGCTCCGTGGAAGTTCTGGGGAGCGTGTAGCCAAAGTCACTGTACACTCTGTATGTAAAGCCGGAGCAGTCCGCCCCATTGGTCAGGCTGGTGCCGCCTGCCACATAAGGATTGCCGATATACTGGCAGGCATATTTGGCAATCTGCTTGCCCAAAGAACTGCCGGAAGCCTTGTCGATGACGGAATTGTAATCGGTGGTGTAAGTACCGCTCGCTGCGCTGGTGGTACCGCCCTGCAGATTCTTCAGCCGCTGCTGTTCCTGCTGCAGTTTCGTCTTTGCCACGCTGGCTTCCTGCCTTGCCTTCTTTATTTCGGCATCGTAGTTGGAGGATTGCTTTTTCTTTTGTGCCAGCAGCCCGTCCAATTCCACTTTCTGGCTCTCCAGATTGGTCTTGTCCGTCTCCAGATTCTCCTTGTCCGTCTCCAGCTCCAGTTTCTCCGCCTCCAACTGATTCCACAGCTCCAGAACCTGCTCCTTGACTTCCTGATACTGCTCCAGCCGGCTGCGGTCATACTCATAAACAGACTCCACAAAATCCATGCGATTGAGCATCTCACTCAGACCGTTCCCGCCGAGCAGCAAATCCATGCTGCTTTCCTCGCCCGTCTCATACATCTTGCGCAGTCTTACAATCATGTCCGCATATTGGGTCGCCTCGTCCTCTTTTGCCTCCTCATACTGCGCAGCGGTGTCATCAATATCCGCCTGCTTGTTCACCAGTTCCGTCTCTTTCTCGGCAATCTCATCTTCCTTCATGCCGATGCTGGTCAACGTATTGATAATCTCCGCATTCAAATCATCCATCTGTTCTTCCAGGAGGTCCTGCTGTTCCTCCATATTCTGGATGTTCTGGTTGATTTGGTCAATCTGCTTGTTCAGGCCATCAATATTATTCTGAATCTGGGATGCAGAAGTCGCCTGAGCCGTGATACTGTCCTGAGAGGCGTAATGCCCCGCGGACAGCACCAACGCACCAATCACTATAAAATTTATCCACTTTTTCAGGCGTTTTCTCATGCAATCACTCTCATCTTATGAATCGTTACAGGTCACAGTTGTTCACAGTTCTGGGGAAGGGAATCACGTCGCGGATATTTCCCATACCGGTCAGGTACATCACACATCTCTCAAAGCCCAGTCCGAATCCCGCATGGCGGACAGAGCCGTATCTGCGCAAATCCAGATAAAAGTCATAGTCCTCTTTCTTCAGTCCCA
>CAZUAP010000200.1:0-2675 GCA_964617975.1 uncultured Acetatifactor sp. | reverse complement strand
GAACCCGATGATGAGAGAAATCCCCAGAGCGTGTACGGCCGGACAAAATACGAGGGCGAGCTGGCTGTGCAGAATACCTTGGAAAAATACTTTATCGTGCGCATTGCATGGGTATTTGGCATTAACGGCAAAAATTTCATCAAGACAATGCTGAAACTCGGAGAGACCCATGACACCATCCGGGTGGTAAACGACCAGTTTGGCTCGCCCACCTATACCTTCGATTTGGCAAAGCTTTTGGTGGACATGGTGCAGACTACCAAATATGGCGTTTATCATGCGACAAACGAAGGCATTTGTTCCTGGTATGAGTTTGCCTGTGCGATTTTTGAGGAGGCAGGTCTCAGTGAAAAGGTAACTGTGCTGCCGGTAAGTACAGCAGAGTACGGTGCAAAAGCTGCGCGCCCGTACAACAGCCGTATGAGCAAGGAGAAACTCACCCAGAATGGATTTGAAAAGCTGCCCGCATGGAGGGATGCGTTAAAACGCTATCTGGCGGAGCTGCAATCGGTCTAAACGACAAAATTATATACACGAGAGTGGAGATTATGATAGAAAGTGTCAAGCAAAATATCAATAAAAACAGATATGCCGTATGGTATGGGCTGTGCGCCCTGCTTTTGGGTGTCATTGATCAGCGTCGGGGCAGTGCACCCGGAAATGTACAGATGATTTTTGCCAATCTGGTGGGTGTTGTGGTTTTTATGCTCACGCTTCCTTCTATTCAAAAAGAGTTTTTCCGATGCAGATGGGTCAAAATCGGCGGATGTATAGTCGTGATTGCTGCCGGTATAGCTGCTTTTGCAGTTAGGACGCGTGTCAATTATTGGGGCGTGGTCAATGCCGCAATCGCAAGTGGCGTTTGTGTGGCGGCAATGTTTGCCTATATTTTATGGAATTGCAAAAATATTTTCGGAAATTGGAAAATCAACAAGTTCGGATATGGAATGATTATGCTGTCCCTTCTGCTGATGCTGATTTCGGTGAACAAGACGGTGTGGCCCGGGTTTTATCTTCTGCTTTTTGGCTCCTTTTATCTGATAGGCATACCGCGCGAACTGCAAAATCAATTCACGGGAGGGCTCCTAGGAGGGCTGGCTCTGTGGTTTGCAGGGCAGCAGTGCATTGCATTTGCGCTGCGGCCCTATGACCATGTACGATATAAGGGGTTATATCAGGGGGAAACCCAGAGCGGATTGTTCTATATGATTGCGTTCTGCGCCTTTGTCGGACTGTGGATGTACGCCGGATGGAGACAGTGCAAAAAACGCTGGCGTTTTTTGCCGTTTGTGATGGCGGCAGCCTGTGGCAGTCTGTTGCTTTTGACAGGCAGCAAGTCCGCTCTCGCAGGCTTGGCAGTCGGCGCTCTGGCAGGATATCTGCTCTATGATATTGTGATTTGCAGGAGCTTTAAGCACTGGCTGCCGCAGTGGGTGTTAACGGGAGTGTGTATGCTGGTGCTGATTCCGGCGGCTTATGGCTGTGTAAGGTATCTGCCCACGGTGCTTCATCATCCCATCTGGTTTGAGGGCGAGTATGATGACGAGAAATCAGTGAGGTCTTTCGACCCGTGGAACAGTGAGAGATATGTCACGTTTGACCGTGCCATCAACAGTAATCTGGGACGAATTTTAAAAATTGCGGGAATTACTCTGAAGTATGAGGACGGGGCATTGCACCTGTCTACACCGTTCAGCATCAAAGCGGATGCAGAGGAAATCATAGAACCCGGAAGCTCCAAAGAACATCCCTATCTGCAGGATGACGAAGTCAATACAAAGGATGGCACCTTGGATCCGGCACGTGTGGCGATATGGACTTATTTTTTCCGGCATCTGAACTGGGAGGGACACGCAAAGGGAATCTTCTATTATAGAAGTGATAATGCCTTCGGAAATGCGCATAATATGTTCCTTCACATTGCCTTTCTGTATGGCATCCTACCGGGGCTGCTGTTTTTGGCATGGAATGTCTGGTGCCTGATTCGGCTGGTGCGGCGCAGGGATATGACGGGGATTGTGGGAGCGATGATGATGATAGCTATCATGACCTACGGTATGTTTGAACAGGCTACCACGACCGGGCAGATTACGCTGTCGCTGCTGTTTATACTGTATTACTTTGGAATGGAAAAAATGAAAAAAAATGTTTGAAAATTTTATTGACAATGCTCACGCTTACAAGTATACTATTTTAGTGTGCCTCAATGGGTACACCTTGTGCGCGTGAGCATTGTTTTTTCAGCGCATGAATAATTTACCAAAAGTATTTTATAATAAGAAAGAGGTGAAACAGAATGCCAACATTTAACCAGTTAGTAAGAAAGGGACGTCAGACTACTGTAAAGAAGTCTACTGCACCTGCACTTCAGAGAGGTTACAATTCTCTTCACAAGAAGGCAACAAACGTTTCTGCTCCTCAGAAACGTGGTGTATGTACCGCTGTTAAGACAGCAACTCCTAAGAAGCCTAACTCCGCATTGAGAAAGATTGCCAGAGTACGTCTTTCCAACGGTATCGAGGTTACCAGCTACATTCCCGGTGAAGGTCACAACCTTCAGGAGCATAGCGTAGTACTGATCCGTGGCGGCAGAGTAAAGGATCTTCCCGGTACCAGATATCACATCATCCGTGGTACTTTGGATACCGCAGGTGTTGCGAACAGAAAGCAGGCTC
>CAZUAP010000199.1:0-2712 GCA_964617975.1 uncultured Acetatifactor sp. | reverse complement strand
CCCAGGAGCCGTCCAGCGGGTGCTCCATCACGGGCATCAGCTCCACATGGGTATAATTCATCTTCTTCACATACTCAATGACCTTGGGGGCAATCTCCCTATAATTGGCATAAACCTCGCCCTCCCCCGGCTCCACAAAGGAACCGAGATAAATCTCATAGACGCTAACCGGCACATTTCCTGTCTGAAACGCCTTGCGATTCGCAATAAATTTTTCATCCTCCCAGACAAAATTTCTTAAATCCGCCACCACGGATGCCGTCTCCGGACGCAGCTGAGCCGCATTGCCATAAGGGTCAGCCTTCAGGTAGGTGAGCCCGCCCTTCAGTTTCAATTCATACTTATAATTCTCACCGCTTTTTACACCGGGGATGAACAGTTCGAAAATACCGGAATCCCAAAGCCTGCGCATCTGGTGTGCACGCCCGTCCCAGTTGTTAAAATCCCCGACCACGCTGATGCGCATTGCATCGGGTGCCCAGACAGCAAAGAGCACGCCTTCCTCCCCATCCAGTTCCATGGGATGAGCCCCAAGTTTCTCATAGATGGTATAGTGAATACCATTTTTAAATTTCTCGGTATCCGACTTGGTAATACAGGGCTTAAAACGGTATGGATCGCCGTACTCTCTCACCTTTCCATCCGCATCCGTCACAAGATAGGTGTAAATCGGCAGTTCCTTTGCGGGAATCAGTGCTGCAAAATATCCATCCTCATCCGCCAGCTCCATAGTCAGCTTTTTCTTCCAAAGACCATCTCCTGCATTTGCAACGCCCGCCCCATGCCATTTGACCTCCACGGATTTTGCCTCCGGAAAATAAGCCTGCAAAAGTATCTGACCGCCTGATTTATGGGGTCCCAAAAGCGCATGGGGATTGTCACTCTCCGAATAAATAATTTCTTCAATCTGAGGCCAATTCATCAATTTGTATAATTTATTAGTCACGGAAAATTCCTCTCTTTCTGTCTATGCCGCTTTCGGCTGTATTCTATAATTCGTGCAGGAATAATCCACTGCGCAGTTTCGGTTCAAACCATGTGGACTTTGGCGGCATCAGCCTTCCGGCATCTGCCACAGCAAAAAGCTCCCCGATGGAGGTGGGATACATGGAAAAAGCGACTGCCATCTCCGGCGCCTCTCCGGTTTCCTGCGCCGTGCATCTGCGCTCCAGCTCCGAAAGTCCACGGATACCGCCCACAAAATCTATGCGTTTGTCCGTCTTCGGCTCCCCGATTCCCAAGATGGGCGCAAGCAGATAATCCTGCAAAATCGACACATCCAAGCCCGCAACCACATCCTCGCTGCAAATTTCAGGTTTTGCCTTCAGGCTGTACCAATCGCCTTCCAGATACATTCCAAACTCACCCTTTTCGCCGGGCGCATATCCCTTCCCGTTCAGGCTGTTGTCCAATTTATGTATCAGGAAACACTCTCCCACTTTCTCCAGAAATTCTTCCTTGTCCAGACCGTTCAAATCCTTTATCACACGGTTATAATCCAGAATCTTTAACTCCTCGTCCGGGAATAAGACGGACAAAAAGTAATTAAATTCTTCCTCACCGGTATAATCCGGATGCTCTTTCCTGCGTTTCAATCCCACCTTTGCTGCAGATGCACAGCGATGATGTCCATCCGCAATATAAATGCCGGGAATCTTTTCAAAAATTCCGGCAATCGCATGAATCATCTCCTCCGAATCCACCACCCATACCCGGTGCCCCACTCCGTCCTCCGACACAAAATCATATAAGGGCGCGCACTCTTTGACTTTATCAGTCAACTTTTTTAATTCTATGTTGGCACGGTAAGCCAAAAAAATAGGGCCGGTCTGCATATTACAGATATCCACATGGTTAATGCGGTCCTGTTCCTTGTCAGCCCTTGTATTTTCATGTTTTTTTATCACATTGCTGCAGTAATCATCGATGGAAGCACATGCCACAATCCCCGTCTGGCTTCTCCCGTTCATAGTCAGCTCATAGAGATAATAACAGGGTTTCTCCTCCTGAACAAAACGTCCCTGTGCAATCTGTTCCGTGAGCATCTGACGAGCTTTCTCATAGACCTCCGGCGCATAGGTATCCGTCTCAGGACCAAACTGCGTCTCCGCCCTGTCGATTGCCAGAAAAGAATATGGATTTTGCGCCACCACGGCACAAGCCTCCGCGCGATTGTAAACATCATAGGGCAGCGCCGCTATTTTATCCTCCAGTCCCTTCGCCGGACGATAGGCACGAAATGGTCTGATAATTGCCATCTTTTATGTCCTTTCCGCCACATCTTCTGAATGGCTTAACGATGTCTGATAAAATTAAAAAACAGTTTTCAATCTATATTCTACCAAAAAAAGCTATACATAACAAGCATCAGGTGCTAAAATATTTTGAAAGCGAGGTGAACAAAAATGACAGATGAAAATAGAGCGCTTTTAAAGCGCATCAACGATTACAGTGAAAAGGTAATGGGGGACATTGACCCTCAGAAGGTTCCCGTTTCCACACAACTTGAAAACCTTCGCCCCATCTTTCAGGAGATTGCGGACGAAAAGGGAATGAAACTTGAGGACGTGTTCATCCTTTACATGGACCTCCAGAGCGAGGCTACCTGCGCCATGAACGACAAGCTGAAGGAGGATTTGAAGGATTTGAACGAGGGCGACGATATGCCGCTGCTGTTCCGCTGAGTGATGAACAGTGCATTTTATAAGGGTC
>CAZUAP010000198.1:0-2802 GCA_964617975.1 uncultured Acetatifactor sp. | reverse complement strand
TGCTGCGGAAGATGGGACTTGAACCCACACGGTATTGCTACCACAAGATCCTTAGTCTTGCTCGTCTGCCAGTTCCGACACTTCCGCTTACGCATCGCGCAAGAAGTATAATATCATTAAATGTATCAAAAGTCAATCTTTTTTGAAAAATTTCTTCATTTCTTCATCGAATTTCTTCATCGAATTTTTTCGTCAATTCTTTTTATCGAATCCATCCCCATGAAATAGAGAGGAACTCGCCCAGAAAATACATCCCCCTCAGCCAGATGAAGATGCCGATTCCCGCCATGGTCAGTGTGCACGCTTTGCTGTTCCTGCTTTTCAGAATTGCCGCCGCCTGAGAGACCGCCACGCACAGCAGCAGGCACATGGTTCCGAAAGCCGCCCTGTCCGGATAATGAGGGGACAAAATCATGGCTCCCCAGGACAGCGCTGCACCTACAAGCAACAGGATTTCGCTTTTTCGCAGCCGATTGCCCAGCACGCAGACGTTGACAAGCACCAGCGCAGCCGTCACCAAAATCACCGGGAACAGGTAATCCCATGCCCCCTTGCACACACTGTACATCCGCAGAAAGATCTGCCAGAGCAGACCGTATTCATTGCTCGCCACCTGGGCACTGCGCACAGAATTGCCCGGGGCGATAATCATCATCACACTTCCAATCAGGCAAAACAGGCTGCCTGACACCATCCAAGGTCTGATACGTCGCTTTTCATGTTTAAAAACAGCCATGGTCAAAACCGTAAGCACCCAGATTGCCGGTCCCATATTTTCATTGGTCCAGCCGCTCAAGAGGCCCAGCACGGATGCCCAGAGCACAGCTCCCGGTATATCCTTGCATTCCTCCTGCTCCAGCACGCGCAGATACATCCACAAAAAGAGCAGGATAATCACCGTTGTATAGAGATAATTGCAGGCGCCTGTCTGCCAGTACATACTCATCTTCCAGTTGGCATTCAACCCATGCAGGAATCCAACGGTCAAAGTCACAAACGCCAGCCGTTTCTCTCCCACGACCGCATTTATCAGCCATGCAAGCATCACAATCACCGCCACATTCAGCGCATCCGCCGCAGGCTCACTCAGATACAGCAGAATCATCTGGTCTATGGTATGTGCCACCGTGCGTCCGCCCCAGTTGTTATAGTGCCAAATCTGCGCCTGCACGATATCCTTCCAGGAATGCAGCGCCTCCTCACCGGAGAGTATGGTGCTGTACCATTCGTCATCCATCATAATGGGCACTGCACGTTGTGTTTTCCATATGCAGACCAGTCCAATCACAAACAAAATTCCCCAAAACAGGGTGTTTTTTGAAATTTTTACCATGTTACCATATTCCTATCTGCGCACTGTAATATGCACTCTGTTCAAGCGCTGAATCCACTTTTCATACTAGCTTAATCCCTGTCAAAAGTCAAGAAAACCCCGGTGAGCCTGATGCCCGCCGGGGTCTTGCGTACAATATATAGATACGAATTAGCGCTGTACACGTCCGGAAGCGTCGCCGCCTGCCAGAGTTTCCACTTCTTTTCTGGAAACCAGATTGAAGTCGCCGGGGATGGTATGCTTCAGAGCGGAAGCTGCAACACCATACTCAAGAGCAGACTTGAAATCCTTACCGTCTACAAGACCGCAGATAACGCCGCCTGCGAAGGAGTCGCCGCCGCCTACACGGTCAACGATGGGATGGATGCTGTACTCCTTGGAGTGATAGAACTCCTTGGTATCTCTGGAGTAAATGCAAGCAGACCAGCCGTTGTCGGATGCGGAATGGCTTACGCGCAGAGAGGAGATGCAGTACTCAAAGTTGTAGTCTGCAACCATCTGCTCGAAGATGGACTTGTAACCAGCCAGCTCCAAATCACCGCTGGTAACGTCGGTGTTGCCGGGCTTGTAGCCAAGTACCAGCTCTGCATCCTCCTCGTTGCCGATACATACGTCAACGTACTGCATCAGGTTCTTCATAACCTTCTGAGCCTTCTCGGAAGACCACAGTTTCTTACGGAAGTTCAAATCTACGGAAACCTTAACGCCATGCTTCTTAGCTGCCTTCAGAGCTTCCTCAGTCAAAACTGCTGCGGAATCAGATACAGCGGGAGTGATACCGGTAAAGTGGAACCAGTCAGCACCCTCGAAGATTGCATCAAAATCAAAATCTGCTGCGGTTGCAGTAGAGATGGAGGAATGTGCTCTGTCATATACAACCTTGGAAGGTCTCATGGAAGAACCGCTCTCCAGGAAGTAGATACCAAGTCTCTCACCGCATTTTGCGATGTTCTTGGTGCCTACATTGTACTTTCTCAGTGCAGCAACTGCGCACTCACCAATCTCATTGTCGGGAACAGCAGTAACGAACTCTGCATCATGACCATAGTTAGCCAAAGATACAGCTACGTTAGCCTCACCGCCGCCGTAACATACATCAAACTCGTCAGACTGAATGAATTTCTCATTGTTGGGGGTGGACAGTCTCAGCATAATCTCACCCATCGTAATTACTTTTGCCATTGTTATTTAATTCCTTTCTTGGTTTATTATCATTTTTGTTATCAATACAAATTACTTCTGAACAAGATGTACTGCAAATCCGCCGATTTCTTCCTTGAGGTAGATTGCCTTCAGAGCGCCCTTTGCATCCTTCTTTGCAGTGCTCTCATCAAACTCAACGCCGAGGACGGTGCTCAGGTAGTTGACTGCTCTCTCAATGTAGTTGGTGCGGACAGCAATGTGACCGTTCTTGCCAAGGTAAGGAGTCTTCATAGCCTCGATAGCTGTTCCTGCAAATACAGAGCTGT
>CAZUAP010000197.1:0-2847 GCA_964617975.1 uncultured Acetatifactor sp. | reverse complement strand
ATTGCAGGAGGAGAAGTTAAAGAATATTCTCACTTCCATGGAGGGGGTGGGGGAGGTGGAGGTGATGCTGACGTTTCTCTCATCGGAGGAGCTGGTCGTGGAGAAGGATGAGCCCACCACTCGTTCCAATACCGTGGAGAAGGACAGCGAGGGGGGAACCCGCACAGTCACCCAGTATGAAAAAGGAGACAGCACCGTCTATCACAGTGCCTCGGGAGAGGGGGAACCCTACGTGGTAAAAACGCTGAACCCGAGGGTGGAGGGCGTTCTTGTGGTGGCGGAAGGAGCGGGTGACGGCACGGTGAACCGCAGTATCACCGAAATTGCCCAGGCTTTGTTTGGAGTTGAGGCACATAAAGTGAAAGTTGTGCCGATGGACTCGATTGGTTCTGCTGGCGGGACAGGTGATTGATTCATATATTGATTCAAAGGCTCATACAATAAAAAATAAAAAGCAAGAGGGAGAGCACTGTGAAAAACCTAGTTAAAAAGAATCAGCTAATGATTACCGCACTTGCCATTATGATAGCCATAGCAGGATATCTGCAATTTGCGGGGACCAATCTTGAGGAGGAATATCTGACTGTGAATGATACAGATGCGGTGAATGCAGTGGGGTCAAACGGTGTCATCACTGAGAATTACACGGCAGGAGAGCTGGAAAATGCGGCGGAGGTTGATGGATTACTGGATTTGTCGGAGGAAGATTTGCTGTCGGCAGGTCTCACGGAGATTGAAAGTCTGGACTCGGATGTAGACGTTATTATGGAGGACTATCTTGAGGATGGAATGCAGGTGGCATCCGTCACGCCTGAGGAGGATGAAATTCCCGGGGAGGCGGTTCTCACTTCTACCACGGGGGTTGCCGTACTTTCCGACGCGAAACTGCTGAAGGAACAGACCAGAGCCAAAAATAAAGAGACGCTGATGCAGATTATCGGAAGTGACGGACTCAGCGATGAACAGAAGCAGGATGCTGTGAACAGCATGGTGCAAATGACGGAGATTGCGGAGAAAGAGTCGGCGGCGGAGATTTTGCTGGAGGCAAAGGGATTTTCTGACGTGGTTGTGAGCATTGCGGATGATGCGGTGGATGTGGTGGTGAACGCTGTGGAACTTTCGGATGTTCAGCGGGCACAGATTGAGGATATTGTGAAACGCAAAACCGGCATTTCAGCAGAAAATATTATTATCAGCACTGTTGTGGAATAATGTTTTGTGGTATGCTGAATACATACGGAAGCAGGAAAGGAATGAAATACGATGAAAAGAGTGTTTTTGATTGTATTGGACAGTTTTGGAATTGGCGGGATGGAGGATGCGACAGACTATGGCGATGTTGGAGTCAATACGATCGGCAGTGTCTCAAAGAGTCCGTATTTTCATATGCCGAATATGCAAAAGATGGGACTTTTCCAGATAGAGGGAGTGACGGTGGCACAGGGAGCTGACGGGAGAAAGCTGACGCAAAAGAATCCCCATACCGCCGCCGTCGCCCGCATGAGGGAGGCATCCAAGGGGAAGGATACCACCATCGGTCACTGGGAGATTGCGGGAGTGTATTCCGGCAAACCGCTCCCCACTTATCCGGAGGGATTCCCGGAGGAGGTGCTTATTCCATTTCGGCAGCAGACGGGCAGAGGTGTGCTGTGCAATCGACCGTACTCGGGAACCGAGGTGATTGCAGACTATGGTGAGGAGCATCTGCGCACAGGAGATTTGATTGTATATACCTCTGCGGACAGTGTGTTTCAGATTGCGGCTCATGAGGAAATCGTTCCTCCGGAAAAATTATATGAATATTGCCGCATTGCCAGGGCAATCCTTGTGGGTGAGCACGGTGTAGGACGTGTGATTGCAAGACCTTTTGTGGGTGAGCCGGGACATTTCACACGGACAGCCCATCGCCACGACTTTTCTTTGGAGCCGCCGGCGGAGACCATGCTGGACAGCTTGAAGAAGGCGGGCAAAGATGTGATTGCCGTGGGCAAAATCAAAGATATCTTTGCGGGTCAGGGAATCACGGAAGCGGTTTACACTTCCGGCAATGAGGAAGGCATCGCGCGCACGCTGGAATATCTGGATAGAGATTTTGAGGGACTGTGTTTCATCAATCTGGTGGATTATGATATGCTCTACGGTCACCGCAGGGATGTGGACGGCTATGCCCGCGCGCTGAGTTATTTTGATGAGAAACTTCCAGAGATTCAGGCGAAAATGAGACCGGAGGACATTCTGATGATAACGGCGGACCACGGCTGCGACCCGGCGTACACTGCGACAACGGACCACACCAGGGAATATACACCTTTTATCATGTATGGGGAGGAAATTGCCCCTCATAATTTTGGCACGAGAAAAACATTTGCCGACATAGGCGCCACTGTGTTACAATATTTTGGAATTGCGCCGGATTTTGCCGGCGAGAGTATGCTGTAGCAGGAGGATAATGCTTTGAGTAACTATACAGAAGAAATTAACCGTCGTCGGACCTTCGCCATCATTTCCCACCCGGATGCGGGTAAGACAACCCTCACCGAGAAGTTTCTGCTCTACGGAGGAGCAATCAATCTGGCGGGAAGTGTCAAGGGTAAGGCAACGGCGCGACATGCTGTCTCCGACTGGATGGAGATTGAGAAGGAGAGAGGTATTTCTGTCACTTCATCTGTGCTGCAGTTTGAATATGACGGCTATTGCATCAATATTCTGGATACCCCCGGGCATCAGGATTTCTCGGAGGATACCTACCGGACACTGATGGCGGCGGACTCTGCGGTCATGGTCATCGACGCCTCCAAGGGTGTGGAGGCTCAGACCAGAAAGCTGTTCAAGGTCTGCGGCATGCGC
>CAZUAP010000196.1:0-2851 GCA_964617975.1 uncultured Acetatifactor sp. | reverse complement strand
TCATGTGTACCCTCTTCCTCCGGAGCTTCTCTCCGGCTACTTTTCTTTTTTTTGTCAGGCAGCCTTGTACACCAAAAGCTGGGCAGCCTGTGCCTTGGTCGCCATATCCGCCAGCTGGAACTGTGTGTTCTGGAAAGCGCTGATGGACCTGCCGAACTGCTTTCTCTCCTTGGTGTAATCAACCGTTCTCTCCAGTGCGCCCTCGCCGATGCCAAGCGCCTGAGCGGCGATACCGATACGTCCACCGTCCAGCGTGTGCATTGCGATATTAAATCCCTTGCCCTGCTGTCCCAGCATATTCTCCTTGGGAATGCGGCAGTCGGTGAAAATCAACTCATAGGTGGAGGAACCGCGGATACCCATCTTCTTCTCCTTGGTGCCGAAGGTGAAACCGGGAGTTCCCTTCTCCACGATAAATGCGGAAATCTCCTTGAGAGTCTTTCCCTTCTTCTCCACTACTCCGGTCACGGCAAAGATGACATAGACATCTGCCTCCTTACCGTTGGTGATGAAAATCTTGGAACCGTTAATCACCCACTCATCACCATCCAGAACCGCCTTGGTCTGCTGACCCTGCGCATCGGTTCCGGCGCCGGGCTCGGTCAGACCGAACGCGCCAATCTTACGTCCTGCTGCCAAATCCGGCAGATATTTCTGTTTCTGCTCCTCTGTGCCATAGGTCAAAATGGGGTCACAGCAAAGGGAAGTGTGGGCAGACACGATAACCGCTGTCGTGCCGCAAACCTTTGCCAGCTCCTCCACGCACATGACGTAGGTCAGGACATCGCAGCCCTGCCCGCCATATTCCTTGGGAATGGGAATCCCCATAAACCCTGCCTTAGCCATCTTCTCAACGGTTGCGCGGGGAAATTCTTCGGTCTCATCAACCTCCTGCGCAAGGGGCTTTACTTCCTTCTCCGCGAACTCTCTGAAAAGAGTGCGCGCCATCTCATGCTTTTTGCTCAAAGTAAAATCCATGACTTTTCTCCTTCATCTCTCTATTTTACTTGTTATAATCGTAGAATCCCTTACCGGTCTTTTTGCCCAGCTTGCCTGCGCGAACCATCTTTCTGAGCAGGGGAGACGGTGCATACTTGGAATCGCCTGTCTCCGCATAAATCACTTCCATGATAGCCAGCACGATATCCAGACCGATGTAGTCGCCCAGTGCCAGAGGTCCCATGGGATGATTTGCACCAAGCTGCATTGCCACATCAATGTCCTCAACAGAAGCAACACCTGCCGCATATACATTGATTGCCTCGTTTATCATAGGAATCAGGATTCTGTTTACCACAAATCCTGCTGCCTCGTTGACCTCCACAGGCGTCTTGCCAATCTCTGCGGCGATTCCCTTAATCTTCTCCACCAGCTCCGAGGGAGTGTTCGCACCTGCAATCACCTCCACCAGTTTCATTCTGTCAGCCGGATTGAAGAAGTGCATACCAATCAGCGGGCGATCCAAGCCATTGCCCATCTCTGTGATAGAGAGGGATGAGGTGTTGGTGGCAAAGATACACTCAGGCTTTACAATCGCCTGCAGCTCCTTAAAAGTATCCTTCTTCAACTGCATATTCTCAGGAGCAACTTCGATTATCAGATCGCAGTCGGTACAGATATCCTTCAGACCGGTGGCAACCTTCGCCGCAACGGCATCCGCCTTCTCCTGTGTAATTTTCTCCTTGCCTACAAGGAAATTGAGATTTTTCAAAATCTTTGCCTTGCCGCCGTCCGCAAATTCCTGCTTGATATCGCAGAGGCAAACCTCGTAACCGTCCGTCATCGCAAACGCCTGCGCAATCCCGGAACCCATGGTTCCCGCACCAATAATACCTACTTTCATGGATAATCCTCCTTCTCTTTTTCTTCTCTCATCCACTTTATCATGAAAAAATATAACAATTTTATTTACTTTCGGGAAAATTTATTTTCGGGAAGTTTTACTTCCCTTGGAAAGGTTCCTTCACTTTCTCCTTGTTCTTGTCCAGGAAAAATGCCATCCCGTATTTCTGGTCCTCGCTCTCAAAGCAATCGCCGAACAGTTTTTCCTCGATGACCAGTGCAGCGTCCATATCTGCATCCAGCCCCTCATTGATTGCCTTCTTGCAGTTTCTCACAGCGATGGGCGCGTTCTTGGCGATGCCTGCCGCCATTTTCTCCGCTGCGCCGAGGAGCTCCTCCTTCGGATAAACGGCATTCACAAGACCGATTCTAAGTGCCTCATCCGCCTTGATATTTCTGGCGGTATATATCATCTGTTTCGCCATACCCACGCCCACGATGCGGGCAAGTCTCTGGGTTCCACCGAAACCGGGCGTGATGCCGAGTCCCACCTCAGGCTGACCGAACACAGCATTGTCCGAGCAGATGCGGATGTCACAGCTCATGGAGAGCTCACAGCCGCCGCCCAACGCAAAGCCGTTCACCGCTGCAATCACGGGAACAGGGAATGTCTCCAGCTTGCGGAACACGTCATTTCCCTTCTTGCCGAATGCCTCGCCCTGCGCCTTGGTCAGAGCACTCATCTCTCCGATGTCTGCCCCTGCCACAAAGGATTTCTCCCCTGCGCCGGTGATAATCAGGCAGCGAACCTCATTCAGATTCACTCCGTCAAGAGTGGCATCCAGTTCCTCCAGCACCTGAGAATTCAGCGCATTCAACGCTTTTTCACGGTTGATGGTGATAATGGCATAATCCTTTTTTTGCTCATATAAGATATAGTCCATCTCGCCCCTCCTTAGTCCTCAATCTTCACGATGGTGGAGCAGCCCATGCCGCCGCCGATACACAGGGTGGCAAGACCGGTCTTGGCACCTCTCGCCTGCATCTCATGGAGCAGTGTCACCAGAAT
>CAZUAP010000195.1:0-2912 GCA_964617975.1 uncultured Acetatifactor sp. | reverse complement strand
CCGCGCCTATGAGGCGAATGCCACGGCTTTCAGCGCAAGCAAGTCCATGGCGCTGCAGGGATTACAGCTGACACAGCAGTAAAACAAAAATTATTAAAGTATATAACTGTATGTGAATGAAAAAGCTACAGGAGTAAAGGAGATAGAGAATTATGGATTTGTCGGCAATCAGTGCGCTGAGCGGTCTCAGCAGTACAAGTGGTGTCAATTCTACGAGCAGTCTGTCCTCGCTGACAGGGAGTCTCACGGAGAAAACGGATTCTGCGGACGGGACCATGTTTGATTCCATATTGAATACGGCGATTGACAATATCAAGGCGACCAACAGTTATCTGTCGGACGCGGAGGACGAGGAGATTAAGTTTGCGTTGGGTGAGACGGAGAACACCCATGATTTGACTATTGCGCTCCAGAAAGCGTCCACAGCATTGCAGTATACGGTAGCTATCCGCGACAAGTTGCTGGAGTCCTACAAGGAGCTCATGCAGATGCAGATTTAGGGCATCTTGTTTTGCCGATATACGATTAATTTGTAAGACAGGAGAAATACCATGCCGGAAAAGTTAAAAGAAATCCTGCAAAAGGTACTGGACTGGTGGAATAAATTTACTTCCCGCCAGAAGACAATCATCATTGGATTGGCAGCAACCGTTATCTTTGCCTTTGCGATTGTAATATATGTGACTTCACAGCCTCAATATACGGATTTGATTACCTGTGAGAGTGCCTCTAAGGCTGCAGAGGTGCAGTCCCTTTTGGAAAGTTCCAGTATCAAATATAAAGCCTCCTCTGACGGACTCAAGTTCAGCGTGGAATCCAGCCAGTATCAGACGGCAGTCTGGGCTTTGGGTTCTGCGGGCTACGGCGCAGATGAGTATACCATTCAGGAGGCGTTGAACGGCAGCATTTCCACCACTGCTTCCGACAAGGAAAAGCTGACTCTGGAGGCATATGAGAGTAAGGTTGAGAAAAACCTGACATCTTTTTCCAATATCAAGAGTGCGGATGTGCTCTTACATATTCCCACTCAAAACGGTACTTTGATTCGGGAACAGCAGGAGTCCAGCGCATATATCACGCTGGAGCTGGACGGCACCTTTACCTCCGCCAATGCGGCAAATGTGGCGAAGGCGGTGGCAACGTGGCTGGGCAATGATACCACATCAAACATCACGATTCTGGACTCGGATTCCAATCTGCTCTTTGCCGGCGGCGATGATTATTCCACGGCTGGAGTGGCAAGCTCCATGCAGGAGCTTGAAAACCAAGGTCAGTCAATGATGGCTTACAAGGTAAAGAATGTGCTGCTTGGCACCAACCAGTTCAGCCAAGTGGAGGTTACCTGCAGTCTGGACATGGATTATTCCAACTACGAGGAGACCGTCAAACGCTACACTGTGGAGGACGGAAGGGACGAGGGTTATCTGTCCCACAGCGAGACGTATGAGTCGGAGAATGAGGACGGCAGTTCCTATGTGCCCGGGACGGACTCCAACGATGAAACCGTCTATGTAAGTCCGGATTCCAGCAGTTCTTCCTCTACCCAGACGGAAACGTTGAAGGATTATCTGCCCAACGAGGACATTCAGTATAAAATCACCCCTGCGGGTGCCATCAACTATAGCAATTCCTCCATGTCGATTGCGTTGATACGCTATCGGGAATATAAGGAGGAGGATGTCAAGAGTCAGGGCTTGCTGGACGGCATCACTTGGGCCGAGTTTAAGGCCAACAATGCCGAGGATGTCAAGCTGGAGGTGGATGAGGATTATTACAGCATGGCGGCAAATGCAACGGGCATTCCCGTCGAGAAGATTACGATTCTCTCCTATGAATCTCCGGTCTTTGTAGATAAGGCGGGAATGACTTCCGAGGATGCGACCGTTATCGCCAGCGTGTTTATGCTGGTTGTGATTCTGGCGCTTCTGGCATTTGTGGTACTGCGCAGTATGCGTGGACACAAACAGGCTTCGGAGGAAGAAGAACTTTCGGTGGAAAATCTTTTACAGTCTACGCAGGAGACGGAGTTGGAGGACATCGATGTGGAGTCCAAGTCCGAGACCCGCAAGATGATAGAGAAGTTTGTGGACGAGAATCCGGAGGCGGCGGCGTCATTGTTGCGCAACTGGCTCAGTGAGGACTGGTAAGGGTACCGGCGAGAGTATCCCGGCAAGGAAGTTGAAGGAGAAGACGGATGGCAAAAAAAGCAGAAGAAGGTATAAGCGGATTGCAGAAAGCAGCAATTTTGCTGATTTCACTGGGACCTGAGCGTTCCGCCGGTCTGTTTAAACATTTAAAAGAAGATGAGATAGAGGAACTGACGTTGGAGATTGCCAACACCAGAAGCGTGACTCCTCAGTTGAAGGAGGATGTTATCAATGAGTTCTACGAGGTATGCCTTGCCCAGCAGTACATTGCTGAGGGCGGTATCAATTACGCCAAGGAACTTTTGGATAAGGCGCTTGGCAATGAGAAGGCGATGGAGGTCATCGGCAAGCTGACCGCATCACTGCAGGTAAAACCTTTCGAGTTTGTGCGTAAGACGGATGCGTCTCAGCTGATTAACTTCATTCAGGATGAGCATCCTCAGACGATTGCGTTGATTTTGTCCTATCTGTCCCCCAGCCAGTCCGCCATGATTGTGTCGGCACTGCCCCCGGACAGACAGGCGGATGTGGCGAAACGTATCGCTATGATGGACCGCACCAGCCCCGATGTCATCAAGGAGGTGGAGAAGGTGCTGGAATCCAAGCTGGCGAGTCTGGTAAATCAGGATTACACCGTGATTGGCGGTGTGGATGCCGTGGTGGAAATCTTGAACACGGTAGACCGCAGCACGGAGAAACATATTATGGAGACTCTGGAGATCGAGGAGCCGGAACTGGCGGACGAGATCAGAAAGAAAATGTTTG
>CAZUAP010000194.1:0-2976 GCA_964617975.1 uncultured Acetatifactor sp. | reverse complement strand
CAATGGAAACATGGTTACGTTTTCTCCTAATTGGTATTGGGATGTTTGTAATTGTGGTCGGCATTATTATCGCTTGTATATTGGATAGGGAAGCAGGTGCTTTTGAATGCCCTGAATGTTACGAACGCTTTGTCCCTTATATGCGGGCATATATTATGGCTCCTCATACCTTGACCAAGCGTAAATTGCGTTGTCCGAAGTGTGGTTCCGCCAAATATTGCAAACATGTTTTAACCAAATGATAGTTTCCTGTTTAATTGAAACTATAGTTAGGAGATAAAACTCATGAGTAATTCGGGTCTTGAATTCAGCACCGCAATAAACATGATTGAAATTGCAAAAGCTTTAGACTATGGCAAGGAAAATTTGGATGAAGAAACGTATAATAAAGTAGTAAAAGCATTTAAAACATTACTTATACATACTTTAATCTGGATACTAATTTCTATTGTGGTAGGATTTGGTATAGTTATAACCTGCAAGAATGTATCTGATTCAATGAAACAGAATCTAATGGATTCTTATAATGCTACCAACTGGGAATCAGGAATCAAAGTTAATTCTACTACCGTACAATATACCCGTGGACAGTCATATCGCTTTGATGCGTCAACTGTGGGTGTAGACTTAGATAAAGATTTTCCAAACCAGAGGTCGCTTACGTTGTTGCTTGATGATAATAATACATTAAAAGGCATAATTTCCAATGATGAATTTAATAAATTGACAAATATATTTGCAATGGGTATTGTTCTTGCAATGGTAGCAGCAGTAGTGATAATGGTTGGATACGCAATATATGTTCGAAAGCATGCACCATATGCAAAAATCTGGTACGCGTTTATGCACTGGGTAAATACAGGTGATGAAAGTTTGGGGTGAAAAGGAAAAATGTGTTGCTGGGAAGACACCAACGCACAAAATTTGTTGAAAATGCGCAAAGAATGTTGTATAATGTAAATGACTATTATTCAATAGTGACAAAAGTACATACAAAAACTGCAAAGGATGAACAAGCTTATGGGAGAAAACACAAAAAAGGGAGGCTGGCGCAATAACAAATGGTTCCGCGCGGCAATCCCGGCACTGCTTTTGCATTGTAGTATCGGTACGGTTTATTGTTGGTCTATCTTTAGTCAGGAAATTGCCGATTACATCGGATTTTCCAAGGGTGCCACGGAGTGGGCATTCAGCTTTGCGATTTTTTTTCTAGGAATGTCTGCGGCGTTTCTGGGGAATGTGGTTGAGAAGGATATTCACAAGTCCTCACTGATTGCCACCATCTGTTTCGCGGTAGGCATGGCGGGTACAGGTTACTTTATCTATTACGGAGGTCTCCATCGGGGCAGCGTTCTGGCGTTGGTCGGCATCTATGTGTGTTATGGCTTTATCATGGGTATCGGCTTGGGAACGGGGTATCTGTCTCCCGTCAAGACGCTGATGCTGTGGTTTGAGGACAGGAAGGGACTTGCCACCGGACTTGCTGTGGCGGGCTTTGGCGCCGCGAAAGCCATTGCGAGCCCCATCATGCAGGCTATGCTGGACAATCTGGGCGAGGGCGGCATCTATAAGATGTTTGTGATACTTGCGGCAGTTTATTTTGTGATGATGTTTGCGGGTCATCTGCTTTTGAAGAAGCCGGACGGCTGGCACGAGCCGAAGAAGAAGGGCGAGGGTCAGAGCACGACAGCGGTAATCAAATCAAAGCCCGTGACCAATTACATTGGAATCTGGCTGATGTTTTATCTGAATATCACCTGCGGTCTTGCTTTGATTTCTCAGGAGAAAATGATTGTCAAGTGCCTCGGGCTGGCGGGATTCGTGGGTATCATCTCGACGGTGTCCGCGGTGTTCAATGCAGCAGGACGTCTTGGTTTCTCCGCGTGGGCGGACACCATGAAGGACAGGAATTCCATTTACAAATTAATCTTTATCTTGTCAATTTGCTTTACCGGCATCGTCATTCTCACCGGAGGCATCAGGAATGGTGAGGGCAGCCTGCTGTTGACGGGTTTGGTGCTGGCGTTGATTTTTGTGGTCAATGCAGGATATGGCGGCGGCTTTTCTAACGTGCCGACACTGCTGGCGGACCATTATGGCATGGGGAATATCAGTGCCATTCACGGCTTGACCCTTTCCGCATGGGCGGTGGCAGGACTTACCGGCAATCAGATGGCGTCGTGGATTGTGAAAACCTTCGGCGAGCCGGAAATGTTGGAGCATGTGCTGTCGGACGGAACGATTGAGACGCTCACGGTGAATCCCACCGGATATCAGTGTGTGCTGTATGCAACGATTACGCTTTACATTTTGTCGCTGCTCATCTGCATCTTCATGGTGAAACCCACAGAAAAAGCCCTGGCGGCTAAGAAAGCTCAGGAGACCGCCAAGGCATCATAGTATATCGGAATCTTATAAATCGTAGAAACTGCGCTCCCGTTCCAGGGTATCCGGAATGGGGGCGTTTGAATTGCGCAGCTTTTGGTAGAGCATATCAATCTGATGGCGTTTCTGCGCGTTGTGAATCCTGTGCTGGGACAGCAGGTCGGCATAAAGCGGGTTCTGGTCTAGTTTTGCACAGATTTCTGCGGAGAAAGGACAGTAGGTGAAGAAGATTCTTCTTGCAATCTTGTTCAAGCGAGGGGAACCGTTGCCTTCAAACATTATCCATTGCATATAATCCCGCACAAACATCTCTTTGAAACTGTTTTTTGCCTGTAAAAGCGCCGTGCGTACCCGCTCCTTGGCCTCGGAGCTCAGCTCGTGATTTTTTTTGTAAAACTGAATGTAGTCAAAGTATTCGCTGGTGAGAGAGCGCTCTGAGACATCGTTCCAACGCCCGCCCTGTATGCGCTTGCAAAGCTCCCAGCGGAATTCTCCGGTCATGCGCAGGAAGGAAGTGTTGATATCTTCCATATGAAAGATGGAAAAGCACATCCGCGCCGGTGAATTGCGTTTCTTTCCCTCGATTTCCTG
>CAZUAP010000193.1:0-3009 GCA_964617975.1 uncultured Acetatifactor sp. | reverse complement strand
GCGAAGTCCAGAGCGTTTTGCAGCGTGGTCTCCGCGATAGCCATCAACGCCTCCCGGGTGAAAAATCCCTGATGGGAGGTAATGATTACATGGGGAAAGGACAGCAGCCGGGCGGTGGTGGAGTGCTCCAGAATTTCATCGGAGCGGTCCTCAAAGACATTGTTCGTCTCCTCCTCGTACACGTCCAGCCCCACACCGCCAAACTTGTGCATACGGATGCCCTCAATCAAATCCTGAGTTTTCACCAGCGCACCCCGGGAGGTATTGACCAGTATCACCCCGTCTTTCATCTGACGGATGGTATCCAGATTTATCAAGTGATAGGTGGAGTCCGAAAGCGGACAGTGTAGGGAGAGCAAATCGCTTTCCGCGAGCACCTGCTCCAGAGGTAAATATTCCACAAATTCCTTCAACCCAGCATTCTCATACACATCGTAGGCGATGACCCGCATCCCGAAACCATGACAGATACGGCACATGGCGGCGCCGATTTTTCCCGTGCCGATGATGCCTGCGGTCTTTTGATAAAAATTAAATCCCATCAGACCATTCAGGCTGAAATCATTTTCCCGCACTTTGTTGTATGCTTTATGCAGGCGCCGGTTCACAGCCAGTGCCAGCGCCATGGCGTGTTCTGCCACCGCCTCAGGGGAATAACCCGGAACACGCATCACCCTGATGCCAAGCTCCTTTGCTTTCTCCAAATCCACATTGTTAAATCCTGCACACCGCATGAGAATCAATTTGACCTTCTTCTCATGGAGAAGCTCCACGGTCTTTGTGCCCACGTCGGAACTCACGAAAGCGCACACAGCGTCAAAACCCTCCGCCAGCATAGCGGTGTGGGGCTCCAAATCCGACCGGATATACTCAATCTGCACTGAAACCCCGGAATCCTTCAAAGGCTCGTAGCCTTCGAGAGCCGCCTCGAAAGAACGGCGGTCATAAGTCTTGGTATCATAAAATAAAATTCGCATTCCAATCTCCTTTTTGCTAATAGTTTTAGAAACAGGCAGAAAAATATACATAAAAGAACCTGCCGAAGTCTTTTATACTTCAGCAGGTTCTGTATCTTTGGATTTTATCCCATAGTCACTACAACATCATACTCGGTCTTGCCCTTCTCATAGGGAATCACGCAGCCTTCCACAGCCTTGCCGTCCACGGTCAGGGAAACCACACCCTTCTCCACATTATTCGGATTCTTCACGGTGATATGATAGGTTCCCTCGCGGAACTTACGGGTCAGGGTGAAGTCTCCAAAATCCTTGGGCACACAAGGGTCTACCGACAATCCCTTGTGCGTGGGGTATACGCCCAGGATATACTGGGAAATATTTACAAACGTCCACGCGGCGGTGCCGGTGAGCCAGCTGTTCTTGGCCTCGCCGTGGAACTTGGCATCCCGCCCTGCAATCATCTGCGCGTACACATAAGGCTCCGTGCGATGTATCTCGCTGATTTCCTCCGTGTAGGCAGGACAGGTCTTTTTGTAGATTTCAAAAGCGCGGTCTCCCCGTCCCAACACGGTCTCTGCGATGGACACCCAGGGGTTGTTGTGACAGAAGATACCGGCGTTCTCCTTATATCCGGGCGGATAGGAGGAAACCTCGCCCAGCTCTAAGTGATACTCTGTGTAGGCGGGCTGGAGAATCATGACGCCGTACTTGGTGTCCAGACGCTCCTTTACGGAATCCAGCGCTTTCTCGGCAAGACCTTCTTTCACGCCCACGCCGGCAAGTACGCAGAACCCCTGAGGCTCAATATAAATCTGCCCTTCCTTACATTCCTTGGAACCAACCTTATGGCTGTTGGCATCATATGCCCGCACGAACCATTCGCCGTCCCAGCCGTCCTTCAGGATGGCGTCATACATTTCCTGCACCTCTTTGCGGGCGCGTGCCGCCTCGTCTGCGTCTCCCATGAGCTCGCAGAGCTGTGCATACTCCTCGCCGTATTTCACAAACATACCGGCGATAAACACGGACTCTGCCACAGGTCCCTCGCTGGGACCGAAGGTCTGGAAGGACTCACCGGGATGCTCCGAGAAACAGTTCAGGTTCAGACAGTCATTCCAGTCTGCCCGACCGATTAACGGCAGCTTGTGAGGCCCCTTGTGGGTGGCGGTATAGTTGAAAGAACGTTTCAGGTGGTCCATAAGCGGCGTTGCAACGCTCTCGTCATTGTCGAAAGGAACCATCTCCGTCAGGATGGAAGTGTCACCCGTCTCACGCACATAAGCGCTGGTTCCCGCGATGAGCCACAGAGGGTCATCGTTGAAACCGCTGCCGATGTCTGAGTTGCCCTTCTTGGTCAAAGGCTGATACTGATGATAAGCGCTGCCGTCCTGGAACTGTGTGGAGGCGATGTCGATGATACGCTCTCTTGCTCTGTCGGGAATCAGATGCACGAAGCCCAGCAAATCCTGACAGGAATCTCTGAATCCCATGCCTCGCCCGATGCCGGACTCATAATAGGAAGCGGAGCGGGACATATTGAAAGTCACCATGCACTGATACTGATTCCAAGTGTTGACCATGCGGTTGACCTTGTCGTTCTGGGAGCTCACCGTGTACTTGGACAGCAGCTCCTTCCAGTAGCTTTGCAGCTCGGCGAAAGCCTTGTCAACCTTTTCTTCCGTGTTGTATTTGGCAAGCATCTCCAACGCACGCTTCTTGTTGATGATGCCGTGGGATTCCCATTTCTCCTCCTGCGGATTCTCGATATATCCCAGCACGAAGATAAAGGTTTTGCTTTCCCCGGGAGCCAGCGTCACATTCAACTGATGGGAGGCGATGGGAGACCAGCCGCTGGCTATGGAATTGGTGCAGGCACCTTTCTCCACTGCCTCGGGGTCGCCGGCGCCGCGGTACGCGCCCAGAAAAGCATCCCTGCTGGTGTCAAAGCCCGCAACTTCCGCATTTACGGAATAGATTGCGTAATGGTTGCGCCGCTCACGATACTCTGTCTTATGGTAGATGGTGGAGCCTACCTCCTCCACCTCGCCGG
>CAZUAP010000192.1:0-3017 GCA_964617975.1 uncultured Acetatifactor sp. | reverse complement strand
CATCGCAACGGATATGGCAGCCGGCACGCAGGAACAGAGCGCCAGCACGTCCAGCGTACTCAGTCATTGCGAGCAGATTCTCGAAATCTCACGCAAGTTCAGTGCGGAGGGACAGGAGATGGCAGACGCAAGCAGCCAGCTGCGAGAGCTTTCAGAGCAGCTGAATGACACTGTCTCCAAATTTAAGCTATAAACTTTTTGTGCTGCGATAAAGAAGTCCAGTATACTTGCCGATATATTTCGCAGTTGGAACACAGAGGAAAGCATAATGGGATATTATTTGGAAATAAATTGTGCCACCTGTCAAAAAAAACAAACGTTCCGCCTGGGTCAGGGGATGAGAGACCATATCCCGGAAACGGTACTTTGTGAATTTGAAAATCCGGAGGCAGAACAGGTACAGCAAATCTTATCCACCGGAGCCGCCGAGAAAATCTGGAATTTTCAGAGGGCTCTGGGGATTTGTGCCGAATGCGGAAAGTTGTTGGAAGTGCCGGTATTTACTGCCCACTTTTTAAATGATAATTCTACAGCCAATATTATCCGGAAATGCCATTGCGGAAACGTGCCGACAATTATTACAGAACCTGAAGATCAAGACTTGAGCTGTCCGCAGTGCAATCATATGCTTGAACAAAGAGTGACAGGATTCTGGGATTAGTAAATATCCCTCGGTTTTTTCTAAAGAGGAATGCGGTTATGGTAGTAAAAACAAATATGCAGGCACTTTCTGCAAACAGATTTACAGGTATTGTAGGTTCGTCGTTGGCAAAAAATACAGAAAAGCTCAGTTCGGGGTATCGTATTAACCGTGCTGCGGATGATGCAGCAGGTCTTGCCATTTCCGAAAAAATGAGACGGCAGATCAGAGGATTGAAACAGGCATCGGATAATGCGCAGGATGGTATTTCGTTTGTCCAGATTGCGGATGGCGCGCTCACGGAAGTAGATGATATGCTGCACCGCGCTACGGAATTGTCTGTGAAGGCAGCCAACGGAACCAATACAGATGAGGACAGAGCTTATATACAGGCGGAATTGGACCAACTGACCAAGGAGATAGACCGCATTTCCACAACGACGGTATTTAACGACATCAATATCTTTTCTGAAGATGGCGTAATACCCACAGCGGATAAAGAACCGGCTGTGGAGAACAAAATCAACATCGAATTTTCCATGGTGGATGCGAATGGAAATATCGTCCCTGTGGATGACAGTGCTGCGGTGGGTAAGGATACAAGTTATGCCAATTCTGATATGGCTCGCTTTGTGCAGCAGGCAGCGTCAGATGCCGTAGCCAAGATACAAAGTGCATATCCCGGCTTGATGAGCACATCATCCTCAAATACTATTCAAATCGGCTTGAATTTTTCGTATATAGACGGTTCCGGCTCCGTTCTTGCATCGGCAGCTCTCAGCATGTCAGCTACCAATTCTTATACCCTTATGAGCTATACCATGAATGTAGATACTGCCGATTACGGCTTGAATCAATTTGCGTCAATGAGCGATGACAAGAAAGCCGATTTGGCGGCAACCATATCTCATGAAATGACACATCTGATAATGTACGATACCGTGACCAACGGTATGCTGTCAGGCCGAACAACCAGCTTTCCCAAATGGTTCGTGGAAGGCATGGCTCAGACCTCCAGCGGTGACAATGGCTGGGTGTCTTACCAGTTGAGTCCCACTTCAAGTGATGACCAAATCAAAAATTATATGTCCCAACTTTCTTCCATGGAATATGGCGCCGGTTATCTGGCTACCATGTATTTGGGGCAGGCAGCATATGAACACAGTCAGGGAGGCACAAGCCAGCCTGTGACAAGTGACAGCATTAAGAGCGGGCTGGATTCTGTTTTGACCTACGTTGCCCAAGGCCATACCTTGGATGAGGCGATTCAGAATTTTACGAATTACAGCAGTCAGACAGCCTTTGAAAGCGGATTTAAAAAAGCAGATACCGATTCCCTGTCCTTTGTTAAAAATCTGCTGGCCGCAAGGGGGAGTTCCGGCGCAGGTTCCCTGCTTGCAGGTGGACTGGATGTATCGGAGAGCGTTGCTTTTGCACCTGCCAGTCTGACCGCATCATCCACGAATTATGTGATTAATGCGGATAATACGAAATATGCAAATGCTTTCGGCAGCGGTTACGTTTTCCCTGAAAAAGGGAAAAGCGGTTCAGGTGGTGGAATGGGCGGTAACAGTATTATTCTGCAGGTCGGGTCGGAAGCTGACCATAGCCTCAGCGTCCTCAGATATAACATTTCGAGCAGTGCCCTGTTTGATGGGGAGACTTTGGATGCAACAGATGCGGACCATGCAAAGCAGACGATTGATACCGTAAAAGATGCCTTGAAAAGAGTGTCCTCCGTGCGCTCCTATTATGGTGCCACGCAGAACCGCTTGGAACACATTATCCGGAATCTGGACAATGTGGTGGAGAATACCACAAGTGCGGAGTCCCTGATTCGGGATACGGATATGTCAAAGGAAATGGTAAGTTATTCCAACCGCAACATTTTAATGCAGGCAGCGCAGTCTATGCTTGCGCAGACAAATCAGTCCAACCAGAATGTTTTAGCTTTACTGCAGTAAGGCAAAATCCAAACAAATACAAATATAATCCAAACAAAATCAGCCGTCTGTGTTATCCGCAGACGGCTGATTCTGTTAAGTTTTGCAAATCAATAATGGTACTCTCTCGTCCTGTAATCCGTAAATGAAAGTTTCATATCCCGCCCATACCAGGTGCTTCTGTACTCAGAAGGCGCCTGATTGGAACTTTGCATAGTTTCCACTGCGGAAGATTTCAGGGAGGTCATCACTTCTGAAAAGGTCATTCCCTTGTCGTTTCTCTTTTCAGAATCGTTCTGCTCTCCTCTTTCACGCCTTGGTTTTGCAGGAGCCGATACAGCCATAACTGATTCCACCATGAATACTGCATTCATTCCTTTTACTGCTTTAATCCCTCCTTGGATCCATATTTCAATAGTGGCATCTTGTACTTA
>CAZUAP010000191.1:0-3074 GCA_964617975.1 uncultured Acetatifactor sp. | reverse complement strand
TGTGTCCGCTGCGAAAAAAACATAGCGAAAGCGTGCCTGTGTTGGATATATACAAACGGCACAATTGCGGAAGTTATAAATAACAGTTTCGCATTGCCTATAAAATGTTATAAGACGGAGGTTGAAATTTGAAATCCACTAAGAAGATTGAATGTTACAAGATACTTATGCTTACCCTCGCCGGAATCATAAATGCAATCGGCATCACTATTTTTCTGAATCCCGTCAATCTGTATGACAGCGGAATCTCCGGCACTGCCATGCTGATTGCCCAGCTGACGCCGAATCATATTTCCTTGTCTCTGTGTCTGCTGATTTTGAACATTCCACTCTTTTTATACGGTCTGAAGAAACAGGGAAAATTGTTCACTATTTATGCAATCTACACAGTATTAATCTATTCCCTCGTCGCATGGCTGATAACGGATATCCTTCCGATAGATGTCAGTATCGCCTCTCCCCTTGCCGGGACAGACCTGCTCCTTTGTGCGATTTTCGGCGGAATCATATCCGGAATCGGAAGCGGTCTCGCAATCCGAAACGGCGGTGCAATGGACGGCATAGAAGTAATGGCGGTAATTTTTGCCAAAAAGCTGGGTGTGACCGTGGGCACCTTCGTGATGGGTTATAATCTGATTTTATATATTATTTGCGGCTTTGTTTTACACAGCTGGATACTGCCTCTCTATTCTATCGTGACCTACATGGCTGCGCTGAAGACGGTCGACTTCATCGTCGAGGGCTTTGACAGGGCCAAAAGCGCAATGATTATCACGGAAAAGCCGGACGAGATATGCAAAGAGCTTTCTGCTGCCTTTGAGACAGGCACAACCAAAATTGACGCTGTGGGAGGATATTCCAACTCCAGCAAGACGGTTGTGTATTTTGTTGTGAACAGGTTTCAGGTAACCAAGATGAAGGATATCGTCCGTGAAATAGACCCGAAGGCATATATCACCATCACTGAAGTCGCAGACGTTTTTGCAAATACAAATTAACCTTCTAATCTTACTTTTTAACCGCTTTTTCAACCACCGTTGCAACTACCGTTGTGATACCACCCATTTGTCGAGAACCGCCGAGAGGGTCTGCAAATCCAACGGCTTTGCGATGTGCTCATTCATTCCGGCGGAAAAAGCAGCCTGCACATCCTCCGCAAAGGCATTTGCCGTCATTGCGATAATCGGCACACTCTTACAATAGTCACAGCCCAGATTCCGAATAGCCCTCGTTGCATCATAGCCGTTCATCTTGGGCATCTGAATATCCATAAAGATGATGTCGTACTTGATATCGCCCCGTTCGCGAATCATATCCACCGCTACGGAGCCATCGTTTGCCACATCAACCTTAATCCCGGTGAGCCCGAGAATCTCCGTGGCAATCTCCGCATTCAGCTCATTGTCCTCGACCAGCAGCACCCGGTACGCTGATAAATCCATTTTCTCAAACTTCTTGAGCGGCACCAACTCCTGCACTTCTTCTTCCTTACCCAGCAGAGAATGAAAGAGATGTTCCAGACGGGATTTGAACAACGGTTTCGATATAAAGGCATTCACGCCCGCCTGTCTTGCCTCCTGCTCAATCTCCGACCAGTCATATGCCGAAATAATGATAATCAGCACATCTTCACCGATTGTCTTGCGGATTTTTCTTGTTGTCTCCACCCCGTCCATACCCGGCATCTTCCAGTCTAAAATGACGGCAAAATAATCCTCCCGTCTCTCATGGCGCTCAATTACCCTTTTCACTGCCTCCTCACCGGAGAGCACTCCCTCCGTCTTCATGCCGAAACCATCCAGCATACAGCACGCCGACTCCATGCTGATTTCGTCATCATCCGCAACGAGAACCGGCAAATCGATAAAATCATCGTAAGCCGTTTCCTCCACATCCCGCAGTTTCAGGAAAAATGTCACGGTGAATTTGGTTCCCTTATTCAACTGGCTTTCCACTTCAATATTGCCGCCCATCATATTTACAATATTTCTGGAAATCACCATCCCCAGACCCGTTCCCTGAACATTGCGAATCCGTTCATCCTGTGCCCTAGCAAACGGCTCAAACAATTTGTTCAAAAACTCCTCTGACATACCGATGCCGTTGTCTTCCACCGTCACCTCATAGAAACCTGCGCGCCTTTGATTTGCCTTCTTTTCCGTAAGGGAAAGCGTGATTTTCCCGCCATCGGGGGTATATTTAATCGCATTGCTCATGAGATTGACAAAGAGCTGCTGAATCCGAAGGCTGTCGCCCACCACCTGCTCATGTTCTACGCCCTTTATGTTCACGACAAGCTCGTGATGGTGTTCCTCAATCTGCGGGCGCACCATCGTCAGCACATTGTCAATCAAATCCGAAAGATTGAAATCCTCCTCATCCAAATCTATCTTCCCGGACTCAATCTTACTCATATCAAGCACTTCATTGACCAGCGAGAGCAGATGCTTGCTCGATGCCGTTATCTTCTTCAGGCAATCCTGTACTCTCTCCCTGTCATCGATATGTGTCGCAGCGATTGCCGTCATGCCGATGATGGCATTCATCGGCGTGCGGATATCATGTGACATACTGGTAAGGAAATTGGTCTTGGCATTATTCGCCGCACTCGCAGCTGCATAAGCATCCTGCATCGCTTTCTGAACGAGAATCTGCTGCCTGCGTTCCTCATCCACATTGGAGATACCCACGATAATGCTGTCGGAATCCGTCCCCGATACCGGCACCGCCTTCATCTGATAGAAACGGCTCTCCTGTGCGTCGCTATCCTTATATTCATATACAAAGGAACTTTTTTTGCTCAGCTCCCCGAAAAGATTTTCCAGAGAAACCTTTTCGACAAACTCCTGCGCATAGCCGGAATCCACCCCGTTTTGGGCATATCCCTTTACGATTTCATCCCAAAGCTGCGCCTCCACCAAATGCTCCCCGTAATCCTGCATTTTCTCATTGCTCAAGTGATATGGAATTGCCTTGCCGTCCTTGAGATTGATGAAAAATACGGAGTCATATTTGTTGCTGAGTGCCTGAATCACACCGAGCTGTTCATTTGTCTCCTTTGCGTGCCTGATTTC
>CAZUAP010000190.1:0-3124 GCA_964617975.1 uncultured Acetatifactor sp. | reverse complement strand
AGCTGATTCATGACGACTGGGAGGGCTGTTCTCTGGTGGACTATAACCGTTCCGGTGTGCCGCTGATTGAGATTGTGTCTGAGCCGGATATGCGCAGTGCCCAGGAGGTTATCGCTTATCTGGAGAAACTGAGGAATATCATCCAATATCTTGGCGCCTCCGACTGCAAACTGCAGGAGGGCTCCATGAGAGCGGACGTCAATTTGTCTGTGAGGGAGGTGGGCGCAGAGAAGTTCGGCACCCGCACCGAGATGAAAAATCTGAATTCTTTCCGCGCCATCGCCCGTGCCATCGAGGGAGAGCGTGCCAGACAGATAGATTTGATTGAGTCAGGGGAAAAGGTGGTGCAGGAGACCAGACGATGGGATGACACCAAGGAGACCTCCTATGCCATGCGTTCCAAGGAGGATGCTCAGGATTATCGTTATTTCCCGGACCCGGATTTGGTGCCTATATCTATCAGCGATGAGTGGCTGGAGAGCATTCGCGCCAAGCAGCCGGAGTTTCGCGCGGAGAAGATGCAACGGTATCGGGAGACCTTTGACCTTCCCGATTATGATATACAAATCCTCACGGATTCCAAGCATATGGCGGATATCTTTGAGGCGACGGTTGCTCTGGGAGCTCAGCCCAAGAAGGTGTCAAACTGGCTTATGGTGGAGACTCTGCGGATTTTGAAGGAGAGAGAACTTGACCCTGAGGACATTCCGTTTTCACCGGAGCATCTGGCATCGCTGATAGCTTTGACGGAGCAAAAAGTCATCAATTCCACGGTGGCAAAGGAAGTATTTGAAGTGATGTTTTCGGAGGATATCGACCCGGAAACCTATGTGGAGGAGAAGGGGTTAAAGACGGTCAATGACGAGGGGGCTCTCCGCAAGACAGTGGAACAGGTCATTGCAGACAACCCCCAATCTGTGGAGGATTATCATAACGGCAAGGAGAAGGCAATCGGATTCCTGGTGGGACAGACCATGAAAGCCATGAAGGGCAAGGCGGATCCCGCAAGCGTCAACAAGCTGCTGAAGGAGCTGCTGTAGACCTTTCGATTTTATTCTTGTGCCGTCATCAAATAATCAATAAATGCAAGTGCGTTTGCGGAGTTGGAGCTGTTGGCATAGATGCCGACAGCCACTCCGTTTTCTGCGTTTTTAAAGTAATATGCCTCATTCAATTTCTCGCTGCTTTCCACATACACCGCAATCGGTACAGGGTCCTCCATTTCTTCCGGAGTTTTCGGGTCGCAGAGGGATGTGAGGTCTATGTCTTCCCCGGTCTCGAGAGCGCTGTCTATCACGGCGCCGTCGATATAATAGAAATAAGGCTCATACCTCTCGAGCTGTTCTTGGGTCATAATCTCTCGCAAATCTATAAAGAGGGTGCTGTTGGCAAAGTGGGCAAATTCTTCCCCGCCTCCCACCATGACGTCAAGCTCTCCGATGCCCGCGTAGGTGTCCAGTTTTTCCGAGGTATAATAAGAGCTCTCGTCCATGGAATTTACCGTGAAAAAAGCCCCGGTGTCCACCGTAGTCTTATATTTGCCGGTGTCGATGCCGGCATATGCCGTGTAATCCTCCATGAACCATTCGTTGTCCGAATAGGAGGAGCCATTCAGCATTACCGCAAAAAAGGCGGTGTCTTTTTTAGTCGCAAATTGATACACCAGAGCCCCCACAAAGAGCAGAGCCAGTACCGTGACGATTAAGGGCCACTTGTAGTAATCGTTAAAATATTGCCTCTTTTGCTTGAAAGTACCGTGCTTGATTGATTCCCGTTCCTCGCGGAATTCGTCCATGACAGCCATATGTGAACCACCTTTCATTAAGAAATCACAAGTGTAGTGCGTATATGTTACTACTATAATGATTTGCTTTGGGAAAGTCAATGAAACACTTCTAATCGGAATCTAAAAAAAGAATAAAAACTCAAGGTCGTCTTGCAACTTGGATGTGGATGGTATATCATGAATAGGAAAAACTAAAGTAGAGGGCAGGTAAAGCGATGAGCGATGTTTATGTGGAATGTCTGGTTCCGGCGAAGAAGACTCGCGGAGCGAAGGCATTGGTGGTGGTTTTGATTGCATTGACGGTGGTGTTTGGTATCGCCATGTTTTTGGTTGTGCCGGCGATGCTGCTGGCAGTTATCACAGGAGTGGCTGCCTACTTTGTGAATCTGTATTCCAGCGTGGAATATGAGTATCTCTATCTGGACAAGGAAATTACTGTGGATAAGATTATGGCACAGTCCAAGAGAAAACGGGTGGCAACCTACACGGTGGACCGCATGGAAATCCTCGCTCCGATAAACTCCTGGCATCTGGATGATTATAAGAATCGCAATGTAAAGACGGTGGACTACAGTATCGGACAGGAGTTGCAGCCGGATTTGCGGTATGCCATGTATTATGAGGGCGGTGTGAAAGTAGTCCTGAGCCCCTCCGAGGAACTGGTCAAGGCAGTGAAAAATGTCGCTCCCAGAAAGGTGTTCAGCGACTAAATTTCATCTTGACAGTGACTTAAAACTTTGATACACTCAAGCGTAAATCATTTAGTCCTTTCAACAGCATAAAGAAACAAAGGAGGAGAGAAAATGGGACAGATTATTGGTGAAGGCATCACATTTGATGATGTACTGTTGGTGCCGGCTTACTCTCAGGTCATTCCCAATCAGGTGGATTTGACTACTTGGCTGACCAAGAAGATTAAGCTGAACATTCCGATGATGAGCGCAGGAATGGATACCGTTACTGAGCATCGCATGGCGATAGCTATGGCGAGACAGGGTGGTATCGGTGTCATTCATAAGAATATGTCTATTGAGGCACAGGCAGAAGAGGTTGACAAGGTAAAGCGTTCAGAGAACGGTGTCATTACAGATCCCTTTTCACTGACTCCCGAGCATACACTGGCTGATGCAGACGCTTTGATGGCGAAGTTCCGCATCTCCGGCGTGCCCATCACAGAGGGCCGCAAGCTGGTTGGTATCATCACCAACCGTGATTTGAAATTTGAGACTGATTTTACTAAAAAGATTAAGGAGTCCATGACCAGCGAAGGGCTGATTACCGCTCCCGAGGGCACCACACTTGAGGAGGCGAAGAAGATTCTGGCACAGGCCAGAAAAG
>CAZUAP010000189.1:0-3133 GCA_964617975.1 uncultured Acetatifactor sp. | reverse complement strand
GGCAGCGATAAGCCGGATTTGAGAAATCCTCTGCGCATCATGGATGTGACGGAATTTTTCCAGAAATGTACCTTCAAACCCTTCATCGGAAGGACGGTGCGCGCCATCAAGGTGCATGCGGAGATGTCCAAGGGTTTCCACGAGAAACTGTTGAAGTTTGCCACCGACATGGGGATGGGCGGTCTCGGATATCTGGAGGTGGCTGAAGATTTGTCCTACAAGGGTCCCATCGATAAATTTATCCCTGAGGAACTGAAGGGAACCTTGAGAGAGCTGGCTGGTTTGACAGCGGGAGATACCATCTTCTTTATCGCTGACAAGGAAGAACGCGCGAATTATTATGCGGGACAGCTTCGGAATGAGCTGGGGGATAAGCTGGGACTTACAGAGAAGAACGCATACCGTTTCTGCTATGTCAATGATTTTCCGATGTTTGAGAGAGACCCGGAGACAAAGCAGATAGGTTTCACACACAATCCCTTCTCCATGCCCCAGGGCGGACTGGAAGCTTTGGAGACGAAGAATCCGCTGGATATACTGGCTTATCAATATGATATTGTGTGCAATGGCGTGGAGCTTTCCTCCGGTGCGGTGCGCAATCACGATATGCAGATTATGGAAAAGGCATTTGAAATCGCAGGCTATGACAAGGAGACGCTCAAGAGCAAATTCGGTGCACTGTATCAGGCGTTTCAGTTTGGAGCACCGCCTCATGCAGGTATGGCGCCCGGCGTGGACAGAATGCTGATGCTTTTAAAGAATGAGGAGAATATCAGGGAGGTAATTGCCTTCCCCATGAGCGGCTCCGCCCAGGATTTGATGTGTGGCGCGCCCAATGATGTGACGGAACAGCAGCTACGCGAGGTGCATATCAAAGTCAGAGATTAAAAATATAATGGAAGGTAATGACCATGGCAAATGTGATAGATGACGCTACGATTGATTATGTGAGCATTCTTGCGAAACTGGAGCTCTCCGATGAGGAGAAGGAGCAGGCAAAGAAGGATATGGCGGGAATGCTGGACTATATTGATAAGCTGGGGGAGCTGGATACCACGGGAGTGGAGCCCATGTCCCATGTCTTTCCGGTGCAGAATGTGTTCCGGGAGGATGTGGTGGTCAACGGGGATGACAGGGAGAATATTCTGGCGAATGCTCCTGCCGAGAAGGACGGTATGTTTGTGGTGCCTCAGACTTTTGAAGGATGATAAGGGGATAGAGTATGGACATTTTAGATTACACAGCGGTGGAGCTGTCCGGCAAAATAAAACAGGGAGATATCAAGGTGGAAGATGCGGTGGAGGCTGTCTTTGCCAGGATTGACGAGACGGAGAGCACCCTTCACTGTTATGTCACTTTGGAGAAGGAAAAGGCTCTGGAGCGTGCACGGCTGGTGCAGACACAAATTGATGCGGGAGAACTCACCGGTCCTCTGGCAGGAGTGCCCTTTGCCATCAAGGATAATCTCTGCACGGCGGGAACCAGAACTACGTGTTCTTCCAGAATTTTGGAAAATTTTGTTCCGACCTTCAGCGCGGAGGCAGTGCGGCAGCTGGAGCAGGCTGGCGCGGTGGTTCTCGGCAAGACTAATATGGATGAGTTCGCCATGGGAAGCACCACGGAGACCTCGTATTTCGGCGTGACAAAAAATCCGCACAATACAGCTCATGTGCCGGGCGGTTCCTCAGGTGGTTCCGCAGCTGCGGTGGCGGCGGGAGAGTGCTTTGCAGCCCTCGGCTCCGACACCGGCGGCTCCATCCGTCAGCCGGCATCCTACTGTGGTGTGGTGGGCATGAAACCTACCTATGGCACGGTGTCCCGCTATGGGCTGGTGGCATATGGTTCTTCTCTGGACCAGATTGGTCCGCTGACGAGAGATGTGAGAGACTGCGCAGCCATTCTGGAAACCATTGCGGTGCATGATGCCAAGGATTCCACTTCCATGAAAAGGGAGGACACGGATTTCACCTCGGCGTTGGTGGAGAATGTAGAGGGGATGCGTATCGGTATTCCCAGAGATTACTTCGGCGAGGGTCTTGACCCGGAGGTCAGAGACGCAGTGCTGGCAGCAGCCAAGGTGCTGGAGGAGAAGGGTGCGATTCTTGAGGAATTTGATTTGAGTCTGGTGGAGTATGCCATCCCCACCTATTACACGATTGCAGCGGCGGAGGCGAGCTCTAATCTGGAGCGATTCGACGGAATCAAGTATGGATATCGTGTGCCCGGGGTGGAGGATTTGCATCCCATGTACAAGAAAACCCGCTCGGAAGGGTTCGGTCCGGAGGTGAAACGCCGTATTATGCTGGGTTCCTTTGTACTCAGCTCAGGTTATTATGATGCCTATTATCTGAAGGCATTGCGGGTGAAGGCCTTGATTAAGAAAGCCTTTGATGAGGCTTTTGCAAAATATGATATGATTCTGGGACCTGTGGCGCCCACCACGGCACCTGAGCTTGGAAAGAGTCTGGCGGATCCGATTAAGATGTATCTGGGCGATATCTATACCATATCCGTGAATCTGGCAGGACTTCCCGGTATCAGTATACCCTGCGGCACGGACAGCAAGGGGCTGCCGATAGGTCTTCAGCTCATCGGGGACTGCTATCAGGAGAAAAAGCTGATTCAGGCGGCATATACCTACGAGCAGAGCAGGGGGGAAAGGACAAACTATGTCAAGAGAGTATGAAACAGTCATAGGGCTGGAGGTTCACGTAGAACTTGCCACCAAAACAAAAATTTTTTGCGGCTGTTCCACCGCTTTCGGCGGAGCACCCAACACACATACCTGTCCGGTCTGCACCGGAATGCCGGGGTCGCTGCCCGTTTTGAACAGACAGGTGGTGGAGTACGCAATCGGTGTGGGACTCGCCACCAACTGCGATATCACCAGATATTGCAAGTTTGACAGGAAGAATTATTTTTATCCGGACAATCCGCAGAACTATCAGATTTCTCAGCTGTACCTTCCCATCTGCAGAAATGGATATGTGGAGATAGAGACAGAAAAATCGGAGGAGGGCGCGCAGTCTGTCAAGAAAATCGGCATCCACGAGATTCATATGGAGGAAGATGCCGGAAAGCTGATTCATGACGACTGGGAGGGCTGTTCTCTGGTGGACTATAACCGTTCCGG
>CAZUAP010000188.1:0-3178 GCA_964617975.1 uncultured Acetatifactor sp. | reverse complement strand
GCCCAATATTAAAATTGGTATCGTTGTCCTTTTCATGACAAATTGTATGTTTTTGTGATAAATTCGGTTGACAAGCGTTGGTAAAAGCGATAAACTGTGTACTATCAAGTTATTCTACGAGTAGGAAGAGATTTTTGAGTGACTTGCTAAAAGTACATAATTAAAAACGTTTAAGAAGGGAGAAAACGTCATTATGGCAGCAGCAAAAAAGACTGTGAAGCCTGTTGCAGTGGCAGCACCTGCAACCGCGCCTAAGACAGAAGCAAAAAAAGTAGAGACACCCGCAGTAGAAGTAAAGGCAGAAGTAAAGAAGGTGGAAACCCCCGCAGCCAAGGCTGCAGTTAAAGAAGCAAAAACGGCTCCTGCAAAGAAGGAGACCAAGCCTGCAGCTAAGCAAGCTCCTGCAAAGAAAGTTGAACTCAAGAGTGAGGTACATGTTCAGTTCGCCGGCAAGTCCTATACCGAGGAGGATTTGGTAAAGATTGCCAAGGATGTATGGAAGTATGATTTGAAGCAGAAAGTTTCTGATTTAGCCAGCGTTGAGCTGTATGTGAAACCGGAAGAGCAGACGGTATATTATGTAATGAACAAGGAATTTACAGGAAGCTTTACCATCTGAATTTTGCGGACGACAAATAGACCGAGACGATTCTATATAATACAACGGAATGATAAAATAAGGAAACCATTCTTCTGTAATTGGCAGGAGAGTGGTTTTTTATATTTATTTTAGAAATATTTTTATGAAAATCTGTTGACAACATATAGAGGGAGTGATATTTTATGTTAAGAAGATGTTAGCACTCGATTGCGAGGAGTGCTAATAATCAGAAAGGAGCCAGGGAGAGATGGATGAGAGAAAAGCTAAGATTTTACAGGCGATTATCCGCAACTATCTTGAGACAGGGGAACCGGTGGGCAGTCGGACGATTTCCAAATACACGGACCTGAACCTGAGCTCCGCAACCATTCGGAATGAGATGGCGGATTTGGAGGAGATGGGATACATCTTACAGCCGCATACCTCGGCGGGAAGGATTCCTTCCGATAAAGGGTACCGTTTCTATGTGGACACCATGATGGAGGCAAAGGAACGGGAGATGACGGAGCTGAAGGATATGCTGCTGGAGCGTCAGGATAAGATGGAACAGATGTTACAGCAGGTGGCTAAGGTGCTCGCTCAGAACACGCAGTACGCAACGCTGGTTTCCGCACCCCAGACCCACGGCAGCAAGGTGAAATTCATACAGCTTTCCCGGGTGGATGAAGGTCAGATTCTGGCGGTGATTGTGGTTGAGGGTAATGTAATCAAGAATAAGATTCTTGATGTTCGGGAGGAGCTTTCCGATGAGACTCTTTTGAAACTGAACATTTTGCTGAACACCAATCTGACAGGCTTGTCAATCGCCGAGATAAGTCTCGGAATGATTGCAGCGATGAAGCAGCAGGCGGGTATCCACAGCGATATCGTCAGCGAGGTGATTGACGCGGTGGCTGAGGCAATCAAGGCGGAGGACGACTTGGAGATATACACCAGCGGCACCAACAATATTTTCCGATATCCGGAGCTGGCAGACCAGCAGAAGGCGAGTGAGCTGATTAACGCCTTTGAGGAGAAGGAGCTTTTGGGCGGACTGGTTCAGGATGCCCTGTCCGATGAGAAAAATAACGGCATTCAGGTTTACATCGGAGATGAGGCACCGGTTGAGAGCATGAAGGATTGCAGCGTGGTGACAGCCACCTACGAATTGGGCGGCGGCATGAGGGGAACCATAGGAATTGTAGGTCCCAAGCGCATGGATTACGACAAGGTTGTGGGAACGCTGAAAACCATGCAGAACCAGTTGGATGAGCTCTACAGAGACGGAGACCACAGTTGAGAAATAGAATGTGACACAATGTATGAAAATGTAATCGAAAGGAAGGTGCGGCATGGATAATCAGGAAAAAGATATGCAGGACGACCTGCAGGATGACATAGAGCTTAATTCAGAGCTTAATTCAGAAATTAATTCAGAAATCAATTCAGAGACCGACTCGGACGTGGAGGATACAGTCGACGAGGAGCCGACTGAGGAGAAGACGGAAGGTGACGGCAAGGCTGCGGCAAAGGCGGACAAAAAAGTTTCCAGAAGGCAGGCGAAGCAGGACAAAAAAGCAGATGCCTACAAGGAGCAGATTGATCAGCTGGAAGACAGAGTCAAGCGACAGATGGCAGAGTTCGAGAATTTCCGCAAGCGCACAGAGAAAGAGAAACAGGCGATGTTTGAGACGGGAGCAAAAAGTGTTTTGGAAAAGATACTTCCCGTGGTGGACAATTTTGAGAGAGGACTTGCAACCGTATCTGAGGAGCAGAAAGAAGACCCTTTTGTGGACGGTATGAACCGGGTCTACAAACAGCTGCTCACAGAGCTTGAAAACATTGGCGTAAAACCTATCGAGGCGGTGGGATGTGAGTTTGACCCCAACCTCCACAATGCAGTGATGCAGGTTGCCAGTGAGGAATATGAGTCGGGCATTGTGGCTCAGGAATTGCAAAAGGGTTATACCTACCGCGATGCGGTGGTCAGACATAGTATGGTGGCAGTAGTAGAGTAAAAAAGTTTGATATATGCTCAATCATTAGAGGAGGAAAAGAAAATGAGTAAGATTATCGGTATTGACTTAGGAACAACAAACAGCTGCGTAGCAGTTATGGAGGGCGGCAAGCCCACTGTTATCGCCAATGCAGAGGGAGCGAGAACAACACCCTCCGTGGTGGCATTCACCAAAAACGGCGAGCGTCTGGTAGGTGAGCCTGCAAAGCGTCAGGCAGTTACCAACGCAGAGAAGACGATTTCGTCCATCAAGAGAGATATGGGTACTGACCGCGGTCGTACCATCGATGATAAGAAGTATTCTCCCCAGCAGATTACCGCAATGATTCTTCAGAAACTGAAAGCGGATGCAGAGACCTATCTGGGCGAGAAGGTGACAGAGGCAGTCATCACAGTTCCTGCATATTTCAACGATGCACAGCGTCAGGCAACCAAGGATGCCGGCAAGATTGCAGGTCTGGATGTAAAGCGTATCATCAACGAGCCTACCGCAGCGGCACTGGCTTATGGACTTGACAATGAAAAAGAGCAGAAAATCATGGTATACGACCTGGGCGGCGGTACCTTTGATGTATCTATCA
>CAZUAP010000187.1:0-3279 GCA_964617975.1 uncultured Acetatifactor sp. | reverse complement strand
GGAATACCTGTGATTTCCTCCTCCACATATCCCGGGTTCATCGCCATATAATGGTCAAACAGGATTTCTCCCTCACTGACCTGTATGCCTTTTATTTTGATAATATACTGGTTTGGATTCAACTGAATGTTATCTCTCAGACGTATGATAGGCACCACCGTACCAAGCTCCAACGCAATCTGTCTTCGTATCATAACCACGCGGTCCAGCAAATCTCCGCCCTGGTTCACATCCGCCAGCGGAATAATGCCATAACCGAACTCCAGCTCGATGGGGTCCACCTGCAGAAGGCTGTTCACATTCTCAGGCTGACGTATCTCCTCAGCAGCAGCCTCCTCGGTATCCGTCTCCTGCTCTATGTGTGCAACCTCCAGCGAACTGGCAATCATTCTGCCGCCCACTACAAAGAGCATTCCCATACCCACGAAAAGTATGGTATTCAAATCTGTGGCAATACCCAAAAACGACAGGGTAGCTCCCACCAGATACATCACCTTTGGTACGCCAAAGAGCTGCTTGACGATAGTGGGTCCGAATTCTGCCTCCTTGCCGCCCTTGGTCACAAGGATACCTGTGGACAATGATATCAGCAGAGAGGGAATCTGGCTCACCAGACCGTCACCGATGGTCAGGATACCGTAGGTGTTCAGCGCTGTACTGATGTCCTGACCATTTCTGAGAACACCCATGGCGATACCGCCCACCAGATTGATTGCCGTAAGGAGAAGTCCTGCGACAGCGTCTCCTTTTACATATTTTACAGCACCGTCCATGGAACCGAAGAAACTGGACTCCTGCTGAATCTTATCACGCCTTATCTTAGCCTCTTTGTCATCGATGGCACCGGTATTCAAATCCGCATCGATTGCCATCTGTTTACCGGGCATGGCGTCCAGCGTAAATCTCGCCGTCACCTCAGCCACACGCTCAGAACCTTTGTTGATTACCAAAAACTGCACCAAAATCAAAATGATGAAGATGATGGCACCTACAATCAGGTCTCCTCCTCCTACAAACGCACCGAAGGTCTTTACCACATTGCCGGAGTCTCCCGTGGTGAGAATCAGTCTGGTGGAGGACACGTTCATGGCAATTCGGAAAATCGTGGTGAACAGCAGGATTGTCGGGAAATAGGACAAATCCAATACTTCCTTGGAAAACATACATACAAACAATACCGTAAATGCGATGGCAATGTTGAAAGCCATGAAAAAATCCAACAGGAATGCCGGCATGGGCACAATCAACATGATAAACGCTATTAATATATAGATGGCAACAATCGCGTCCGTCTTTTGTAATCTGACACTCATGCTGATTCTCCTCTCTACAACTGATAAAACTATACCTTACCCTGCAGGTGATATACAAAGGCAAGGACTTCCGCCACTGCCTGATAGAGCTCCGGCGGCACCGCCTGCCCCACATCTACATTGGCGTACAACATTCGAGCCAGCGGCTTGTTCTCCACAATTTCCACATTGTTTTCTCTGGCAATCTCTTTGATTTTCGCCGCCAGATAATCTTCACCCTTGGCGAGAACCAAAGGGGCATCCGCCACCTCCGGGTCATACTTAATCGCCACCGCATAATGCGTCGGGTTGGTAATAACCACATCCGCCTTCGGCAAGTCCTGCATCATACGCCTCTGGGATGCCTCCCTCATGCGCTGACGTATCTTACCTTTAATCTGCGGGTCACCTTCCTGCTGCTTATACTCATCTTTGATTTCCTGCTTGGTCATCCGCATATCCCGGGCAAATTTCACCTTCTGATAGATGTAATCTGCCAGTGCGATAATCATGTAGATTGCCGCCACCCGGATACCCAAATCCGTCACCGTGGTAGCGATGAGCTGCAATGCCTGCAAAAGCGGCATATCGTACAGCAGATACAAGAGGCTCCACTTGTCCTTCAGGTAATTATAACATATATAGACAATTAAGCCAATCTTTGCAAGAGATTTTATCAGTTCTACAATGGCATTGACAGAAAATATCTTCTTAAACCCAGATATGGGATTCATTCTTTTAAACTTGGGTTTCAGGGGTTTTGTCGTAGGTTTCCATTTCACCTGCGCCACATCACAGACAAACGCCACCACAACCCCCACAAGCAAAATCGGTGCCATGATAATCAGCGCCTGCAGCAGCATATTGCGAAATACGACGCGTGTGTCATTCTCCGGTGTGAACCCCTGCCAGAAGGTCACCGTATCATCAATACGTCCGTAGATGTTGGTAAATACCTTCAAAAACTGATTGCCCATGGTGCCGACCCAGAAACGCAGAATCAAAAATAACGCAAGCAGCCCCAGTCCGTTGGCAATCTCACGGCTCTTGGCAACCTGCCCTTCCTTGCGGGCATCGCTTAACTTTTTTTGGGTGGCGGGTTCTGTTTTCTCGCCTCCCTGACCTTCCTGCGCGAAAAATTGCAGGTTATATTCCAGCAGCATACCTTATCTCCTGCACATTTTTTATGGCTGAATCGCCTCCACAAAGGACACCATCACGGTCTTCATCTCCTCAAAAATAAATTCGGAAGCCCCCGACATCATACCTACCGTAAAAAACAACACACCCAGCCCTGCCAAAATCTTGAGCTGGATACCCACGGCGAACATATTCATCTGCGGAGAAACTTTGGCAAGCACGCCAAGAATGGCATTGAGCAGCAGAATCACGCAGAATATAGGAAGTACGATTCGGAAACCGATAATGATGTAATCACTCAAAAAGGTGATAACCACCTGCAGCATGGCATCCCCATGAAACACCATACCATTTATGGGAATCAACACAAACGTATCCGCCAATGCCCCCAGAAGATACCTGTACATTCCCGAAGCAATAAGCATCATGGTGAAAGCATATTGATACAGGACACCCGTGATGCTTGTCTGTTCTTTACTGTTGGGGTCCATCAGCGTCACCATGGAAAGTCCCGTCTCCATATCTGCAATGGCTCCTGCAAAGTTCAGGATGGACATACAGATGTTTGCACCAAATCCAATCAGCAGTCCTGTGACCGCCTCTTTCATCACAATGATGGCATAATCCATCACCGTCTCATAGACAACCGCCTCCGCAGGCGTAACCGCCTGATATAAAAGCACGGACACAAAAATGCTGAGTGCAATTCTCACTCTTGCCGGGGTATTGTTCATGCTGAAAAAAGGCGCGATAAATATAAAACAGGACACCCTCACCAAAATCAGCAGAAAATATTCTAAATCATACATGGAAAAGGATAAATCAATCATGGATTACTTTCCTTCTC
>CAZUAP010000186.1:0-3289 GCA_964617975.1 uncultured Acetatifactor sp. | reverse complement strand
ATTATGTCTGCGGCGAAAGAAGTGGCTGCACTGGGCGAAGATGCGGATATGGAATCCGTATGCAAGGCAATTTCCAGCGGTTCCCTGCGCGGGGCACGAGGAAATTCCGGTGTTATTTTGTCTCAGCTTTTCCGCGGTTTTACCAAGGTAATCAAGACTCAGAATGAGTTGACCATCCCTGTGTTTGCGGATGCTTTTGACAGGGCAGTGGAAACGGCCTACAAGGCGGTTATGAAACCCAAAGAGGGAACTATCCTCACTGTGGCTAAGGGTGCTGCAGACCGTGCCAGAGAACTTTGCGAGGAAGGCGAGGAGGATTTGGAGAACTTCTTCCGCACAGTGATAGAACATGCGGAGTATGTGCTCAGCCAGACACCTGAGATGCTTCCTGTGTTGAAACAGGCGGGAGTTGTTGACTCTGGTGGTCAAGGACTTGTGGAAGTGCTGCACGGAGCATTTGATGCCTATATGGGCAAGGAGATTGAGTGGAGTGCCGCTGATACCGCCAGCCGGCCAGCCGGTGGCAAAAAAAATAACAGCTCCTATGAGGCACAGGCAAATGCAGACATCAAATTTGGTTACTGCACGGAGTTCATTATTCTCCTGAACAAGCCCTTCAACGTCAAGATGGAGATGGATTTCAAGGCGTTCTTGGAGTCGATTGGCGATTCCATCGTTTGCGTTGCAGATGATGATGTGGTGAAGGTTCATGTCCATACTAACGACCCTGGGCTTGCCATTCAGAGAGCATTGAAATATGGCGCATTGTCCAATATGAAGATTGACAATATGCGTCTGGAGCATCAGGAAAAGCTGTTCAAGATGTCCGGCGGCGCTGAGGGTACGCAGACCCCTGTAACTTCTTCCGCTGCGCAGGAACTTCCGACTGCAAAAGGTTCAGCTGAAAATCTTTCAGTTGATATGCATCATAAGGATGTCGGATTTATCGCTGTGTCTGTGGGCGATGGTGTAAACGAAATCTTCAGAAGTCTTGGAGTAGATTATATCATCGAGGGCGGTCAGACCATGAATCCAAGCACGGCAGACATTCTGGACGCTGTGGAGAAGGTGAATGCGGATACCATTTTTGTCCTTCCGAACAACAAGAATATCATTCTTGCGGCCAATCAGGCGGCAGAGCTTATGACGGACAAAACACTTCTGGTAATTCCCACAAAGACCATTCCTCAGGGGATTACCGCTGTGATTAACTACGTTCCGGAGCTTTCTGTGGATGAAAATGAGCAGACTATGCTTGAGGAGATTGGCAGGGTCAAAACCGGTCAGGTGACCTACGCTGTCAGGGATACGGTCATTGATGACAAAGAGATTAAGAAAGATGATTACATGGGCATCGGCGATTCCGGAATCCTTTCCGTTGGGCAGGATATCTCAGGTGTTATGGATGAGATGATTGCGGCGATGGTCGATGATTCCACCGAATTAATCAGCGTTTATTACGGCTCTGATGTGGAGGAGGCAGCTGCGGAGACGCTCCGTGAGAGGCTGGAAAATACCTATTCATCCTGTGATATTGAATTTCAGTATGGAGGACAGCCCATTTACTATTATGTCGTTTCTGTGGAATAATCAGTTTTAATTAAATTTGTTGTTAAATAACGAAGAAGGAGGCAGCTTTGTCTCCTTCTTTTCGGATTGTTCGGAGATGGTGGAAATGAATGAAAATACGCCAATCATAGAAGTGAAGGGTGTGGGGGAAAAGAGCAGAGAGCTGTTCGCGAAAATCGATGTGACAACCGCCGGAGAGCTCATTTCACATTATCCCAGAGATTATGAAACCTTTGCACGACCGGTGGATATCGCCCACGCAGCGGCGGGAGAAACCTGTGCAATTTATGTGACGGTGGCGGGGATTCCCAACCAGAAGAAAATACGGAATCTCGTCATATTGAATGTAAATGTGCGCGATGCATCCGGCGCTATGCAGTTGACTTTTTTTAATATGCCTTTTCTCAAAAAGACCTTAAAGCCCGGCGGTTATTATGTGTTCCGCGGCATGGTACAGACCAGAGGCGCTGCAAAAATCATGGAGCAACCAAAAATTTATTCTCTGGAGGATTACAACAGACAATGCGGGCAGCTGATGCCCAGATATGCCCTGACTAAGGGGCTGACCAATCAGGCTGTGATGAAAGCGGTGCGTCAGGTATTGTCCTTCTATGAGTTTGAGCCGGAATATTACCCCCGTGAATTTCTGGGAAAATATAACCTTGTCTCCGCTGCAGACGCGCTGTGCGACATACATTTTCCTGAGGATTATGATGCACTCAATGCGGCACGCAGACGATTGGTATTTGATGAATTTTTTGGCTTTCTGTTGATGCTTCGCAAAAATAAGGATTTGACACAGGAGCTGACCAATAGTTATCCAATGCTGGAGACAGCCGATACCGTCCGCTTTCTGGAGCAGCTTCCCTTTCCGCTGACTAAGGCGCAGAAAAAGGTCTGGGGGGAGCTCAAGGAGGACATGGCGGGCACAGCCTGCATGAATCGCCTGATTCAGGGCGATGTGGGAAGCGGCAAGACCATCATTGCTATTCTTGCGCTGCTCATGTGCGCGGCAAACGGCTGTCAGGGAGCACTTATGGCGCCGACGGAGGTCCTTGCCAGACAGCATTTTGAGAGCATATGCAGTTATACCGAACAGTTTCATCTTATTTTCAAACCTGTCCTGTTGGTTGGAAGTATATCGGCGGCACAAAAGAGGGAGGTCTATGGACAAATCGCTTCCGGTGAGGCCAATCTGATTATCGGAACGCACGCGTTGATTCAGGACAAGGTACAATATCATAGGCTCGCACTGGTCGTCACGGATGAGCAGCACCGCTTTGGCGTGCGGCAGAGGGAACGGCTCGCCGGCAAGGGCGAGCAGGGAATTGCCTCCGAAGGACAGGGACATCCTCATGTGCTGGTGATGAGTGCCACGCCCATTCCACGGACACTTGCGATTATCCTGTATGGAGATTTGCACATTTCCGTGATTGATGAGCTCCCTGCCAACCGCCTGCCGATTAAAAACTGTGTGGTCAATACAGCTTACCGTCCCAAGGCTTATGAGTTTATTGCCAAGGAGGTGGACCAAGGCCGGCAGGTATATGTCATCTGTCCGCAGGTGGAGGAGGGTGAACTTGAGGATTTAGAAAACGTTGTGGATTATACCGGCAAGCTCAGGGCGGTATTGCCGCCCTCCGTTCGGGTGGATTATCTTCACGGTAAAATGAATCCTTCCGCCAAAAATAGAATTATGGAAGAATTTGCGGCCCATAAT
>CAZUAP010000185.1:0-3315 GCA_964617975.1 uncultured Acetatifactor sp. | reverse complement strand
ACAATCTCTGCAGTGGTTTTTGGTTTGTTCATAGAGTAGATATGGATGCCGTCCACGCCAATCTGTTTCAAGTCGAGAATCTGGCGCACGCAGTAGTCGATGCCTGCCTTGCGCATATCCTCAGGGTCATCACCGTACTTGGCAATGATGTCCGACAATGCCTTGGGAATGCTGGAGCCGGACAGGGAGATGGAGGTGCCAATCTGTTTTGCAGTTGTGATGGGCATAATGCCTGCATGGATAGGGATGGTGATACCCTTTTGCAATGCCCGGTCACGGAAGGTGTAAAAGTAGTCATTGTCGAAAAACATCTGTGTGATAAAGAAGTTGGCTCCGGCTTGCTGTTTCTTTTTTAAATACTGCAAATCGGCTTCCAGACTGAAGGATTCCGGGTGTTTCTCGGGATAGCAGGCTCCGGCAATCTGTAAATCTGTGTGTTCCCGCAAGAAAGCAATCATGTCTGAGGCATGGGCGAAATCCCGGGATTCGTACTGCTCATCGGTCATGTCTCTGGGACGGTCGCCCCGCAGTGCCAGCACCTTTTTGATATTTGCAGCTTTCAAATCCTCATATACCTGAAGTAAATCCTCTGTTTTGCTGCCCACACAGGTAACGTGAGCCAAAGCCTCAATGTGCAGAGTGTTCTGGATATAGGAGGCGATGTCTATGGTCTTTTTGGAACGGCTGCCTCCGGCACCGTAGGTTACGCTGATGAAGGCGGGTTCTAAAGTACTTAATTTATTCAAAACTTCATAGGCGGATGCGAATTCATCGTCTTTTTTGGGTGGAAATACCTCGAAGGAGAGAGTCTGATGATAGTGGGACGTATTGTGCATAATGATTTCCTCGATTCTTTTTTATAGTTTTCCGCTGTTATGTGGCTTGCGTTCATCATAACATGAAACATGGGGAAACGCAATCTTGCGTTTGTTCCGAAAATAGTGTAACATTAGGGTAATTATGGAATTGCAAAAATTGCATACGAAAATGGGATTTTTAATAAAAAGAAAAGGGGACGCTATGGAAAATCAGGAGTTTCATGGAACACAGGAATATGTGGCAAGCGAGGAGCTGATGGCGAGTGTAAATATCGCCATGGCATTGCAGAAACCATTGCTTATCAAAGGAGAGCCGGGTACCGGCAAGACGATGCTGGCAGAGGCAGTGGCGAAGGCTTTGGGTAAAAAGCTGCTTATCTGGAATATCAAGTCCACCACCAAGGCGCAGGAGGGCTTGTATGTCTATGACACCATCCAGAGACTTTACGATGGTCAGTTTGGCGAGGAGGGTGTGGATGATATCGCCCGCTATATCAAGCTGGGCAAGCTGGGGGAGGCTTTTGACAGCGACGAGCAGGTTGTATTGCTGATTGATGAGATTGACAAGGCGGATTTGGAGTTCCCCAATGATTTGCTTTGGGAGCTGGACCAGATGGAATTTTACATCAACGAGACCAAGCGCACGGTGCGGGCGAAACACCGCCCGATTGTGATTATCACATCCAATGCGGAAAAGGAGCTGCCGGACGCATTCCTTCGCCGCTGTATTTTCCACTATATTGATTTCCCGGACAAGGAATTGATGAGCGAGATTGTAAAGGTGCACTTCCCCGATGTGGAGGAGCATCTGCTTGCTCAGGCGATGGAGGTTTTCTACGATATTCGTGCTATGCGGGACATCCGCAAGAAACCCAGCACGTCAGAATTGATTGACTGGATAAATGCGCTTCAGATTGGCGGCATCTCTGCGGATACCATTAAATCTGCCCTGCCTTTCATCGGTGTTGTGGTGAAAAAGGATGAGGATATGGAGCTGGTAAAGCATGTTCATTAAATTTTTTGAGACGCTTCGGGAGAAGGGTATCCGCGTGACGCTGGGCGAGTGGCTGACTTTGCAGGAGGCATTGGACAGGGGACTCTGCGGCAGCTCACTGACACAGTTTTATTATGTGGCGCGGATGATTCTTGTGAAAAGCGAGACGGATTATGACAAATTTGATATGGCGTTTGAGGAGTGCTTTAAGGCGGCACAGCATGAGACGGAGGTGGGAGCTCAGATGCTGCGCTGGCTGGCTAAATCCGATATGCTGGAGCTTGCTCACGAGGAGGCTCGAAGCCATTTGAATCAGGTGGAGGAGCTTCAGATAGATAAGGAGGACGTGGAGGAGACCTTTAAGCAGCGTCTTAAGGACCAGAATGAGGAGCACAATGGCGGCAGTTTCTGGATAGGCACCATGGGTAAGACCTCCTTTGGAAATATGGGCGGCAATGTGGGCGGTGTCCGCGTGGGCGGTCAGACCGGATATCAGTCTGCCTTTTCGGTGGTCGGAGCCCGCAAATACCGGGATTTCAGGGATGATAAGGTGCTGGATAACCGGCAGTTTCAGATGGCCTTTCGCAAGCTGAGACAATTTTCCTCAAGGCTGGACGTCCCTGAGAGTGAACTGGATATTGACGGCACTGTGGACAAGACCTGCAACAACGGCGGCTGTTTGCAGATAGTCATGAAAAAACCCAGAAAAAATGCAGTAAAACTTTTGCTGCTGATGGATTCCGGCGGAACGATGATTCCGTTCAGCAGTCTGTTGAATGATTTGTTTCAGGCGGTACACAAGTCCAATCATTATAAGGATGTAAAGACCTATTATTTTCACAACTGTATCTACTCCAAGCTCTATAAGACACCGGAGTGCGAGAATGGGGACTGGGTGGATACGGAATGGCTGTTTCGCAATGTGGACAGTGATTATAAGGTGATTATTGTGGGGGATGCGGCGATGGCGCCGGAGGAGCTTTATTCTGACACGGGCAATTATCGCGGCCCCAACGGCGGACTGTCCGGCTATGAGTGGCTGAAACTTGTGAAACGCCACTACAAGAAGGTCGTGTGGCTGAATCCCAAGATGGCACCGGGTCATGCACCCTGGAGGGAGGCGGAGACGGCGGTGAAGGAGCTGTTCCCCATGTATAAGCTCACGGTGGATGGGCTGAACCAGGCGATGGTGAAACTGATGACCAATCGATAGAGAGATAAAGTTTAATATAAAAGGAGAGAAACAATGACAGTATTTGAGGAATTACAGGCAAGAGGTCTGCTGGCGCAGCTGACCGATGAGGAGGAAATAAAGGAGCTGATTAACAATGGAAAAGCTACCTTCTACATCGGCTTTGACCCCACGGCGGACAGCCTGCACGTAGGGCATTTTATGGCGCTTTGCCTGATGAAACGGCTGCAGATGGCAGGCAATAAGCCCATCGCTTTGATTGGCGGTGGTACAGCCATGATTGGCGACCCTTCCGGACGCACGGATATGAG
>CAZUAP010000184.1:0-3344 GCA_964617975.1 uncultured Acetatifactor sp. | reverse complement strand
GGACGCACAAGTGAGACCATTGACCGCACCAAGGCAGACCAGATTGGTATGCTAGCCACGGTGATGAACTGCATCTATGTGTCGGAAATCTGCCGTTCTGTCGGAATGGAAACGGCAATTCTCACACCTTTTGAATGCGGTTCCTTTACCAAACTTTTTTCCAAGGACAGAGCAAACAAATATTTTGCAAACAATATGGTGGTATTCTTTGCAGGCGGCACGGGACATCCCTATTTTTCAACCGATACAGGGGTGGTGCTGAGAGCTGTTGAGGTGGATGCAGATGTGATTCTTCTGGCAAAATCCATCGACGGCGTGTATGATTCCGACCCGGCAAAGAATCCTGACGCAAAGAAATATTCTGAGGTAAGTATTGAGGAAGTGATTGCCAAGAATCTTCAGGTCGTTGATATGACGGCATCTATTCTGGCGAGAGACAATAAGATGCCCATGTGGGTGTTCGGGCTGAATGAGGAGAACAGCATTATCAACACGGTGAAGGGTAATTTTCATGGCACCAAGGTGACAGTATAATAAAATCCCTGACGGGGAAACGGAGGAAATATGGACGCAAGATTACAGCAGTATGATGACAAAATGAAGAAGGCAATCGATTTTCTGGAGGCAGATTATGCGGGCATCCGCGCAGGACGTGCCAATTCGCATGAGCTGGATAAAATTCGTGTAGACTATTACGGAACGCCAACCCCCATTCAGCAGGTTGGAAATGTGACTGTCCCCGAGGCGCGCATTATTCAGATTGCACCGTGGGAGAAAAATATGATTCGCGAGATAGAGAAAGCAATTCAGACCTCCGATATCGGCATCAATCCTTCCAACGACGGCAGCGTGACTCGGCTGGTGTTCCCGGAGCTTACGGAGGAGCGCAGAAAGGATTTGGCGAAGGATGTGAAGAAGAAGGCAGAGGACGCCAAGGTGGCTGTCCGCAACATCCGGCGTGACGGCAATGATGCTTTCAAGAAACTGGCAAAGACAGAGATTTCTGAGGACGAAATCAAGCAGCTGGAGGAGCAGCTTCAGAAACTCACAGACAAGTACATCAAGGACATTGATGTGATGATGGAGGCGAAATCCAAGGAGATTATGACAGTCTGATGATAATGAGAAAACGGGGGGCGGAAAGGGCTATGTCCATCCGCCCTGTTTTTGATATGTAGGAAGGGATTGAGAGAAAGCATATGGATGAAGATTTGAAGATACCGCAGCACGTGGCAATCATCTTAGATGGGAATGGGCGCTGGGCGAAAGCCAAGGGGATGCCACGCAACTATGGACACGTGGAAGGTGCCAAAACTGTGGAGAAAATCTGCGAGGAGGCTTACCGGATGGGGATTCAATACCTGACGGTGTATGCGTTCTCCACGGAGAACTGGAACAGACCGCAGGACGAAGTGGATGCCCTGATGAAACTGCTGCGCAACTATATGAAGAACTGTCTGAAGACTGCGGAGAAGAACCGCATGTGTGTGCGCGTGATTGGGGATGTCTCCCGGCTGGATGAGGACTTGCGCCTGAAAATTGCACAGCTGGAGGAGGCTACGAAGGACAACGATGGGCTGCACTTTCAGGTGGCAATCAATTACGGCGGCAGAGATGAGATGGTCAGAGCCGTAAGAAAAATTGCGGCAGAAATCGAGTCAGGAAAACTGAAGGCGGAGAATGTGACGGAAACGCTGTTGAATGACCATTTGGATACTGCGGGGATTCCAGACCCTGACCTTTTAATCCGCACCTGCAACGAGCAGCGGATTTCCAACTTCCTGCTTTGGCAGTCAGCTTACACGGAGTTCTATTTCACGCCTGTGGCATGGCCCGATTTTACGAAGGAAGAATTGATAAAGGCTGTGGAGGCATATAATCATAGAAACAGAAAATACGGTGGCTTAAAGGAGGAATAGATATGTTTTGGACCAGATTAGCCAGCGGAATTGTATTGTTGACGATTGCGATTCTGTCCATGAGCGTCGGAGGTCTGCCTTTGCTCCTGATACTCTATCTATGCTCTTTAATAGCATACAGGGAACTGACTAAGGCGCTTGGATGCGCAACGGACGGAAAAAAACTTAACGCGCTGGAGATTATTGGCCTTCTGGGTGTCACAGCCTATTATTCAGCAGTTTACTTTTCGGAGGAGAAGATACTTCTTCTCATGTGTATCGTTGTGGTTTTCATGGCGGAAATGTTCTGGTATGTGGTGACCTTTCCCAAGTATCAGGCGGGGCAGGTGATGGCGGCGGTATTTTCGTTCCTGTATGCGCCATTGATGCTTTCGTTCGTGTATCTGACCCGCGCTTGTCCTCAGGGCATTTATCTGGTGTGGATGATTCTCATCAGCTCCTGGGGATGTGATACCTGCGCCTATGCGGTAGGCAAAGTGATTGGCAGAAAGAAAATTTTTCCGCTCCTCAGCCCCAAGAAGTCTTTGGAGGGCTGCATCGGCGGAGTGCTGGGTGCAGCACTCATCGGCGGACTTTACGGATATTTCTTTGTGGAGGCGGCATTCCCGGATCAGCGTGTTGCGGGAGTCATCGCTTTTATCTGCGCGGTGGGAGCGGTGATGAGCATGGTGGGAGACCTGGCGGCCTCGGCCATCAAGAGAAACCACAATATTAAAGATTACGGCAACCTGATACCCGGACACGGCGGCATCATGGACCGATTCGACAGCATGACAGTGACAGCCCCCATGATTTATTTCCTCACCCTGTTGATGATGTAAGGGCTCAAAAGAAAACCAAGCGGCTGCGAAGCAGACAGGAGAATATACTTTGGAAGAAAGAAAGAAAATTGCGATATTAGGTTCAACCGGGTCTATCGGAACCCAGACTCTGGAGGTGGTGCGCGCCAACCCCGATTTGCAGGTGACAGCGCTGGCAGCGGGCAGCAATGTGAAACTGATGGAGGAACAAATCAGAGAGTTTCATCCCAAGGTCGCCGGGATGTGGAGTGAGAAGGCTGCGGAGGAGCTGCGGCGGTGCGTTGCGGATTTGCCGGTGAAGGTAGTCTGCGGCATGGAAGGACTCTTGGAGATTGCCGTGTTGGAGGAAGTGCAGGTATTGGTGACGGCGATTGTGGGAATGATTGGTATTAGACCGACGATTGCAGCCATTGAGGCGGGCAAGGACATTGCGCTGGCAAACAAGGAGACCTTGGTTTGCGCGGGACATATCATCATGCCGCTGGCGGCGAAATGCGGTGTGTCCATTTTGCCCGTAGACAGCGAGCACAGCGCGATTTTCCAGTCCCTGAACGGCGAGCCGGCAGACAGAATCGAAAAGATTCTTCTCACTGCATCCGGCGGCCCGTTTCGTGGAAAGACGCGG
>CAZUAP010000183.1:0-3370 GCA_964617975.1 uncultured Acetatifactor sp. | reverse complement strand
CTACGTTGTCCAGGTTGTTGATGGTGTGCTCAAGTCTGTTCTGAACTGCACCAAGGTCGGAACGCTGTTTGTTCAGTGTCTTGATTGCAGTCTTGATGGTACTGATAGCTGACTTTCCGTTTGTGCCATCCTCGCCATCCACCTTCAAAGCATTAACACCCAAGCCAGTAGCATTCATTGCGGTAATCGAAATACTAATCTGGTTGCCAGACTTAGCCTCTGCACCTACCTGAAGTTCTACACCACTGAATGAACCATCCAGCAGCATCTTCTCATTGAATGTGGTGGTGGTTGCTACACGGTCAATCTCGCTAACCAGTGCATCTACCTCAGACTGGATGTAGTCACGATCCTCAGACTGATTGGTGCCGTTGGCAGCCTTTACAGCCAGCTCGTTCATTCTCTGAAGCATATCATGTACTTCGTTCAGAGCACCCTCAGCTGTCTGTACGCAGGAGATACCGTCCTGTGCGTTTGCAGATGCCTGTGTCAGACCACGAATCTGACGTCTCATCTTCTCGGAAATTGCAAGTCCTGCTGCATCATCTGCTGCACGGTTAATCTTGTAACCGGAAGACAATTTCTCGGTGGACTTAGCCTGTGAAGCTGTGGTTAAACCGAGCATTCTGTTAGAGTTCATTGCTGTTAAGTTGTGTTGTACTACCATAATATATTCCTCCTTGAATTTAAGGTGGCTTCCTTGCCACTCATTTTTTGCTGTAATACTTCTTACCGGTCGTACGCTCCGTCAAGAAGTACCACTATGGTTGGTAAGTAAATGTTTGCTTTACTTGTATTATATATCGGAAGGTTTTCCGGATACTTAACACTTTTTCTGAAATTTTTGAAGTTTTTTTGAATCTTATCTTCCGAGAGTTGTGCATCCCTCTTTCAGATTGTCAAGCAAATCATTTTCTTCACTTGTACCATATATATCGGTGGGATTTTCAGATACTTAATATCTGAGTTAAAAATTCCCAAACATTTTCAGGTACTCTTGGGCAGCCTGTAACGATATTTCCAATTTGCTTTGAAGTTTATTCAAAATATCATCTTCGGAAAGGCCAAGTTCAAGGCCCATTTCGACAATTTCTCTGGCCCTGCCTTCTGCCATACCTTCTTCCCTGCCTTCTTCCCTGGCAATACGTTTGTCAATATTCAAATCCATCTCATATGCACGCCAATACATATATTCGACCTCCCATTCCTTATGGTCTCTTGCCTTAGCTACTGCATCGTCCAATTCCTTCGTAAACTCATCTGTGACTCGATTATCTTTGATATAATCCAGCAATCTGCTGACTTCATCCGGCAATCCCTCTCTTATCCCGTATGGATTCACAAAAATCTTCTTTGTATCATCCCCCAAAAGCAGTTCCGGCATTGCCTCACATCTGTTTTGAAATACATAAAAAGGAAGTCCCTCGTCAAAGTAATCAAAAGTACAGATAAAAATAATTACCGTTTCAGGCAGTGCGTCATAGTCCTCCCCCTTCTCAATCAGGTTTAAATCCACTACCCCCTGATAATAGCGGAGCCGCCTAGGCATATTGCGTTTCACCGTCGTCTGCATTTCTAGGTCGTACACTGTTCCTTCCACGTCATCTAGGTAGACATCCAGCCTTATACTCTTGGCTCCCTGTGTAATTTCCATCACCTTTTCCGTCGCCTTGATTCTGACCTCACGGATTTTCTTCCCCAAAATCAGTTCCAGCATATGCCTGCACAGCTCGGGATTGCTGCTAATAACCTTGCAAAACATAAAATTGTCCGTGAAACATAATCTCTTGTACTCTTTTCCCATAGTATTCTCCTTTTTGAATTAGCGGAGCAGAGAATACGGCAATCTGCCTACGCCGACATACCGCACATTCCGAATCTTCTGCTCTATGATTGATATTGGATAGTAAAAGCATGATTTTTCGTGAATGTTACAGTTCGACATCAATAAATGACAGACAGGCTCACAGCCTTTGGGATGATATCTGATATGAAAATATGCTTTGGTTAGAGTATACCTCTTTACCAAAGCATTTGTAAATATATTTTTGACAATTTTATCAAATTTCTAAATGATTCTAAACTTTGCATCGAACCCGAGGATTGCGCAAGTAAATCCACTGAAACCAATAATATAGGCATCAGCGGATTTATTGTCGCATAATTTATTTTTTATTGTCCCAAACCCAATCGGTTCACCGCTGAGAAGATGGCTCTAACGGATGCGCGGGTGATATTGGAGCTTACGCCGACGCCATAGGTCACGCGGCCTGTCTCCGCATCCAACAGGTGGATATAGGCCGCCGCCTGTGAATTGGAACCGCTTTGAAGTGCGTGTTCCTCGTAGTCCAGCACCTTGATGCGGATGCCAAGCTCCTCCGCCAGCCCTCTCTGCACCGCGTCAATAGGACCATTGCCCACTCCCTCAAACAGTCTCTCCTGACCATGATTGGTATACACCACCGACACATGAGTATCAAACTGCGTCTTCACCGAGCCGCTCAAATCGTCTACGCGCAGTTTTTTGAAGTGAATCGGCTCCTTCTTGTCCAGATATTCCTCCTTGAAACACTCCATGATTTTCTCGGGAGATACCTCGCCCTGCTTTTCGGAGATTGCCTGAATGACATTCGCAAACTCCTTGTGCATAGCCTTCGGAAGCTTAAATCCGAAATAGGTGTCCATGACAAACGCAACGCCGCCCTTGCCGGACTGGGAGTTGATGCGGACGATGGGTTCGTAGTCCCTGCCGATATCGGAGGGGTCAATCGGCAGATAGGGCACCTGCCACACATCGCTCTTTCTCTCCTTCATCGCCTGCACACCCTTGTTGATGGCATCCTGATGGGAGCCGGAGAAAGCGGTAAACACTAATTTTCCGGCGTAGGGATGTCTGGGATGGATGGGCAGCTTACAGCAGCGCTCGTAAATCTCTATGATATCATTGACTTTCTCTATATTCAGCTCCGGATTTATGCCCTGAGAGAACATATTGTAGGCGATATTCAGCACGTCCACGTTTCCGGTGCGCTCACCGTTTCCGAAGAGCGTTCCCTCAATGCGGTCTGCGCCTGCCAGCAGCGAGAGCTCCGCGGACGCCACGCCGGTACCTCTGTCATTGTGCGGATGAACACTCACAACAATGCTTTCTCTGTTCTCAAGGTGCTTGATAGTCCACTCGATGCGGTCTGCAAACACATTCGGTGTGGTCATCTCCACAGTGGAGGGCAGATTGATAATCATGGGCTCCTCCGGAGTGGGACCCCACTCTCTGATGACCGCATTACAAATATCCGCTGCAAACTCCGTCAAACCCATCAAATTCATACATACATCTGTCCCTGTCGGGACTTGTTAAATCACTGTCTGT
>CAZUAP010000182.1:0-3380 GCA_964617975.1 uncultured Acetatifactor sp. | reverse complement strand
TTAATGAATATGGTGAAATTAGACGCGATATCACCTTCACTATCGTAAGCGACGAATATCATTGAGGAGCTGGACCGCATCACCAAGGGTGAGGCGCTGATTACCACGGATGTGGGACAGCATCAGATGTGGGCGGCGCAGTATTACAAATACACGCAGCCCAGAACCTTCCTGTCCTCCGGCGGTCTCGGCACTATGGGATACGGTCTGGGAGCCTGCATCGGTGCCCAGCTCGGACAGCCCGACAAGCTGTGTGTCAATATTGCAGGAGATGGATGTTTCCGAATGAACATGAACGAGCTTGCCACCGCCAGCCGCTACAATATTCCGATTATTCAGATTGTCATCAACAACCATGTGCTGGGCATGGTGCGCCAGTGGCAGACCCTTTTCTATGGAAAACGCTATTCTCAGACGGTGCTGAATGACCGTGTGGACTTTTGCAAGGTTGCGGAGGGACTCGGCTGTGAGGCTATCCGTGTCACCACCAAGGAGGAGGTTGCGCCCACCATTGAGAAGGCAATCGCCATGAAACGACCTGTGTTGATTGATTGCATGATTCCTGAGGATGACAAGGTGTTCCCCATGGTTCCGGCGGGAGCTCCCATCGATGAAGTGTTTGACGGGGATGACCTTGCCCGCAAAGCAGAATAAAATCAATAGATAAAGCGTGGATATGACGTGGATAAGACTATAAAGAAACAAATATGGGGATTTGTGGCAGCCGTTGTCACGGTGCTGGCATTGGTGATTCTGGTTTATCTGGGACTTGCGTTTTATTACAGGGATAGGTTTGCCCTGAACACTTGGATAAACGGTGTATATTGTACCGGAAGTACAGTGCAGGAGGTCAGTGCGAGACTTTTGGAGCAGACGGAAACGCCTGCGGAGATGATTGTCATCGGCTATGATGGTACGGGAAGTAATTGCGGGGAAGCAAAGTATACAATCTCCCTCGGAGAAATTAGTTACGCACTGGATTATGAAACGGCATTGAATAGTTTTCTTGCGGACCAGAACTCATGGCTTTGGATTGCAAATATTACCCACAATAGGGAATACACATTACAGCCGGAGATAAGTTTTGACGAAGAAACATTGAAAAGTCAATGGGAGAAAATTGCTGCAGACATCCATACGGAGGCTGATTACCGCATAGATTACAACGTGGATGATGGGTATACGCTCTATGACGGACTGCATAATCGTCTGGACGAGGAAAAGTCCTATGAGATAATAAAAAATGCCATTTATGCAAGCGCGGACAGTGCGAATCTGAATGTCAATCTGATTGAAGAAGAAAGCTATTACGACGTTTCCATGAGCGCAGAGCAGCAGGAGCTTGAGAAACTTTGGAACCGGATTGAACTTTTTCAGGACAATGGTCCGGTCTATGATTTCGGAGAAGGGGAAGAACAGATAGAACCGGGGCAGATGGCTGCATTCCTGAAAAAAGATGTGGCGGAGGACCAGCCGGAAGGGGAGACTGCGTCCGGTCTGCCTGTGGAAGGGGAAGAAGGGTATTTTTTGCTTGATGAAGCTGCTGTGTCAGAATGGATTGGCAGTATGGCAGAAATTCATGATACTTATGGCAAGGATTGGGAGTTTCAGAGCACCCGGGGAGATATTGTCTCGATAAAAGGCGCGACCTACGGAACCACTATGGACCAAAAGAGAGAAGTGCAGTGGCTCACGGACTATCTGGAGCAGCTCTTACAGAAGACGGTAAATGCTGCGGGCTTTGATGTGGATGCGTCTGGGGAGGTGCGGATTCCGGCATATACCAGGGAGGCATACAACCGCAGCTGTGCAGGTGTTGGCGATACCTATATCGAGGTGGATATGGGAATCCAGAAACTGTATTATTATGAGGCGGGAGAGCTAAAGCTGGAGACGGATATCGTCACCGGCAATGTCCGCAAAAAAATGAATACGCCGGAGGGCGTAAACTATGTCTATAGCAAGCAGAAAAATCGTATTTTGCGCGGTGAGGGATATACTTCGCCTGTGAGTTTCTGGATGCCGGTGAAAGGTGCTGTGGGGATTCATGATGCATCGTGGCGGGATGAATTTGGCGGAGATATATACAAGAGCAACGGCTCCCACGGCTGTATTAACCTGCCTTCTGATGTGATGGCCGAGCTATACGACATGGTGGAGGTCGGGACGCCGGTGGTCATGTTCTACGGTGAGGAACCGGAGAATACTGCGAATACGACGCAAACAAAATAAATACATATGTGTGCGTGCCACGTACAAATTGTAAAAAATTTAACGATGCAGTTGACTAAAGTGACAAGAAAGATTATTCTATATTTTATACGGATTTTGATACATTAACGAGGAGGAAATCAAAAATGGCAAGAGTTTACAATTTTTCGGCGGGACCTGCGGTTTTGCCGGAGGAGGTCTTACAGGAAGCAGCGGATGAAATGCTGGACTACAGGGGAACCGGTATGTCCGTAATGGAGATGAGCCATCGTTCCAAGGCGTATGACACGATTATCAAAGAGGCTGAGGCCGACCTTCGTGAACTGATGAACATTCCGGACAACTATAAGGTACTTTTCCTGCAGGGCGGTGCCAGCCAGCAGTTTGCTATGATTCCCATGAATCTCATGAAGAACAAGGTGGCTGACTATATTGTGACCGGTCAGTGGGCTAAGAAGGCCTATCAGGAGGCTCAGATTTTCGGTAAGGCAAATAAGATTGCAAGCTCAGAGGATAAGACTTTTTCTTATATTCCCGATTGCTCTGATTTGCCTATCAGTGAGGATGCAGATTATGTTTATATCTGCGAAAACAATACCATCTACGGAACGAAATTCAAAACCTTGCCGAATACCAAGGGCAAAACTCTGGTATCGGATGTGTCCAGCTGCTTTTTGTCTGAGCCGGTGGATGTGACGAAATATGGAATTATCTATGGCGGCGTGCAGAAAAATATCGGACCGGCAGGCGTGGTTATCGTCATTATCCGCGAGGATTTGATTACAGAAGATGTGCTTCCCGGCACACCCACCATGCTGAAGTATAAGACTCATGCAGACAATGGTTCCCTCTACAATACTCCGCCTGCGTATGGCATTTACATCTGCGGCAAGGTGTTTAAGTGGCTCAAGAAGATGGGCGGTCTGGAAGTGATGAAGGAGCGCAATGAGAAGAAGGCGAAAATCCTCTATGATTTCCTGGATGAGAGCAAGCTCTTTAAGGGCACTGTGCGCAAGGAGGATCGTTCTCTGATGAATGTTCCCTTTGTCACCGGCAACGAGGAGCTGGATGCGAAGTTTGTGAAAGAAGCGAAAGAGGCTGGATTTGAAAATCTCAAAGGACATAGAACCGTGGGCGGTATGAGGGCGAGCATCTACAATGCCATGCCG
>CAZUAP010000181.1:0-3415 GCA_964617975.1 uncultured Acetatifactor sp. | reverse complement strand
TTATGACCTTCGGTCAGAGCTATCTGACTCATATGAAATGTCTGGAAAATGTGGGAATGCTGCGCACAGACCCGGTGCTTTTTGAGGGAAAAGAGATTGTGCCCATTCAGTTTTTGAAGGCACTCCTGCCCGACCCCGCCTCCCTCGGACCCCGCACGGTAGGCAAGACCAACATTGGCTGCATCTTTACCGGTGTGAAGGACGGCAAGGAGAAATCCATCTATATCTACAATGTCTGCGACCATCAGGAGTGCTATAAGGAGCTGGGCTCTCAGGCGATTTCCTACACCACGGGCGTGCCTGCCATGATTGGCGCCAAGCTGGTGATGGAGGGCATCTGGAAAAAGCCCGGAGTGTTCAATGTGGAGGAGTTTGACCCCGACCCTTACATGGAGGCGCTGAATCAATACGGCCTGCCTTGGGTTGTGGAGGAAAATCCCGTGTTGGTGGAGTGATTCAGGAGAAAGCTATGGAATTTCAGGAGCTGCCCACACCCTGTTATGTGGTGGATGAGGCATTGATTGAGAAGAATTTAAAGATTTTGCACGGTGTGATGGAGCGCACCGGCGCTAAGATTTTGCTGGCGCAGAAAGCTTTTTCCGCCTACGCGCTGTACCCCATGATTGGAAAATACCTGTGCGGCGCTACCGCCAGCGGTCTTTATGAGGCAAGGCTTGGGATGGAGGAGATGGTGCTGCCCCTGCGCGCCAAGGGAAAGCTGTGCGAGAACCATGTTTTCTCTCCGGCGTACAGAGAGCAGGACTTTCCCGAGATTTTGAAGTGCTGCGACCATATCGTGTTTAATTCGTGGAAACAGGTGGAAAAGTACGGCTATCGCGCAAAGGCGGCAGGAAAGCAGATTGGTCTGCGCATCAATCCCGAATGCTCCACGCAGGAGGGACATGAGATTTATGACCCTTGTGCTCCCGGCTCCCGGCTGGGCGTGACGCTGGTGGAATTTGCGGCAGGTGCCAACCGCCGCGGCGCAGGGGAGACCAGAACCCTGCTGGAGCTTTTGGACGGACTGCACTTTCACACGCTCTGCGAACAGGACGCGGATGCGCTGGAGCGGACGCTGGAGGTGGTGGAGAGGAAGTTCGGCAGCTTTTTCAAGCGAATGAAATGGCTGAACTTTGGCGGCGGCCATCACATCACCCGGCCCGGATATGACATGGAGCGGTTGGAGAACTGTATACGCCGCATACAGGACAAATATGATTTGAACGTTTATCTGGAGCCCGGGGAGGCGGTGGCGCTCAATGCGGGATTTCTGGTGACCACGGTGCTGGAGACGGTTCATAACGGCATGGATATCGCCATTCTGGATACCTCGGCGGCTTGCCATATGCCGGACGTGCTGGAGATGCCCTATCGGCCGCCCCTTCAGGGAGCCGGTGAGCCTGAGGAGAAGGCTTATACCTATCGGCTGGGCGGACCCACCTGTCTGGCGGGGGATATCATCGGGGACTACTCCTTTGATGCACCCTTACAGCCGGGAGACAGACTGGTCTTTGAAGATATGGCGATTTATTCCATGGTCAAAAACAATACCTTTAACGGTATGCCGCTGCCTGCTGTCGTGTGGAAAGACCAAGGCGGAGAATACCGGCTGTGGAAACAGTTTGGGTACGAGGATTTTAAAAGCAGATTATGAGGACAGATTATGAGAATCTTGAAAGATACCACTCCTGTGGCGGACGGCTATCATATGCCGGCAGAATATGAGCCGCACAAGGGCTGCATTATGATTTTTCCGGAGAGAGCCGATTCCTGGCAGTATGGCGGATATGCCGCGCGCAAGGCGTTTGTGCAGGTGGCGGAGGCGATTGCCCGCTCGGAGGAAGTGACGGTATGTGCCGGCGCAGGGCAGTACGACAACGCCCGGGCGATGCTTCCGGAGCATATCCGTGTGGTGGAGATGTCCAGCAATGATGCCTGGGCGAGAGACTACGCACCCACCTTTGTGGTGAGGGACTGCCGGACGGGGGATGAGAGAGTGGATATCCGGGGCATAGACTGGGGCTTTAACGCCTGGGGAGGTCTTTATGACGGACTGTATTTTCCGTGGGATAAGGACAATGCCCTGGCGCGCAAGCTCTGCGATTTGCTGCAGAAGGATGTGTATGACAAGCGGGATTTTATTCTGGAGGGCGGCTCCATTCATGTGGACGGAGAGGGAACCTGTCTGGTGACGGAGAACTGCCTGCTGAGCAAGGGGCGCAACCCGGAGCTGTCCAAAGAGCAGATAGAGGAGACACTGCGGGAATATCTGGGAGTATCCACGGTTATCTGGCTGCCCTGTGGAATTTATAACGACGAAACCAATGAGCATGTGGATAACATCTGTGCTTTCGTGAAGCCCGGCGAGGTGGTTTTGGCTTGGACGGAGGATGAGCAGGACGTGCAGTATGCCATGTCCAAGGCGTGTCTGGAGACGCTGGAGCGGGCGGTGGACGCCAAAGGGCGGCACATCCGGGTGCATAAGCTGCCTCTGCCGAAACCTGTGACCATGACGGCGGAGGAATGTGAGGGCTTGGACGCCTGCTGGGATGAGCCTACCCGCACGCCGGGAGAGCGGCTGGCGGCATCCTATGTGAATTTTTATATTTCCAACGGACATATCGTGATGCCCGGGTTTGGCGACCCTGCGGACGAGAAGGCTAAGGAGATTTTGCAGAGCTTATTCCCGGATAGGGAGGTCGTGCAGATTTATGCACGGGACATCCTGATTGGAGGGGGAAATATCCACTGCATTACACAGCAGATTGTGAAATAGAGATAGAAAAGGGATGAGCGCGATATGAAAAATGTGACTGTAGCTGCGGTGCAGATGTACTGTAACCGTTCCAGAGAAGAAAATATTGCTGCCGCGGACAGGCTGGTGCGGGAGGCGGCAGGCAAAGGTGCGCAGATTGTGCTGCTGCCGGAATTGTTTGAGACCTGGTATTTCTGCCAGGAGCGCAGCTACGACTCTTATAATTTAGCGACAAGCGTGTCGGAAAACCCTGCGGTGCTGCATTTTCAAAAGGTGGCGAAGGAGTTGGAGCTTGTGTTGCCCATCAGCTTTTTTGAGCGGGAAGGCAATGTGACATACAATTCCGTGGCGGTGATAGATGCGGACGGCAGTGTGCTGGGTGTGTACCGCAAGACACATATCCCGGATGACCATTTCTATCAGGAGAAATTTTATTTTACCCCGGGGAATACCGGTTTCAAGGTGTGGAATACAAGATACGGCAGAATCGGCGTAGGAATCTGCTGGGACCAGTGGTTTCCGGAGACGGCGCGGTGCATGGCGCTCATGGGGGCGGAGCTGCTGCTCTATCCCACGGCCATCGGTTCCGAGCCGATTATTGAGTGCGACAGTATGCCTCACTGGCGCCGCTGCATGCAGGGGCATGCCGGTTCCAACCTG
>CAZUAP010000180.1:0-3424 GCA_964617975.1 uncultured Acetatifactor sp. | reverse complement strand
ACCGCAATCACAGGCTTGCATCTTCTGTCTCCCATCCCAATCTTTTCATTTGTATCCTCTTTACAGATAACACCCCATTCATTTACCTCAGAGCCGGTTCCGGAAGAAGTTGCTACCGTAACGATCGGAAGGGGCTGGTTAGGTGCCACCTTGCACTTACCGGTTCCGCCATATACATAATCCCAAAGGTCTCCATCATTCGTTGCCATAATCGATACCGGAACGGAGGAATCAAGTACCGCACCACCACCAAGAGCTACAATAAAGTCACAGCCATTTTCTTTTGCAAACTTTCCGGCTTCTTCACAATTCTCCTTCAAAGGATTTTCCACAACATTTCCAAGATGTATATACTCTACCCCCGCCTTGTTAAGTTCCTCAACCACCTTGTCAAAACTTCCATTGTTAAAATGTGACTTTCCCGCGGAAGTAAGAAGAAGCGCCTTCTTTCCCGGAAGTACCTCGTTATGAAGTTCTCCTAATTTACCGGTTCCAAATAAAATCTTTGTTGGATTATCAAACACAAAACTGTTCAATGCCTGTCCTACCATAATATCAATCTCCTTTTTTTGCGTTTTCCAGCGCAGCAATTACCTTATCGCACCATTCATCAAATTCCGGGTCTTCCTTCTGGCACTCCTCTGGGTGCTTTTCGATATAGTCCAACGCAATTCTTACACCCTCATGAAACGGTACGGTTGTCCTCATATCCGGTACGATTCGTTTTAGTTTACTGTTGTCAAATACGACCGACACCGCTTTATCTCCCAGCAGACTTCCCGCAAAATCATACTTTTCTCCCACCGCAGCAAGGAAATCTGAGGCGACATGGTAGGGATGCAGCTCAACGCCAAGTGCATCCGCAATCGTCTGGTACAGCTGGTTCCAGGTCAGGGTCTCATCACCGGTAATCTGGAATGCCTCGCCAATGGCATGTATGTTGCCCATCAGCCCAGTAAAACCTATCGCAAAGTCCTTGTTATAGGTCACGGTCCACAGGGAACTTCCATCGCCCTGTATGATGACAGGACGTCCTTCCCTGATTCTCTTGACAACCTGCCATGAGCCGTTTTTTCCGTGAACTCCCAGCGGAATACTTCTCTCGCCATAGGTGTGGCTCGGTCTGACAATCGTAACCGGGAAGCCTTCCGTCCGGTATTTTTCCATCAAATATTCTTCACAGGCAATCTTATCTCTGGAATATTGCCAATAGGGATTTGCAAGAGTCGTACCTTCATTTATGAGGTAATCAGCAGCGGGTTTGTGGTATGCTGAGGCGCTGCTCACATAAATGTACTGCTTTGTCCTGCCGGAAAACAATCTGTAATCCCTCTCCACATTTTCCCGGGTGAAACCTATAAATTCACAAACCGTATCAAATGTCAAATCCCCCAGCTTTTCTTTCACATCCTTTTCATCGTTGATATCCGCTGTGATTTGTCTCACATTTTCACAGCAGAAGATATCTCGATTACCTCTGTTGATAAGCCAGATTTCCCAATTTCCCATATCTATCAGACGCTGTACCACAGCGGTGCTGATTGTTCCCGTCCCACCAACAAATAATGCTTTTCTCATGCTTCTCATGCAGTTCCTCCCGGTATATTCTAATTAAATCCGGCTTTAAAACTGAATCGTCTTCGGCTCGTCTATAAAGGACGCAAAGGTTGCCACCGCATCCTTGAAGTACAGAACCTCCGTGTTGTCATCCTCTGCGGAATACCTGTCTTTCAAACTCGGATAACTGTCCAGCATATGTGTTTTTGCCTCCACCCGGTCATCTCTCACAAGTGTGCCTGCCAGTCTGACCCATTTGCCCTCGCCAAAGGCGCATAATTCCACCTTAGGGTTCTTTTGAATCTGCTTTGACACTTCTTTGGTTTTACCTGTCTGGATGTACAGCTTGCCCTCGAAAATATCGATTGTGCCAAACGGACGCACCCTCGGCTGGTCGCCCTCCACCGTTGCCAAATAATATGTGCCGCACTGCTTTAAGAAATCGTAAACCTCCTGCATCTTTGTTTCCTCCTTTGTATTTTAATATGTCTATTATAACACATTTTTGCCTTTGCGGAACCAACTCCTTTAGTATATAATTGACAGTATAAGTATTGACGGAGGAGTGTAATAACCATGGATAAATACAAAACCTGTATCAAAAAATACTGGTATAACTTCCTTTTAGGTCCGTTTTTTATGATTATCGAGGCGAGCGGCGAATTTATCCTGCCCTACATCAACGCCAATATCATCAACAAGGGCGCCGCCAATGGCGATATTCCCTACATTCTGCAAAACGGAGTCTATATGCTGATTATCGCGGTCATCATGCTGGCTGCCGGTGTGCTGGGTGCCAATTTTGCCATCCGCGGCTCCTCCCGGCTCGCCGCAGGTGTGCGGGAGGACACCTTCCGCCGGATTCAGAAATTTTCCTTTGCCAATATAGATGATTTTTCCACAGGCTCTTTGATTACGAGAATCACCAACGACATCTCCCAGATTCAAAACTTCACCCAGACGCTGCTGCGCGGATTTTTCCGCAGTCCGGTGATGCTTGTGGGGGCGTTGGTCATGTCGTTTATCCTGAATCCCTCTCTGGCAAAAGTCATACTTATCGTGGTGCCCGTTCTGGCTCTGGCGATAGCGGTCATTATCCTGATTGCCTCCCCGCGATACACTCAGATGCAGCAAAAAATTGACCTGCTCAACAATGGCGTCAACGAGACCATCACCAATGAGCGTGTCATCAAATCCTTTGTCCGTGAGGAATACGAGAAACAAAAATTTGCGAAAATCAACTCAGAGCTGGTGCAGAAGACCACCTCCGCACTGAAAATGATGATTCTCATGCAGCCGGTCTCGGCCCTCGCCGTCAATGTCACCACCCTCGCTGTGGTCTGGATTGCCGGAAGACAGATTATGCTTGGCGATATGGAGCTGGGCACCCTCACCGCCTTTATCACCTATCTGTCCCAGATTCTGGTTGCCCTGAACTTTCTGGCAAACATTGTGCTGCAAGGCACCCGAGCCGCCGCTTCCGACAGGCGTATTTCCGAGGTTTTGCATGCCCGTATCGATTTGTCCGACGAGGGGGCTGCCTGTCCTGACAAGGAAGTGACGGAAGGGAGCATTGAATTTCAAAACGTGTCCTTTAGGTACTTTAAGAGCAACCACCAGCAGGTATTGGACCACATCAATCTGTCCATCCGGGCAGGTCAGACCGTGGGAATCATCGGTTCCACCGGCAGCGGCAAATCCACTCTGGTGTCCCTGATTTCCAGATTGTATGATGCGGACGAGGGAAGGGTGCTGGTGGATGGCACAGATGTGCGTGACTACTCGCTCTTTCACCTTCGGGAGAGAGTAGCCGTCGTATTGCAGAAAAACACGCTGTTCTCCGGCACCATCGCCGAGAATCTGCGCT
>CAZUAP010000179.1:0-3427 GCA_964617975.1 uncultured Acetatifactor sp. | reverse complement strand
AGCTGCTCAAAATGCTTTTTGCCGACCTCCATAACAACGTCGGAATACATCTGAATAAATCTTCTGTAGCAATCCCATGCCCAACGAGGATTGCCGGATTTCTCAGCAATAACATTAACAACATCTTCATTCAGACCAAGGTTCAAAATCGTATCCATCATACCAGGCATGGAAGCTCTGGCTCCGGAACGCACGGACACCAACAGGGGATTTTCCAGATCGCCGAACTTTTTGCCGGTGATTTCTTCCATCTTAACGATATATTCGTTAATCTGTGCCTGGATTTCATCGTTAATCTCCCGACCGTCCTCATAGTACTGTGTGCAGGCCTCTGTCGTGATGGTGAAACCCTGAGGAACGGGAAGACCGATGTTGGTCATCTCAGCCAGGTTAGCACCCTTGCCGCCAAGTAACTCACGCATGTCTGCATTGCCTTCGGTAAACAAATACACCCATTTCTTCATACTTTTCTTCTCCCTTTTCTTTCTGAATAATAGAATTATTTGCTATCTGTTTTATTACTTCAATGCATATTATACCAATCTGTGAAATAAATATCAAGCAATAGTTGACATTTTTTTGACAATTAGCGCTTTTTTGTGAATGTTATACAAAATCCCGCAATACGAGACGCTCCGCAGGCGTTCTAAGCCCCACATTATCCGGGCAAAAAGCCTTCAAAGATGAAGATATCAAAATATTTTTCAGCGTTTTCCAGTTCTTCCTCGCTCTTGATTGTCCATGCCGCACCGGCAGCTCCGAAGATACCGCAGCACAGGCGTCTGGACAGACCGTGGGGATACTTGTGGTTATATGCCACAAAATCCGGTCTGCCGATAAAATTTGTCAAGAGATTTTGCAAAATAAAATATATCGGTCCCCTGTATGGCCCCTCCTCCAAAAATGCATCGGCCAACTGCCCTCTCGCCACTCTCTTGCGATGGCATCGATACCACCACACGCCCAACGGATTAAAGGATTCCATGCAGTACATTCCCTTATACTTCGAGAGAAGTCGATCCGCGATGGGGCACAGGGATAAATCTTTGAACTCAATCTTAAATTCCACAATGAGCGGCACCCTGCCGTCCACCATAGCCAGCACATCCTCAAATCTGGGGATGCGCTCCTCGGAATCGCACAACGGAAACTGCTGCAGCTCCTCAAAGGTATAGTCACTCACCTTTCCCGATACATGGCAAATCCTGTCCAACGTAAAGTCGTGAAACACCACAGGAATCCGGTCCTTGGAAAGCTGGATATCCATCTCAATACCATATCCTGCCTCCACTGCCTGCCGAAATGCCTTCATGGAATTCTCCGGGGCATCCGATTCATTATCGTGAAGCCCCCTGTGGGCATAGAACCACTCCTTGAAAGGAGCCATCTTCGGTCGGTGAAAAATGCGCGGCAGAATCATTGCATGATACAAAAGCAATGCTGCTGCCAGCAAAATCACCGCAATTTTCAATATCATAATCATCTCTGAAACATTCATTACATCCGCCTCTTTACTGACTCTTTACTACTCTTTACTACTTTTTACTGCTTTTTACTGCTTTTTACTATTTTTTCTACTTTTCTACTTTTTCAGCCAATGATTTTATAAATCACAAAATCATAATACATATAGTGAAAGGAAAACGTTTCTTCATAATCAATTCCTTCCTCCACATCGTCCGGGCTCTCTCCTTCAAAGGCAATATACCACACGTTGGAGTTCTCCTGCACCAACTCCCGCATATCATAGCAAGGTTCCAGATTGGGGAAGGGCAGGCACGCCGGAACATAACCGCTGAGATAGTATGTCGTCTCCGGATGATATATACTCAGGAAAATCGTGTGCCTGTAGGGACCTACAAACACATCTCCCTCTCCCACATATTGATTCCAGAAATCCTCATAGGTTTCCAGTCCACTGTCGTATTCCAATGCCAGTTCCGACCTATATTGCAGCAAAAAGCAACAAAGCATCACAGCCAGCACACAGCCTTTCACGCCCGGCGGTTTTATGGCTTGCATACCCACCGCATACATAAGCATCAGCGAGCCAAATCCCGGGAAGGCATATCTCCCCAGAAAACAGTTATTGACCGACACGGAGATAATAAAGCCGGTGACAGCCGTCAGGAAAAATGCCGCCAGACCCAGCGCCGGCGCATAATTTTTCGTTTTTCTCATGGCATAAAAGGCAGAACCGCACAGAACCACCGCCACTATGACCCCGGCAGCCACCACTCCGTCAATGGGCGTCTCCAGCGCGGAAAACCATTCTCTGCAATAATCGATAAGCGATGCCGGACCCGCAAGCTCTGAGGTGGAACCGGTATCGTTGCTCATTCTCAGTTCCATCTGTTTCGCAGTCACCAAAAGCCACGGCGAAAACAAGACTGCCGTGACAATTCCACTTGCAAAAAGTCCCTTTATCTTCTGATACTGCCTGCTGCACAGCAAAGCGGCTGCAAATAGCAGATACAGCCATACCGTCTGAATCATGGCAAAGGTATGGCAATATACGATGCAGGTGCTTGAGATGCAAAATAGGCACCACTTTTTCACCCGATTTTTCCGGCTGTCCTCCCTGTAAATATCATATGCCAGCAGTCCTGTCAAAGTCATAAAAAACAACGCCATGGCATACACGCGGACATTGCCCGCCTGCACACACATAATCGGCATCAGCAGGGAAAAGAGCATAAACCATATGGAAATCTCCATATCAAAAAGTTTTCTCACATAGTATTTGCCCAAAAGCATATAACCGAGCATAAACAAGAGAGAAAAAATTTTTAATATCGAAAACCCGCTCCCTCCGCACAACTGGTAGAAAATCTTCAGCATACAGTAATAAAAGGGCGAGTGATTATCCACCGCCGTGAGATATACGAGTCGCAAAAAGGGCTGCATCACCATCCCTGCGGAAAAAGCCTCATCGTACCACAACTGCCCGGTAATGCAAAGCGCTCCCCACAAAAGGAACGCCATCACCGGCAGCCCGTGCCATATATATTTTTTCCATGTCTGTAAACTGCCCATAATCTAATCTCCGGCACTATTATAGACCCATTTTCCGGCACGGGCAATCCTTTTTCTGATATGCTTTACATTTGCGCCCTGTAAAACTCACAATGTGCAGCTTGTCCGCAGTGTAATTTTTCTTGAAAAATCAATGGTTTTATGTATAATAGGTAGAGTAGCCTGAAATGACATATTATTAAGTACAATTAAACAGGGGATTTAAAAATGATTAGTGCAAACAATGTAACCTTACGTATCGGCAAAAAAGCATTATTTGAGGATGTAAATATCAAATTCACAGAAGGGAACTGCTATGGCTTAATCGGCGCCAACGGAGCGGGCAAATCCACATTTCTGAAGATTCTCGCAGGACAGCTTGAGACCACCAAGGGCGATGTGGTGATTACAC
>CAZUAP010000178.1:0-3431 GCA_964617975.1 uncultured Acetatifactor sp. | reverse complement strand
TATACCCATGTGGAGCTGATGCCCGTGATGGAGCACCCGCTGGACGGCTCCTGGGGTTATCAGGTGATAGGATATTATGCTCCTACGGCGCGCTATGGCAAGCCGGAGGATTTCATGTATTTTGTAAATGAGCTCCACAAGGCGGGGATTGGCGTGATTCTGGACTGGGTGCCTGCACATTTCCCCAAAGATACCTATGGACTTTCCAATTTCGACGGAACCTGTCTCTACGAGCATAAAGACCCCAGACAGGGTCTTCATCCTCACTGGGGCACACTGATTTACAATTACGGACGTCCTGAGGTGAGCAATTATCTGATTGCAAATGCGCTGTTCTGGGTGGAGAAGTTTCATGCGGATGGCATCCGCATGGATGCAGTGGCGAGTATGCTGTATCTGGACTACGGTAAAAAGGACGGCGAGTGGGTTGCCAATATGTATGGCGGCAAGGAGAATCTGGAAGCCATTGAAATGATTAAACATCTGAATTCTGTTATGAAAAAACGCAATCCCGGGGTGCTTTCCATCGCAGAGGAGAGTACGGCTTTCCCCAAGGTGACCGGTGCTCTGGAGGAGGATGGACTTGGCTTTGATTTGAAGTGGAATATGGGCTTTATGAACGATTACCTCGACTATATCAAATACGACCCTTATTTCAGAAGTCATCACCACGGCGAGCTGACCTTCAGCATGATTTATGCCTACAGCGAGAAATTTATGCTGGTATTTTCCCATGATGAGGTCGTGCACGGCAAGGCGACGCTGGTGGGCAAGATGCCCGGTGAGCGGAAGGATAAGTTTGCGGCATTGCGGTTGACTTACGGATATATGATGACCCACCCCGGCAAGAAGGCACTGTTCATGGGGCAGGATTTTGCTGAGTTTGATGAATGGAATGAAGGGCGCAGACTGCAATGGGATTTATTGCAATATCCGGAACACGCAGGTGTTGCGGAGCTGATGAAGGATTTGAATCAGATGTACCGCACTTATCCGGCGTTATATGAATTGGATGACAGTCCGGCGGGATTTGAGTGGATTAACAATATTTCCGCCAATGACTGTTACCTCACTTTCCTGCGCAAGACGGAGGAGCCGGAGGAGGTTCTTTTGGTGGTGGCAAATTTCTCGGGCGTGGAGAAGGAGATTACCACAGGCGTTCCCTATGAGGGCAAATATAAGGAAATTTTCAATACGGATGCGGTTAAATATGGGGGAAACGGCGTGGTGAACAGCCGCGTCAAGGCTGCAACCGATACGGAGTGGGATGACAGGAGACAGTCCATCACTGTGAGACTGGCGGCGCAGTCTATGAGTATTTTGCAGTTTATCCCCTACACGGAGGAGGAGCTGACTAAAGTAATCGAGGAGCGCATTCGCAAAAATACACCGGTGATGAAGAAAAAGACGTCCGGAGTCAAGACGTCCGGAGTCAAGAAATCCGGAGTCAAGACATCCGGAGTCAGAAAATCAAAAAAGGAGACCGGTAAATGAGTTTGTTTTCCTATAAAATGAGCAGCACTTTCGTTGAAAACACGTTGGCGAGCCTCGGGGATAAGGCATTGGATTTGGGAGGACGCATTCTGTTCGCAATCATTTGCTTTGCCATCGGTGCACAGGTGATTAAGTTTGTGCGCAGGGTGGTAAAGAGAGGAATGGAGCGCACCAAAGCGGATATCGGTGTGACGCAGTTTGTGGATTCCTTCCTGAAGGTGGCATTGTATGTGGTGCTGGCTTTCATGATTGCAGCCTCCTTTGGGGTGGATGCCGCAAGTATCGTGGCTCTTTTGGGAAGTGCCGGTGTTGCAATCGGTCTGGCTGTGCAGGGGAGTCTGTCCAATCTGGCGGGCGGTGTGCTGATTCTGCTTTTGAAGCCTTTTAAGGTGGGAGATTATATCATTGAGAGCTCCACGGGGAAAGAGGGCGAAGTGTCCGAAATCCAGATTTTTTATACCAGACTGGTGACGCCGGACAATAAGCTGATTGTGCTTCCCAACGGGAATCTGGCGAACAACAGTATTGTAAATGTGACTGCCAGATATTGCCGCAGAGTCGATGTGCCTGTGAGCATCTCTTATGGAGCGGATTTGAAAAAGGCGAAGGATGTGCTGACAGAAATGCTTCGCCAGGACGAAAAGACCATGAAAAACAGGGATATGCTCGTGTTTGTGGATGAGCTTGCGGATTCCGGCATCAAGCTGAATGTGCGCTGTTGGTTTACCAATGAGGATTACTGGGAGGGAAAATGGCGAATCACAGAAAATTGCAAATACGTGTTGGATGAAGCGGGCATAGAGATTCCCTTCAATCAGTTGGATGTGCATATGCGGCAAGTCTGAACAGATGAGTTCAAATTTGAACAGTTGAGTTCAAATGAGAATTTTTTAAAATTCATGTTGCAAAATTATCTTACACCTATTATAATGTACTTTGTCGGTTGCGTTTTGACTGCACCGCAATGCTGAAATAGCTCAGTTGGTAGAGCACTTCACTCGTAATGAAGGGGTCGTGGGTTCGAGTCCCATTTTCAGCTTTTTTGTTTAGTTTATTGTGCTTGTATTATTGTGTTTCAGTTGAAAGATACAGATTATGATGATGGTATGTAGGATTCCCGCGGACATATGTCTGCGGGATTTTTGCTCCATTGAAAAGGTATATCTGTAAGGCGGAGCTCACAGCTGCATCTTTTTCCGGATGCGATGCTCAATCAGCTGAATGCCTTGGTAGAAACCCATGGCGATGATGCACAAAAGCAATATATTCAGGATGACAAGATTCAGCTGGAATACCTGCGAACCGTAGATAATCAGGTAGCCAAGTCCCCTTCTTGCCGCCAGAAATTCGCCTATGATAACGCCCACTAGGGCAAGCCCGATGTTGACCTTGGTGGTGCTCAGAAGGAGCGGGATGGAGGCGGGCAAAACCACCTTGTGGAACACATCGCGTTTGGTGCCGCCCAGCGTATAAATCAGTGTGATTTTCTCGGGGTCGCACTGCTTGAAAGCAGTATAAAAGCTGATGATGGAGCCAAATACGGCAACGGAGATTCCGGCAACGATGATGGTGGTGGTTCCCGTGCCCAGCCATACGATAAAAAGCGGCGCCAGAGCGGATTTGGGCAGACTGTTCAAAATCACCAGATAGGGCTCCAGAATCTCAGACAGCTTAGGAGAATACCATAATAGTGTGGCGGTGACGAGACTCACGATAAACACCAGCAGGAAACTGAGCAGTGTCTCAAACAGTGTGATGCCGATATGCTCAAAGATACTGTGGTCGGCACACATCTGCCCCAACAAGGTCAGCACTTTGCTGGGACTGGAGAAAAAGAAACTGTCGATGATGCCTGTGCGTGCACTCGCTTCCCATACAATCAAAAAAAGCACCAGCAATATCAGGCGCAGGAAGGAAATCTGGCGATGATGTTTTAA
>CAZUAP010000177.1:0-3482 GCA_964617975.1 uncultured Acetatifactor sp. | reverse complement strand
GCTGGGGAATCAGCACCTCATCCCCGGGGTTAATCATAGCCCGCAGTCCGATGTCGATTGCCTCGGAACCGCCCACTGTTATCAGTACTTCCTTTGCCCAGTCATACTCAATATTATTTTTGCGTTTCATATAATTGCAGATTTCCTGGCGCAAATCCTTCAAGCCCGCGTTGGAGGTGTAAAAGGTACGTCCTCTTTCCAGAGAATAGATACCCTCATCACGAATATGCCAGGGGGTGTCAAAATCCGGCTCGCCCACGCCCAAGGAAATTGCATCCTTCATCTCGCTGACGATGTCAAAAAACTTCCGGATGCCGGAGGGCTTAATATCAACTACTTTGTCTGCTAAGGGGTTTCTCATGGTGTAATCATCTCCCTTTCATCGTCGGATTTCTGCGTAAAGATTGTGCCATGGTCCTTGTATTTCTTCAAAATAAAGTGTGTCGCCGTGGAGAGCACCGGCTCCAGCGGCGCCAACTTATCGGACACAAAGGTGGAAACCTCTCGCAGGGTCTTGCCCTCCAGAATCACCATCAAATCAAAACCGCCGGAAATCAGATACACACTGCGCACCTCGGGATATTTGTAGATGCGCTCGGCAACATTGTCAAACCCCTGTCCCCTCTGGGGTGTCACGCGCACCTCAATCAGCGCAGTCACTTTGTCCAGCGAAGTCTTTTCCCAGTTAATCAGGGTATGATATCCGCAGATAACTCCTTCTTCCTCCAGAGCCTGCAGCTCGTTCACCACATCAATTTCCTCCACGCCGAGAATAACGGCTAACTCCTTCAAATCAATGCGGCTGTTTTTCTCGATAATAGCCAATAATTCCTCTCGCATTCTTGTTTCCTCTCATTCTGCTGCCGTGGCAGCCTTTTCTTCAAAACCTTTCTCATAAATGCTGTCCTCATGGGGACGGTCCAGATACCGCACCTCGTCCTCGTTGAGAATCAGCCTGTCCTTACTGTCTGTAGTTTTTCCCACCACAACCGCGGGAATTTCTTTTTGCTGCAATGCTGTCACAAGTCCCAATCCATCTGTGGTTGTCATGAGCAGGCATCCGCCTGAAAGCAGCTCATAGGGATTGACATTGCAATGATTGCAGATTTCCACTGTCTCCTGCCGGATGGGCAGCTTTTTTAAATCTATGGTCAGTCCAACGCCCGCACCTTCCGCCAGCTCCCAGAGGGCAGCCAGAATCCCTCCCTCGGAAACATTGTGTATGGCGCACACGCCGGACTTTATCGCAACTGCGGCCTCCGGCAAAACAGACCGATATCGGTCAAATCCCGCCGCCTCATCCACAAGCCACGCCGGGTAGCGCTCCAGAATACCATCCCTGTGCCGCCCTGCCAGAATCGCGGTGCCCTCCAGCCCAATCCATTTACTCACCACAATATCCTGTCCCGGCTTTGCCGCCTTGACCGTGTGATATGCCGCTTTCTGTGCGGATTCCAAAGGCTCCGACAGTCTCCCGTAAGCCGTCACTGTCACGAAGGGCCGGACAACCGCTTCCGTCACTCTGCCCCGCGCCTCCGCAATCTGCATCTGCAAGCCGGCGCAGAAATGCTCCGCCTCCGCCATGAGATTCTTCAGCGTCTCCTCCTGCCCATCCGCGGGAAGAAGGATGCTCAGAGATACCGCCAGACCTTCCGCGCCTCTCGCCGCCAGAATGTTGGCACAGTTTTGCAATGCAATTTTCAGCTCCCCGTCCTGCGTGCAGGAAATCATGACATTTTCAGAAAAAAGCGAAAAAATGGCGCAGTCTACCCCTGGTGCTGCGCCAATAATTATTTCTTCACGTTTGGTTTTTATCTGTTGCAATATGGAACGCTTCATAGCATTTTCCGATATTTTGCCGATTTTCATAAAATATCCATGCCTTTCCGTAACCTGCAGGCTTTGACCGAAGGCACAAATTTGTTATTCCTCGCCGACTACAACCGTCTGGGGTGTGGTGAGCATACTGATAACATTTTTCACATGGTCAATACTGCCTGTTCCGATAGCCGCCATTATTTCATTATACGCGTTGGCGTCGTCCGTGGCAGTTCCCACCGTTGCGCTCCTCGGTGTCATTTTGTAGCTGCTGCTGTTAATCTGCTCCCGGCTGACCTCCACACCGTTCTCCGTGACCACCTTCCACAGCCGCGCCTTGTAACCGGTGTGGGCACTGTCGGAGACAATGTACCCGATGGGCTTGGAGGAGTCCGCATAAATCTGGTCGGTGGTAGGTTCTATCACCTCCAGCACCTCACTCTCGTATTTCACGGAATGACCCGCATCTCTGGTCTCCTTGCCATAAATATTGAAGGTAATCTTCTTATTCTCTGTGTACCCTTCGATATAGATAGGATAGTCCAGATTATTGACAAACTTAAAATCCTTGCCGGAGCTTTCCGCGATAGCCGCATCAGCTGAGGGGTCTACATACGAAACAATCATGGAATGGTTAAATCTCTCCGTCACCTCCAGCTCAGACCTGAGCACGGCGTTGTAAAGAGTTGTAGACACCTGGCAGATACCGCCGCCGAGGCTGTCCACCACCTTGCCGTTCATGTAAGAACCCGCCATGTAATATCCGTTTGCCTCGGAAAAAGGAGACACCGCCTCATAGGTGGAAAATTCCTCCCCGGGATACAGAGTTGTTCCGTTTATCAGGGAACAGCCATTTTGCACATTGGCACAGCGGGATGAACCGGAAGTGCTGTAGGACGTGGTGAAACTGCCCAGCAAATCCTTTACCTCCGCCAGCTCCTCTGCGCTGCCCTGAGGCTGTTCCTCCACAATATCAAGCGCAATATTGCAAGCCTGATGATTCCACTGTGTTGTGAGATAATCGTATACCTTGTCGATGGAGGTCTCTACATCCAGCACATATCCTACCTGACCGTCCACCACCTGAAACTTTCCATCAGAGCCCTTCTTCAAAGAGACATTTATTGCCTTCTGGTCATATTTCACGCACTTCTCAGCCAATATGGCGTTAATCGCCTCCACATCGAAGTCCAGCTCTATATCGTAGGAAAAATTCTCATGCTCCAAATCCTTGAGAATCTTATACCTCTCAATGACATTTCCCTTCCTGCCGAGCTGCACCGCTTCTTCCGGCAAATCCGTATTTGCCCAGCTCATGCCCAAATCCTGCGCCGTCACCGTCACCTCGTGGTTGTCGGCAGCTTCCAGCGTAATCTCCACGGTATTCAGGCTCTCCACGTAGGCCTCGATTGCCTCCGCTGCCTCCGCTGTGGTCTTACCGGACAAATCAATATCCCCCGCGTAGACCCCGGGCTTGATGGTTTCCACTTCCGCAGCCTCCGCCTTCATCCCCAGAACCAATGCAAAAACTGCCATGCAAAAGGCAAAACTGCTCCATTTCCTTATTGTTTTCATAATCTGCTCCTCATTACAAAGGGATACGGTAACTAATCGGAGCAAGCTACACAGCTACTGCGGCTGCCATTCCGAATAGTTACCGAATA
>CAZUAP010000176.1:0-3538 GCA_964617975.1 uncultured Acetatifactor sp. | reverse complement strand
AAAATGGGAGAAGATGGGCTATAGCTTTGGAACCCTGGAGGAGCTGACAAGCGGAGCGTGAAATTAGAATGTATTTGATGGGATAGGGAAATACTATTTTGAAAAGATGTGCATACAGTGGAGACGGAGATTTATGACGAGACAGTCAGTTTCCATACGGGGATTGTAGAAAAATGTCAGATATGATAGAATGATTCAAAGGTAAAAAGGTGAAATGTGCGCATCAGAAATGAAACAGTACCGACAGAAACGGGGAACCTATGGAGCAGATAAAGTACCGTAACGAATTGAAATATCAATGCAGTGAGCAGCAGCTTCGCCTGCTGGAATTCCGCATCAGGCATTTATGTCCCCGGGATCCCTATGCAGGACCGGACGGCAAATATACCGTGAGAAGTGTCTATTTTGATGATTATCAGGATTCCTGCTATTATGAAAATGAGGATGGTGTAGACCATCGTGAGAAGTTCCGCATCCGGCTCTATGACGGCAGTACAGATGTGATTGTTCTGGAATGTAAGCAGAAGATAAATGGCAAAAATCATAAATTTGCCTGTAATCTTACGCAGCAGCAGTGCAGAGATATTCTGCAGGGGACTTTCACCATGCCGGAGAACAATGGTGAGTCGGTACTGAACAAATTTTTTCTTCATTATCGCACTCGTCTTTACAGACCCAAGGTGATTGTGGAGTATGAGAGGGAGCCCTATCTGTACCGGACAGGAAATGTGCGCATCACCTTTGACCGCAATATTGCTGCCACCTCCCGGGTGCAGGATTTTTTGGAACCCCGGATTTATGGAAGACCGGTGATGCCTGCAGGGATGCACCTTCTGGAAGTCAAGTATGATGAACTGCTTCCGAATTATATTTACAACGAGCTACAGCTCGACAACCTGCATCAGACCGCATTTTCTAAGTATTATACGGCGCGCAGATTTGCAAAAGATTACTGTGTATAGGAGAGAAAAATTATGGGATTTAAGGACGTATTGAAGAAATCATTTTTAGAGGGAGTAAACGTGTCTGATTTCAGTATCACTTCTGTGGCATTGACCATAGCAGTGACGGCGCTCCTTGGCGTTTACCTGTATATGGTATATCGTCTGGTGTCAAGAAAAGCATTTTACTCCAAGAGCTTTAACATATCACTGGTTGCCATGGCTATGATTACAGCAGCCATCATTCTGGCGATTCAGTCCAGTGTGGTTATCTCTTTGGGCATGGTGGGTGCTCTGTCTATTGTCCGTTTCAGAACTGCGGTGAAGGACCCCATGGATTTGGTATTTTTGTTCTGGTCCATCTCGGTAGGTATTATCTGCGGCGCGGGGCTTTATGGTATGGCAGTGATGCTTTCCCTGTGCGTGACAGTTGTGATTCTGCTCTTGGATTTCTTTCCTACATTCCATGCACCTATGCTTCTGGTGCTCAGTGCCAGCGATGATAAGGTGGAGGATGAGGTACAGCGCATTTTGTCTGAGTATGCCAAATATTTCCACATTAAGTCCAGAAATCTGACTCAAAACGGTATGGATATGGTTGTGGAGCTGCGCATCAAAAAAGATGAGGCTCAGATGGTGAGAGCCATCAATGCGCTTCCGAAAGTGGAGTCTGTGTCGCTACTCTCCCATGACGGCGAATCAACGATTTAAAGACAGGCATTTAAAGGCAGATACTTAAAGGCAAGAGGACATGAGAAAAAGAAAAATAGGACTTGTGCTGGGAGGAAGTCTCCTTGCAATATTGTTTTTGACAGGCTTGTTTTGTGTGAAAATATATAGGGAAAACCAGGTGCCAGTACCTTATATAGACAGGATTATGGGCATCCCGGTGGTGGAGAGTCTGACCTGCTTGGAGGGAAAGGAAAAACTCACCTCACAGCAGAATCCGGGAGTCTGTTTCGGACAGACCCTGATGCCCTACACGGCTGACGGTACCCTTTATCTGGCGCAGGATTTTCAGGTGGAGGAATGGATTGGAGAGCTCACTGCGGAATCCCAGGGAGCATTTCTGTGTACTCTGCCGGACGAGGCATGGGAGGATAAGGCGGGGAGCATCCGCGACAATCATATTTTTACCATATGGCTGGTGGAAGATACGTGTTATTATGAACTGTCGCTGGTAGTGAGCGGTATGCCTGTGATGACCATCTCCACCGAGCGTTCTGAGGAACAGGATTTGGGAGAGTATGATATTGACCCTGACCGTTATTGCTATGAAGCGGATACCCTCTGGTATGGCACGATGCAGGTTTTTAATCCCGGTGTGGGGGTCACAACCTATGAGATTACGGAATCCGGTGTGCGATATAATCTAAGGGGAGATTCCAGTTCCTCTTTTGACAAGAAAAGCTATTCCTTGAGTCTGCTGGACGCGCGCGGGGAAAAGTTGAATGTTTCTCTGCTGGGAATGCGTTCTGACAATAGCTGGAAACTGAAGGGGATGGTGGCAGATACAAAAAAGATTCGGGAGAAAACAGCCTGTCAGATTTGGGAGCAATTCGCAGCGTCCAATGATGAGGTAAATGAATCCGGTCCGCGAATGGAATATCTGGAGCTCATCGTGGATAACGATTATGTGGGGCTTTATGGGCTGATGGAGCCTGTGGATTCTAAGAAACTGGAGTTGGATAACAATGATGTCCTCTATAAATCGACCAACTGGCTGGTGCCGGAGGATGAGGATATCCAATATGCCATCGACCACCAATGGAGACTGATGACCTACATCCGCATCCGTTACCCGGATGTTATTTCAAACTATGAAAAGGTATGGTATTCCATGCGGGATTATCTGAATACCTTTTATCATGAGGCAGGGGATGACAGACCGGCAGAGGACAAACTGTATCTCTCCAACGCTATAGATGTGCTCCTGTTTAATATGACTATCAGCGGCAGCGACAACTATTTCAGAAATATGTATTTCGCAGCGGATGTCAGTGAGGACGGCACCTATAGGATGCGCCAGATTCCCTGGGATTTGGATTTGACCTTCGGCGAAATTGTAGGTGGAGGTTTCAGGGATGACGTGACGGTGGTGTATGAGGAGGCAGCAGTTCCGTTCCTGAGAGATACCAAACCGGAGGTGGTCAGACCGCTTTTGCAGGAACGCTGGAATGCCTGCCGCGAGACCTTTCTCAGCACGGATGCCATCCTGAAACTTTTGCAGGATAATCAGGACTATCTGGTCAATGCAGGGGTTGTTTCCCGGGAAAATGAGCGCTGGCCTGATTTTCAGATGTCTACGGATATTGAGCAGATTGTGACGTATCAGGAGGAGAGAATGCTTTGGCTGGACGAGTATTTTGCCGAGTTTTAGCAGCAAGTTTGAAGAAACCTTTGGACGAAACAGTGTCATGGTTTGACAAGTGATATTCCTGCATTTATAATTGAAGTGCATTGGAGTTTTGGGAACTGTTATTTATAGTTTCTGCAATTACCTAATACTTGGGATAAGGCAAGGAGCACTATAGATAGAAGTATCAAATAGAAGGAGAGTACCATGGAAAGAGAAATGATTGTCGTTCTGGACTTTG
>CAZUAP010000175.1:0-3610 GCA_964617975.1 uncultured Acetatifactor sp. | reverse complement strand
GGCGAGGGCGGTGAGGAGCTGGAGAGACTGACGGTGGGCCCGGACGGTCTGAACCGCTGTTCCGCCATCAAGCAGGTGGCAAGCGGACGTTTCGGTGTGACCAGCCGTTATCTGGTGAGTGCCCAGGAGCTGCAGATTAAGATGGCGCAGGGAGCAAAGCCCGGCGAGGGCGGACATCTGCCCGGAGGCAAGGTATATCCCTGGATTGCCAAGACCAGACACTCCACGCCGGGCGTGGCATTGATTTCGCCGCCGCCTCACCACGATATCTACTCCATCGAGGATTTGGCGCAGTTAATTTATGATTTAAAGAATGCCAACAAGGATGCCCGCATCTCCGTGAAACTGGTTTCGGAGGCAGGTGTGGGAACTGTGGCAGCAGGTGTTGCCAAGGCGGGCGCTCAGGTGATTCTGGTCAGCGGCTATGACGGCGGCACCGGCGCAGCCCCCCGAAGCTCCATTCACAATGCAGGACTGCCGTGGGAGCTGGGCGTGGCGGAGACGCACCAGACCTTGATTATGAACGGGCTGAGAAATAAAGTCCGAATTGAGACGGACGGTAAGCTTATGAGCGGTCGTGACGTGGCGATTGCAGCGATATTGGGAGCGGAGGAGTTTGGCTTTGCCACCGCACCGTTGGTGACCATGGGCTGTGTGATGATGAGAGTCTGCAATCTGGATACCTGCCCCGTGGGTGTGGCTACCCAGAATCCGGAGCTGCGCAAGAATTTCAAGGGGAAACCGGAGTATGTGGAGAACTTCATGAAGTTTATCGCACAGGAGCTTCGCGAATATATGGCAAAGCTGGGTGTGCGCACAGTGGATGAGCTGGTGGGCAGGTCAGATTTGCTGAAGGTGAAAGACAATCTGACAGACCGTCAGAAAAAGATTGACTTGACGAATATTTTGTCCAATCCCTATGAGGGCAGCAAGGCGAAGGTGACCTTTGACCCGAAGCAGGTGTATGACTTTGAGCTGGAAAAGACCTTGGATGAAAAGGTGCTGTTAAAGCAGCTTGGCAAGGCGATTGCCTCCGGACAGAAACGCAGCATCGAGGTGGAAGTCTCCAACACAGACCGCGCCTTCGGTACGATTCTGGGAAGTGAGATTACGAGAAAGCTGGGCGATAATGTGGATGAGGATACCTATCATGTGCTGTGCAGAGGCGCGGGCGGACAGTCCTTCGGAGCCTTTATCCCCAAGGGACTCACCCTGGAGCTGGTGGGAGATTCCAATGACTATTTCGGCAAAGGTCTCTCCGGCGGCAAACTGGTGGTATATCCTCCGCAGGGCAGCAAATTCAAGGCGGAGGAGAACATTATCATCGGAAATGTGGCGCTCTACGGAGCAACCAGCGGAAAAGCCTTCATCAACGGTGTTGCCGGTGAGCGTTTCTGCGTGAGAAACTCCGGAGCCACTGCGGTGGTGGAAGGCGTGGGCGACCACGGCTGTGAATATATGACCGGCGGACGCGTGGTGGTTCTGGGAAGTACCGGCAAGAACTTTGCCGCAGGCATGAGCGGCGGTATCGCGTATGTGCTGGATGAGAACAATGACCTCTACAAGAGATTGAACAAGGAGATGGTATCCTCCAACGAGATTACCTCCAAGTATGATGTGCTGGAGTTAAAGTCCATGATTCAGGAGCACGTGGCGTTGACCAACTCTGCAAAGGGCAAGGAAGTGCTGGACAATTTCAGCGAATATCTGCCCAAGTTCAAGAAGATTATTCCTCATGATTACGAGAGAGTGTTAAAGACCATCGTACAGATGGAGGAAAAAGGGCTGAGCGCAGAGCAGGCACAGATAGAGGCATTTTACGCCAATACCAGGAAGTAAGGAGGATAAAAAGATGGGAAAACCAACCGGTTTTATGGAATATAAACGGGAAGTCAGCGCTGCGGAGGCTCCGAAAGACAGAGTCAGGCATTTTAATGAGTTTCACAAGCATATGTCCAAGGAAAAACAGCAGCTGCAGGGCGCGCGCTGCATGGAGTGCGGTGTGCCCTTCTGCCAGTCGGGCATGATGATTTGCGGCATGGCAAGCGGATGCCCCCTGCACAATCTGGTGCCGGAGTGGAATGATTTAGTCTACACCGGCAACTGGGAGCAGGCTTATAATCGTTTGAGAAAGACGAACAATTTTCCGGAGTTTACCTCCAGAGTTTGCCCCGCCCTGTGTGAGGCAGCCTGTACCTGCGGCTTAAACGGTGACCCGGTATCTACCAAAGAGAATGAATATGCCATCATAGAAAACGCTTACGCAGAGGGCTACGCCAAGGCGCAGCCGCCCAAGGTGCGCACCGGCAAGACCGTGGCGGTGGTGGGCAGCGGTCCCTCCGGTCTGGCAGTGGCAGACCAGTTGAACAGAAGGGGACATCAGGTCACGGTGTTCGAGCGCTCCGACAGAGTGGGAGGCCTGCTCATGTACGGCATTCCGAATATGAAGCTGGAGAAACAGATTGTGGAGCGGAAAGTAAAAATCATGGAGGAGGAAGGGATTACCTTTGTCACCGGAACGAATGTGGGCAAGGATTTGAAAGCGGATAAGCTGCTGCATGATTTTGACAGGGTCGTGTTGGCTTGCGGTGCCTCCAATCCCAGAGATATCAAGGCACCGGGCAGGGATGCGAAAGGCATCTATTTTGCGGTGGATTTCCTCAAGGCAAACACCAAGAGCCTGCTGGATTCCGATTTTGCGGATAAGACTTATGTGGATACCAAGGGAAAGCACGTGGTGATTATCGGGGGCGGTGACACCGGAAATGACTGCGTGGGCACCTCCATCCGACACGGAGCAAAGAGCGTGACCCAGATTGAGATGATGCCCAAGGCACCTGACAAGAGAGCGGAGAACAATCCCTGGCCCGAATGGCCCAAGGTGTGCAAGACGGATTACGGTCAGGAGGAGGCAATCGCCCTGTACGGTCACGACCCTCGCATCTATGAGTCCACGGTGAAGGAGTTTATCAAGGACAAGGACGGCAGGCTGAAGGCGGTTAAAATCGTGAAGCTGAGCTGGGTGAAGGATGAAAAGACCGGACGCATGAATATGCAGGAGATTGCAGGCAGCGAGCAGGTGCTGGATGCGGATATCGTGCTCATCGCAGCGGGATTTCTGGGTACGCAGAGCTACGTTGCGGAGGCCTTCGGCGTGGAGTTGAACGAGCGCACCAACGTAAAGACGGAGGCAGGAAAGTACCAGACCAGCGTGGATAATGTGTTTGTGACGGGCGATATGCACAGAGGGCAGTCGCTGGTAGTCTGGGCTATCCGCGAGGGCAGAGAGGCGGCGAGAGCCGTGGATGAGAGCCTGATGGGATACTCCAATCTGGCAGTGCAATAATGATATAGATAAAATAGAAACAAAATATGAGTATGCGAAAGCCGGGATGTGATGTCCCGGCTTTTCTGCGAATTCCTTTCACCACTCCTTCTAAAGATGAAATTTATTCTATTCCTACAACGGTATGAACTTTTATGAGTATATGGGCAAGAAACTTCACTTTGTGTTTGGCAATAAGGCATTGATTTATGTATCAACGGAAGGAGAGCCTAAATTAAGGAAAATCCTTGGCGAAGAATAGCGTTCCAGTTGCTTTTTTGAAAC
>CAZUAP010000174.1:0-3642 GCA_964617975.1 uncultured Acetatifactor sp. | reverse complement strand
AACGCCTGATTGCCATCCCGCAAATCCACACTGCACCAAATAGGTGCCTTGGTGATTTCTTTGTCGGGCCATTCCCTCTCAGGATAGTCCATCACAGGATTTCTTTGATATCTCTGATAATTTAACATGTCTGCTGCTCCTCTTTCTTCATCTTCTATATTCTTCTGTAAGTCCTCCATTTTTTCTATAGGAAAACAACAGCTCATCCAAAGGATGAGCTGTCAATCATTCTCCCAAGCCGCTCTCAACGGCTGCAACCAACGTCTGTAAGGCTTCTGCTTCATCTTCGCCCTCACATACGAATTCAATCTCATCACCGCACTTGACACAAGCACCCAACACACTCAGTACACTCTTTGCATTGGCAGTATTTTCTCGAAATGTAAACGTAATTAGTGATTTAAACTGCATTGCCTCCTTGCATAGGATACCCGCCGGTCTCAGATGCAAGCCGGTAGGGTTCTTGATAACTACTTTCTGGCTCACCATATTGCCTGCCCTCCAATCTTTATCTTAAATATAGCATGATTAAAATATATACACAAGATATTTTTTAGAACATAATATCCTGAATCAGTCCTGCCAGTTTCTCGGCTTCCTCCTGAATGACGGTCTGGTCCTTTCCCTCAATCATCACGCGCACCAGAGGCTCTGTCCCGGAGGGGCGAATCAGCACTCTGCCCTCGCCGGCAAATTTCTTCTCCAGCTTTGCAATGGCATCCGCAATCTCCGGATACTCCATATATTTATCCTTCTTGTGATTGGCAACCTTGGCGTTCACAAGCGCCTGAGGAAGTACCTCCATAATGGAAGCAAGCTCGGACAGGGAATTTCCGGTATCCACCATCACCTGCAACAGATGCAGCGCACTGAGCAGTCCGTCGCCGGTGGTATTCTCATCCAGAAAGATGATATGTCCCGACTGTTCACCGCCCAGATTGGCATGAATCTCTTTCATGCGCTCCAGCACATAGCGGTCACCCACCTTGGTCTTCTCCATGGCAATGCCATGTTTTTCCGCCATCAGGAAAAATCCCAGATTGCTCATAACAGTCGCCACGATGGTGTCCTTGGCAAGCTTTCCATGCTGTTTCATATAATTTCCGATAATCGCCATAATCTGGTCGCCATCAACTATCTTCCCGTTCTCATCCACCGCCAGAAGTCTGTCCGCATCTCCGTCAAAAGCCAGACCTACGTCCGCCTTCTCGTAGACTACTCTCGCCTGCAGCTCCTCCATGTGGGTGGAACCGCAATTTGCATTGATATTGGTTCCGTCCGGATTGTTATGTATGGCAACCACGGTACCGCCAAGCTCCTTCAGGGTTTCCACCGAAGTGTAGTAAGAAGCGCCTTCCGCGCAGTCCACCACAATCTTCAACCCCGTCAGATTCACATTCACGGAATTCATGGCATGATTGATATACTCCTCACGGGCATCCGTCCGATATTTGATTTTGCCTACGCCGGGACCGATGGGAAATTTAATGCCGGACATATTGCCGCGAATCATTGCCTCAATCTCGTCCTCCATGGCATCCGGGAGCTTATAGCCGTCTCCATCAAAAAATTTAATGCCGTTGAACTCCACCGGATTGTGGGATGCCGATATGACAACCCCCGCATCCACCTTGTATTTCTGTGTGAGATATGCCACTGCAGGCGTGGGAATCACCCCCACATAAATACAGTTCGCTCCAACAGAGCACGCCCCCGCCATCAGGGCATTCGCCAACATATCCCCCGATATTCTGGTGTCACATCCGACCATGAGGGTCGGCTTGTGCTCCTTCTCCTTCGTCAGTACATAGGCTCCTGCCTGACCCAGCTGCATGGCAAGTGTCGGAGTCAGCTCCTCGTTTGCAATGCCGCGCACTCCATCCGTTCCAAATAATCTAGACATATACAACCTCTATTCCGGTGCCGCAGCACCTGATTTCATAGTTTTCTTTAATTCCATATTACTCAGCCGTTTCTTTGATAATGACTCGCACCGTGGGTGAATCTTGAATCGTGATGGAGTCATCCAACTCAAATGTCACAGGAATGCTATAGTTACCTGCTCGCAGCTTTGTCATCCCCTGTTTCGTCATCCAGGCGGAAATATCTGCCTCACCGTTCAGGCTTTCCTGCCGCAACGGGTCTATCTGCTCTTTCAATCCGGACAGCTCCAATGTGAGAACCGTCTCCGCGGAATCACTAATCTCTGCCTCAAAATTCTCCGGCAGATTGGTCACCGTGATATTCTGAATCGGAATCCGGAGCGTAAGCTCCTCTATCGGCTCCACATAAGCTGTGACTGTCACTTTTCCGGAGAAATCGCTGTCTGCAAGCTTGACATTCTCCGGCAGATATTCCCGGATATCGATGACATTCACAACATCGCCTGTGGCTCCGGTCAAATCCATCTGTTCTGCCGGAACTGCGATGGAACCGATTCCGGACAGCGTATATGCACTTCCTGCTATCTTGACATAAGTGGGGTCACTCTCCACCACGCCCGTTGCCATATAGTCCTTATCCGGCGTACCGGACACCGCAATCTCCACCGGCACGTTCTTGACTGCAAGAACTTCCACCGACATTCTCACATAGTTCACATTCTTCACAAGGTTGGTATGCTCCACCTCGTTGTTATCCTCATCATAGAGCCGGATGTCCACATTTGCCGTCAAGTTGCCTGTGGCATCCGTCACATCAATCTTTGCCCCTGCATATTTCACCTGTTCCACCACAGATTTCGGTCCGGAGACCTCGATTCGGTTTTGGTCGGGCGTCAGGGAAGATACCATATAACCGTCCGCCACATCGCCCTCAGTGCTGCTTACCAGTGTCACATATTTGCTGACCTTGTCCTCCACATTCAGCCGCACCACATCATGCCCGCCCCTGATAGAGACTACATTGGCATTGGAGGAAGTGAAGGTGATGGGAACGGTATTGATATCCGTGAGTTTGCTCACATCAGCCTCAGCTGTGATATCACTGCTGCGCAGCTGCGTGAACACGCTCATGGGCGCATACACAGACACTCGGACAGTATCCGTATTGTCCAAAACCTCATACACCTTGTTTGCCTTATCCAAAAGTTCCGTATTTACCAACTTGACCTGAATCGTTCCTATATCCCGGTCATCCTTGGGATCACCAATCTGTATCACCAGAAACCAGAGCAGAAAAGCCAACACCAGAGATATGAGTTTCAGACCCCAGTTATTCAGCAATCTTTTTCTCATTCTTCAACCTGTCCTTTCCTTTCCGCCTGCGTTTCGGTTTATTCTCCTCGCCGTTTTGTCTGTTCAGAATCTGCTGCAGGCGGGTCCTAAGCGACTCCGCATCCAAATCCCGGGAGAGCTCCCCCTCGTAGGCAACGCTGATTTTACCCGTCTCCTCAGACACAATCACCGTCAGGGAATCCGTAACCTCAGAGATACCCACTCCGGCGCGGTGTCTGGTTCCAAGCTCCTTGCCCAGATGCAGATTGTCAGAGAGCGGCAGGTAACAGGTAGCAGAGGTAATCCTGTTGCCGCGTATGATAACCGCCCCGTCATGGAGCGGCGTATTATGTTCAAAAATATTAATCAACAGCTGATTGGTCACAAGACCATCCACATCAATCCCCGTGCGTTCATAATCCCGCAG
>CAZUAP010000173.1:0-3649 GCA_964617975.1 uncultured Acetatifactor sp. | reverse complement strand
CCGGAGGCGATTACAAGAAGATTCGTTTCACGTTCCAGGAGTATTTCCGCAGGATGACCAGTGACCCTGCGCGCTGGAGCCAGCCGTTTGCAGCATTGCTGGGTGCATATGATGCACAAATCGGTTTCGGTCTGCCCTCCATCGGAGGAAAGGACAGTATGTCCGGAACCTTCAACGATATAGATGTACCTCCCACGCTGGTCTCCTTTGCGGTGGATATCGCAAAGAGCGGTGATGTGGTGACACCGGAACTTAAGGCGGCGGGCAATAAGCTGGTGCGTTTCAACATCGAAAAAGATGATTTTGATGTGCCTATGTACGATGAGGTTGCAAAGCTGTACGATGCCATTCATCAGTTGATTGAGGAAAAGGTGATTGTATCGGCTTATGCGCTGGATGCAAGGGGCGCAGCAGCGGCCGTATCCAAGATGGCTTTCGGCAACAGACTGGGAGTACGGATTGCGGATGAGGTTACCACGGATGATTTGTTCGGCAACGGGCTGGGCGATATTCTCGTGGAGATTCCCGCAGATAAGCTGGAGCTGTTAGAGCAGAGAGAACTGGATTATCTGGTGCTCGGAACGGTGACGCAGGAGCCTGAATTTGTCTATGGCGGTGAGGTAATCACCATGGATGAGGCTCTGAAGGCATGGACTTCCAAGCTGGAGAAGGTATTCCCCACCAAGGCGGTGAAGGGCACGGAGGCTGTGGCGAGCGAATGCTACAAGGCAGACAGCGTCTATGTATGTAAGAATAAGATTGCAAAGCCTGTCGTGTTTATCCCGGTGTTCCCCGGAACCAACTGCGAGTATGATTCCGCAAAAGCTTTTGAGCGCGCCGGTGCCAATGTGATTACCAAGGTGTTCAAGAACATGACGGCGGAGGATATCCGCGGTTCGGTGGAGGAGTTTGAAAAGGCGATTGCCCAGGCTCAGATTATCATGTTCCCCGGAGGTTTCTCTGCAGGTGATGAGCCGGACGGCAGCGCGAAGTTTTTTGCGACCGCATTCCAGAATGAAAAATTGAAGGAAGCGGTGATGAAACTCTTAAATGAGAGAGACGGTCTGGCATTGGGAATCTGCAATGGCTTCCAGGCATTGATAAAGCTGGGACTGGTTCCCTACGGTGAGATTGTGGGACAGAAGGAGGATTCTCCTACTTTGACCTTCAATACCATCAACCGTCATATCTCCAAGATGGCTTACACGAAAGTGGTTTCCAACAAGTCCCCTTGGCTGCAGCAGGCTGTGCTCGGGGCGACCTACTGTAATCCTGCATCCCATGGGGAGGGGCGTTTTGTGGCTCCCAAGGAATGGCTCGATAAACTTTTTGCCAACGGTCAGGTGGCAACGCAGTATGCCGACCAGGAGGGCAATGTGTCCATGGATGAGGAGTACAATATCAATGGCTCCTATTGCTCCATTGAAGGAATCACTTCTCCCGATGGCAGATGTTTCGGCAAGATGGCACATTCCGAGAGACGCGGAGATGCTGTTGCAATGAATATTTACGGAGAACAGGATATGAAGATATTTGAGTCCGGCGTGGCATATTTTAAATGAAACCCGTGACCGGAAAGGAGTACACGTATGTTAGTGGTGTTGGTTCCTCTTTTTGACGAGAATATGGCAGTGAGCGCATACTCCATATTTGCACAGAAGAATAATTACCTGCTGAATCCCTCCATGCTGGGAACCGGTAAAAATGACGGTGCAATCCGCGTGGATGGGCTGGAGCTCATTCAGAATATCGGAATAGAGACACTTTCGGAGGGCAAGGAAATTTTCGTCCCGGTGACCAATATGTCTATTCTGGCGGATTTGGAAGACCAGTGTGACGCGCCGCCGGAAAAGATAGTATTTTTGATGGACAATACGATTCCGCCTGTGGAAATGTATATCAACCGCTTGAAGGAGCTGAAGGAAAAAGGCTATAAGCTGGCAGTCCGGAAACTGGCGGTGGCGGAGTTTGAGGATTACCGGGATATTCTGGCGCTGGTGGACTATGTGCTTTTGAACAACCGTAAGATTGCCATCGATAAGGCGAAAATTTATTTCGGGAAGCTCTATCCCAATGCGAAACTCTGTGCAGGCAATATTGATGAGATGGAGACCTTTATCACGCTGAAGGCGGAGGGCGGTTACAGCCTTTATGAGGGCAGTTTTTACCGTATGCCGCTCACCAAGGGCAGCAACAAGGTTTCCCCTCTAAAGATGAATTACCTTCAACTGTTGAGTATTGTCAATGAGGGCGACTTTGATTTGCAGAAGGCGGCAGATATCATCAGCAGAGATACCGCCCTGACCATCTCGCTGCTGAAGATGGTGAACCGCATGACCGTCAATTCGGGTATCACCACCATCCGTCATGCGGCGGCGATGCTGGGGCAGAAGGAACTGAAACGTTGGATAAACACTGCTGTGGCAGGTCAGCTCTACTCGGACAAGCCCAGTGAGATGACCAGAGTTTCCCTGCTACGTGCAAGGTTTGCTGAAAATCTTGCGGAAGTTTTCGGGCTTGCAGTCAGAAAGGATGAGCTGTTCCTCATGGGGTTGTTCTCCGTGCTGGATGTGATTTTGGAGAAACCCATGTCGGAGGCATTGGACATGATGAAGATTTCCGGGGACATCCGAAAAGCCCTGGTGGAAAAAGATGGCGTGCTGGCACCGGTGCTGGATTTTGTGCTGCAGTACGAGGATGCCAACTGGCAGGAGGTATCCAGACAGATGCTTTTGGGAAATATCTCGTTGGATGCCGTTCAGCAGGCATATATGGGTTCACTCCAGTGGTACAAGGAACTGACGACTGAATAAAAACATTACACAAAGAGGTGGGTTGGATATTGCCCGCCTTTTTGTTTTGTGTTATAATGAATCGGTTTAAGCACAAGATAGGTTTAGCTGGGAGAGGAGTACGGAATGAAAGCATTTTTGATTTTAGAAGACGGAACCGTTTTTACGGGGACGCACATTGGCGCTGACAAGGATATTATCAGCGAAATCGTATTTAATACATCCATGGCCGGTTATCTGGAGGTTCTGACAGACCCGTCCTACGCAGGACAGGCTGTGTGCATGACATATCCGTTAATCGGGAATTATGGAATCTGCAGGGATGATATGGAATCTTTAAAGCCCTGGCCGGACGGATTTATTGTGAGAGAACTCTCCCGCGTTCCCAGCAATTTCAGATGTGATATGACAATCCAACAATTTTTGGAAGAAAACGATGTGCCCGGAATCGCAGGTATTGACACCAGAGCCCTGACGAAAATCCTGCGCGAGAAGGGTACCATGAACGGCATGATTACCACCAATGAAAATTATGACTTTGCCGAGATTCAGCCTAAGTTAAAGGCATATACCACAGGCAAGGTTGTGGAGAAGGTGACCTGCGGGGAGAAGTATGAGCTGAAGGGTGTTACTGATTTGGCTCAAAACGGTCCCCTTTCCGGGGCTGCCCGCTTTGATAAAGAGGCTTACAGCAAGGGTGTGCGCGAGCCGAAACCCGCGTTGGTGAAGGAACTAAACGGTGCAGGCTTGAAGGTTGCCCTGCTGGATTTGGGCGCAAAGACCAATATTGCCCGCTCTCTGGTGGAGAGGGGATGCGATGTGACAGTTTACCCGGCACTGACTCCTGCCAGTGAGAT
>CAZUAP010000172.1:0-3712 GCA_964617975.1 uncultured Acetatifactor sp. | reverse complement strand
AGGTGGGAACCGCATCCTTTGGCGGCGGGTTCTTGAACACGCAGCGATAGCAGGGTCCCTGACCGGGCACATAGGTCATGAGCTGTCCCTTGAAACGGATGATTCCCGCATGGGAGAAAGGTTTCTTCGCCATGACGCAGGCATCGTTAATCAAAAACTTTGCCGGGAAATTGTCTGTTCCGTCAATGATAAAATCATATTCCTTCACCAAATCCATAATATTGGTGGAATCCACAAACATACGGTAGGTATTCACGGTAACATCCGGATTGATAGCCTGCATGGTCTCCGCTGCAGACTTCACCTTTGCCTTGCCCAAATCTGCGGTGGTATGGATAACCTGTCTCTGGAGGTTGCTCAAGTCCACCTCATCCGCATCTACAATGCCGATGGTGCCCACGCCTGCTGCTGCAAGATACAGGGCTGCCGGAGCTCCCAGTCCGCCGGCACCGATGATTAACACCTTTGCATTCAGCAGTTTCTTCTGGCCCTTGACACCGACCTCTTTCAATATAATATGTCGGGAATAACGCTCTAACTGTTCGTTTGTAAAAGCCATTATCTTGCTCCGCCTCCCATGAAATACAAAAATTCTACCGCATCCCCCTCCTTGAGTGCCTTTGTGGGGAAGTCCTCTCTGTCAATAAATTCATCATTGATGGTAACTGTCACATACTCGGCATTTTCCACCTGCTCCTTTTCAATCAGCTCCTTGACGGTAATGCCTGTTTCATACTCTTTCTTATTGCCTGCAACTGTGATTGTCATGATAAATAATCCCTTCTCTTTTTATTTTTAGATATTTTTATCCAGCATATCTGCAATCTGATCCTCGCCTGCAGCGCCGCGCAGTCTGTCCTTCTCCTCGCCGTTCGCCAGCAAAACCAGTGTGGGCGCAGACATCACATGAAACTGTTGTGCCAGCTCCATATCATAGTTCACATTCACCTTGTACACATAGAGACGACCTTCGTAATCCTCCTCAATATTGCCCAGAGCTCCCGCCATCTTTTTGCATGGAATACAGGTGTCGGAATAAAAGTCCAGAAGCACCGGCTTATCCGCCCGGAGAACCTTCTCCTCAAAGTCCCCTGCGCTAACTCTCACTGCCATAGCTCAATCTCCCACTTTCTTCACGATTAGTGTATAGGTGCCGTCATCATTTGCATCGAGTTTCAAAATCTGATGACCCTCCTCCTTGATGCTCCGGGGAACGTTCTGAACAGGCTCGCCATCATTCATTTTGACTGCAAGAATCTGTCCGTCCTCCAGTTCCTCCAAAGCAACCTTTGCCTTCACAAAAGTGACCGGGCATACCACATCCGTGATGTCTACCGTATCATCAATCTGAAAATCAGCCATCGTAAGCCTCCTTCAATACTTTATATAATTTATCCTGTCCGACTCTGTCGATGGTAAACTTAAAACGCTCGCCGGGATTTGCATTGTCATCAAAGAACTGGATTGCCGCATCCGTCACACGGAACAACTGCTCCTCGGAGGTAATCAGGGGCAGCGGGTATTGTCCCTGGCTGATGGAATTGCCGAAGGTTCCGCCGAAGGATACCAGATAAGCCGTCTGTGCATCCCAGGCATCCGTGGGACAGGACTTCACGCAGCGTCCGCAGAAATTACATTTTTCATAATCCACCTTGACTGCGCCATCCTCGATAGTGATGGCATTCTCGCGACAGACCTTTGCGCAGAGACCGCAGTTGATGCACGCCTCCTGTTTCCACTTGACATCCAGAGCCCCCTTGATGCCCACATCGTTCTCCTCCGCCTTCAGGCAGTTATTCTGGCATCCGGTGACACCGAACTTGAACTTATGGGGAAGCTCCCTGCCGAAATAACGGTCGTTCAGTTCTTCTGCAATCTTCGTAGTATCAATGTTGCCGCTGGGACAGATTTGATTGCCCTGACAGGCTGTGACCGTGCGGACACGGGGGCCGCACACGCCCGGCTTGCATCCGCCTTCTGCCAGCGCATCCTTCACCTCATCAATATCCTGCAGCTTGATGAAGGGTATCTCCACTCCCTGGCGGGAAGTAAGGTGCACATAGCCGTCACCATATTTCTCTGCCACCTCCGCAATCTTTTTGAGATTCTCGGCGGTCAGGGTTCCGCCCACCACCGCAAGGCGAAGCGAGAAATTGTCCTTCTGTTTCTGGCGCATGAAACCGCCTTTTTTCAAAGTACCGTAGTCCACTGTTGCCATTGTCTCTACTCTCCTTCTATCGCATTCTTGAAATCCTGTTTCAAATCCTCCACATCCTCAATTCCCACGCTGATTCTGATTAAATCATCGTAAACACCGGACAAAATCTGCTCCTCCTGGGACAGATGCACAGCGATAGTGGATGCCGGATGAATCACCAGCGTCTTTGTGTCGCCGATATTGGACAAAATATACGGAATCTTCAATGCATTGATAATCCGAAACGCCCTTTCCTTGCTGCCTACGCGCATGGTGATGATGGCTCCGTAGCCACCTTGCAGCTGTCGGCTGGCAATCTCATGGTAAGGACTGCTCTCCAGTCCCGGATAATTGACGGAGATATCTGTGCCCAGACCCTCCAAAAATTTTGCCAGCTCCAAAGCGTTGGCACAATGGCGTTCCATGCGCAGTCCAAGTGTCTCCAGACCCAGATTGTTCAAGAATGCCGTCTGAGGTGCAAGACAGGCGCCGGTATTTCTAAACAGACCATTTCTAAGTTTGACAATATATCCCATGGGACCATATTTCTTGTAAGGTTTCAGTCCGGGATAACGCTCCTCATCCCAGCGGAACTTGCCGCCGATGGTAAGGATGCCGCTGATGGCATCGCTGTTGCCGTTTATGTATTTTGACGAGGAATTGACCACCACGTCCGCTCCGAGACTCAAAGGGCGAACCAAGTACGGCGTAGCCACCGTATTGTCCACCACAAAGGGCAGCCCATGGGCATGCGCCATATCTGCCACTGCCTTGATATCCGTCACATCCAGTTTCGGATTGCCGATGGTCTCCGCAAAAATCACCCTCGTCCTGTCCGTAATCAGCTTTTCATAGGCGGAGGGCTCATTCTCCGTCACATATTTCGTGGTTATGCCGAGGGTCGCCAGATCCTCAAAAAGCTCCACTGTTCCACCGTACAATCCTGCAGCTGCCACAATCTCATCGCCCGCCTGCAAAATATTCACCAGTGCATTAAACAAAGCCGCCATTCCGGAGGCGCAGGCCACACTGTCCAGCCCGCCCTCCAGCTTTGTGATTCTCTTTTCAAAAGCCTGCACTGTGGGATTGTTGATTCTGGTGTAGGAAAATCCCATCTTCTTGTTGGTAAAAATACCCTCCAAATCCTCTGCACTCTCATGTCTGAATGCACTGCTCTGGTATATGGGAACCTGTGTCGCCCCATAAGGATTGTCGTCATCCACACCATGCAGCAAAGTCGTATTAAATCCTCCGTCCGTCATATCTATGCTCCCAATCATTCTGTATAAAATTTTTATTAAAAACTTTTTAATTATTAAACAAAGATGTCGACAAGTATCTGTCTCCGGAATCGGGAAGCAGTGCCACGATGGTCTTGCCCTGATTCTCAGGTCTTGCCGCAAGGATGGCAGCCGCCTTCAAAGCCGCGCCGGAAGAAATTCCCACAAGGATGCCTTCGCTCACCGCAAACGCTCTGCCTTCCTCAAATGCGTCATCATTTTCCACCGCGATGAC
>CAZUAP010000171.1:0-3714 GCA_964617975.1 uncultured Acetatifactor sp. | reverse complement strand
ATTTTTATCAATCAATTCTCCGGGTACAACCAATGGAATTCCCGGCGGATAAATATAGATATATTCTCCAGAAATCATGCCTTCACTTTCCATAATGCGTACTTTTCTCTTTTCTCGGTTCCAGGCCTCATGAATCATCATTACAGATTTTCTCACATCTCTGGTTCCCATTGTGGAACCATTCATGTTATCTTTAATATTACATTCATTCAATTCTGCAAATTCACCTGTATTGTCACTCTCATATAATGGCTTGACTTTCCCATCTAATGTTCTGTCAATTTCTATCAATGCGTTTTCAAGTCGTTTCAGTCCTTCTTCTGTATCCATCACAGATGTAATTGCCGTCACATAATCCACTCCGCACATTTCCATCTCAAGATGGTATTCGTTTCTTAACCGATTTCCCAACTCTTCCCCGGAAATACCGGTTCCTTTTGTTGAAATAACTATTTTTGAGATATCCAGATCGTATACATCATAAGTTCCTATCACAGACTTGTCGAGAAGTTTCAAATTTTTCATGTTCTTTAAATTTTTACGCAACGTGCATAGCATCTCTTCAAACTGCTTCATCTGATTCCTGCCATCTGATTCCATATATTCTATACATCGTTCCATGCCTGCCATAAAGAGGTACGACGGACTGCTACTCTGAAAAATTTGAAGGTAATACTCCAGCCTCTCCACATCAATCAACTCCCCCTTCACGTGCAGCAAAGCTGTCTGCGTAAAAGAAGGTAAGGTCTTATGAAGACTCTGTATCACAATGTCTGCTCCAAGTTCTAATGCAGACACTGGAAAACTGTCTCCATAACGAAAATGTGCACCATGAGCTTCGTCGACAATCAATGGAATTCCATGATTGTGACAAATTTTCGCAATTTTTTCAACATCAGATACAATTCCGTCATAAGTGGGCGAAACTATAATCATTCCTGAGATATCCACAGAAGTTGTCAACATATCCTCAATTTCGCCAATTGGTAATCCACTTTGTACACCGTAATTTTTAATTAAATGTGGATAAGTAAAGGTTGTATTCAATTGATTAAGGAAAACCCCATGATATACGGACTTATGGCAATTACGGCTCATTAGAATTGTGTCTAAATTGTGTGTCACTGTAGATATTGCACTTAAAATCCCCGAACTACTCCCATTTACCAGATAATAACTTCGATCAGCCCCATATAGTTCAGCCACATGCTCCATCGATTTTTTCAGAATCCCCTCCGGCTGATGTAGGTTATCAAATCCGTCAATCTCCGTAATATCGGCTCTCAGCAATTCCGGTGCCATTTTCCCAAGCTGCTTTCTTTTGTGCCCCGGCATATGATAGGGATAATAATCACTTTCCCCGTAGCTGCTCAACTGCTCATACAATCTTTTTTTCTCCGCCATCTCTCCTTGCTCCGTGCCCCTTATGAATATGAAATGTCTCCAACAACGAGCACCATTTATCCGCGGCACTGACAATCCATGCCTCCCTGCACATGGGAGGAACCACTGTCAGCGGCCACATATGTTTCTTTATGATATCCTGCTCTCTGGGCGTCAGATTATATTCTTTTGAAGCGTTTCTCAATGCCACTCCCGGATGGAAAAAACCGTGCAGTCTATATAGCTGCACGTGCTCCTTGGAATGCCAGTCGTACAAAAAATAATCATGCAGCAGGGCTCCCCGGATGAGTTCATCCCGCTGACATGGTATGTGCAGCTTTTCACTGAGCGCCAAACTATATCTGGCAACATTCATGCAGTGACTGTTCACCGTCATATTGCCGTGCTGAATATGTTCCTTGGTGGATTGAAAATTGTCGGACTGTAAAATATCTTCCGCAGCCGCTTTTATTTTAGCGTGCAAATCCCGCTGGCGTTCAAGCCGTTTCTGCCATCGCTGCGCCGCCCTTTCGCTTCTCATGTTTCCTCTCATGAATACCCCCGCTCCCGTTTCCGTTAAAACCTGCTCTGTCAATACCTATTCCGTCGAACCCTGTTCTGTTGTAGACTGCTCTGTTGTGGTCTGCTCCTCTGTAGGCTGCTCTGTTGTAGACTGCTCCTCTGCCGCCTGTTCCGTCTCCGGAGTCTCGCTCGATACAGGTTCCAGCATTCCTTCCGGATAATAATAACATATAATCGGAAAGTTCTCCGACATGTATTGATAAATCTCCTTTGCTTTATCCAGCGGAAGATTGATACATCCATGTGAACCGCTGGTGAGATATATGTTGCCCCCAAAGCTGCTCCGCCATGTGGCATCATGCATTCCCACATTGCCGTTGAAGGGCATCCAATAATTCACCGGCGTCGCATAATCTGCGCCGCGCAGCACCGCATTTTTTGTCTTGTAGGTCAATCCAAACACTCCCGCCGGGGTATTATAACCTTTGCTCATATTGCCCGAAACAAAATCGGACTCCAACTCGACTGCTCCGTTCTGATACAAATAAAGATGCTGGTTTGTCATATCCACTTCCACATAAGTATCACCAATATCGTCCGTGCCTTTTGCCGCACCTTCGCTGGAATACTCCGGCTCTCTATCCTCCACCGCTCCCTCTTTAATCAGAGCAATCAACGCCTCTGTCTCTGCCTCACGGTCGGTAAGCCAGCCGAAAGCTCCGCTTGGGAGACTTAAATCATAACCAAGCGTAGTGTGGAAAGTACGAGTCTTGCCATAAGTATCATATTCTTTGGCGTTTGCCTTCACAAATTCCGCCACAGCCTCCTCATCCAAAGTAGGTTTCCCATCCTCCAGAATAATCCAGTCCTTTATCTGCTCCCTGTCCAGCAACACGCTGTTGCCGTTCCAATCATAGGTAATCTCCGTCCCAAGCCACTTTTCAGCCTGCGTCAGATTTTCCTGCAATGCGGCATCCTCCACAGTGACGGAAGGCTCCAGATAACATCCCTGCGCCTCCAAATCAACTGTACTATCCCCCTGATGTATCGCCTCATAGATGACCTGCTGCACCAAATCCGTATCCAGCCAGTTGCCCAAAACCTCCGGAACAAGGATAAACTTTTGCTCTTCCTCTGAATATCCCTCCAGGTAAGCATCTTGGGGTTTCTTCATATTCTTCTTTAAAAGAGCATCCTGAGTATTCAGAATCTCAGCAAGTCTATCAGAATCAACAACCACGTTATACGGCAGCGTATACTCATGGCTCCCCCATATAAATGCGGGCCAAAGCCATGCTCCCTGTTTTTTGAGCAGAGCTTGAATATCCGTTTCGTCAACCTCAAATGCCGACGCCACATTCTGCTCAGCAATCGTAAACAGGCTGATGTTCTCTCCTGTCTCGGGGTCACGCCCTCTCACATCCAGACTGGAATCCTGCGTCTGAATCTTATCTGCTACCGCTGCCTGACCTGCATTGTCAAAACTGATTCCGTTAATTATCGTGCCCGGGAAAAAATGCCCTGCATAATATATTGCCACAACAATATAGGCAACGACAACAATGCCCGCTGCCACACCAAAAAGAACTTTCTTTTGTATCTTATTTTTCATAATTCTCCTCTACACAATGCCATACAATAGCGCAGGAAAAACAAATTCGCGCATCCTGCGCCTTTCATACCACGTACGTCACGGGCATAGCCTCGAAAAAACTTCGGTTTTCCGAGGTCGCTTCGTTTCTCTTCTGCGAACATTATATCACAAGCAGAGCTTGTGATAGCCATTCGCCGCTCACGATGAACAGGCTC
>CAZUAP010000170.1:0-3786 GCA_964617975.1 uncultured Acetatifactor sp. | reverse complement strand
TCTGTATAGCTGACAAGCGGATTGCCCGTACAGTTACGGAAATATACGACAGGTCCAATGTCAGAGCCTTGTACTTGTTCGTCATTATAGATCGCATGAATCCACAAATCTAAAACAATATCCATTTCCGAGCATTTCCCCATGCCGATTAACTCATGGACAGCAGAGATGGGGAAAAAGAAAAAACCCCACATCCTTCAGACATGGGTAGTTGTAATCCAATGTAATGTTATTTTTACGCCAGCCGGTAATCTGAAACTTTATCAGGTTTTCACGACCAAGCTTTGTGTAGGATAGATAATGTTGCTCCTGCAGAAAGTCCAAAATGGTTACTGCCTGATGCTGAAACCGAGTGCGAAACCATTCAGACAGTTCTGAAGTTGTGTATACCCATTTGCCGGGTCCTACAAGATATGAGATACCCCCCAGTTTCCTATATGAAGTGTGGAAGTTGGCATAAGAGCATAACACCATATAATAGAAAAGATAGGATCTTCCGTTTGTGTGGATGTCCCTATCTTCCATAAAATTATGAAGAAAATCACGATAGATGCGACATCGTGGATAATCAACCATTTGTTTGATTTTTAAATAGTAATACATAGCTGTAGCCTACATAATGTCATCGAATAATGCAGGCAGTAATGCTATAATCGCTTTTAGCTAATGATGCGTTTCCTTTTTCGCAATAGAGCGTAAATAGAGTGGACGCTAAAAACGTAAAGGGGCAGTGAAACTGATAAATAGGGCATCCTGCGAAAGATAAGTCTACATCTGCAACACCAGTACGCACCGGTTCAAATCCGGTCTGCGCCTCTGAAAAATCCCCTAAAAATCAATTTTTAGGGGATTTTTGGTGTTCTATAATATTTTTATTACTTAATGTATTTGTGCAAATACTTCGCCGATGGGCTCTTGTATGAGCAAGTCAGCGGATTTATCTCTGGGCGTGGGAGCCTTGTTGATTACGACCAGCTTGTCACCGGAAAAGTAGTCAATCAGCCCTGCGGCGGGATAAACTGCCAGAGAGGTGCCACCGATGATGAGTACCTGGGCATCGCGGATGTAGCGTATCGATTCACTGATGGTTTTGTCGTCCAGACCTTCCTCATACAGCACGACATCCGGTTTGACGGAACCGCCGCATTTGGTGCAGACAGGTACGCCGGTGCTGTTCATGATATAAGGCATATCATAGAAGGCATGGCATTTTTCGCAATAGTTGCGCAGCACAGAACCGTGGAGCTCCAGAACTACCTTGCTTCCTGCAGCTTGATGCAGTCCGTCTATGTTTTGAGTAATGACAGCGCGCACCTTTCCTTTCGCCTCCAGTTCGGCAAGTTTCAGGTGGGCAGAATTGGGCTGTGCAGCCGGAAAAAGCATTTTGTTGCGATAGAAACGGTAAAATTCTTCTGGCTTTGCCCGATAAAAGCTGTGGCTTAAAATGGTTTCCGGCGGGTAGTCGTACTGTTGATGGTACAGACCGTCCACACTTCTGAAGTCCGGAATGCCGCTCTCGGTGGAGACACCGGCACCTCCAAAAAAGACAATATTGTCATATTTGTCGATAATATCTTGCAATTCTTTTACTGTTTCAGACATACTTTTTCCTCCCTCGATTTACTCTCCATTCCGCAGATGCTTGCGTCGGGGAGCATATGCGAAAATGCTTCGTGTGCATCGCAGTAATTATAGCACATAATAAAATCTTAAGAAAGGCTCTATTGAGAGTGTGCCCCTTTCTGTGCTATAGTTATCTTATGAGAAAGAAGAGTATAGTAAAGAAAAGACAACATACAAAGGACAATTTAATACCTTTTGAAAAAAGTAAACGAATCATCACACTGGATAAAAGGGGCAGGCAAAACCAGACCAGAAATGTGGCGGCGGTAATTATGGGCGTTCTTGCCGTCTTGTGTATGCTGTATTGCGCAAGTATCTTTTTCTTTTTGGGATTTGGAACCCGCTTTTTCCTGATATGGGGTGTACTTGCGCTGGCATGCGCAGGTTTGGCATTTCTCCTTCGACGGCCGAAACTGACGGAGCGGATTCCGCGGTTCCTGCGAATTGCTTTTTGGTGTTGCGTGGTTCTGGGGGCTGCTTTGTTCGTCTTGGTGGAGAGTATGATACTCAGTGAGTTTGATGCTCGGGCGGAGGCGGGTGCAGATTACCTGATTGTGCTGGGAGCGCAGTGGAAGGACAATGGCCCAAGCTATGTGCTGCAAAAGCGTCTGGATGCAGCAGTCACATACCTTACGGAAAATCCTGACACGATTGTCATAGTTTCGGGAGGGCAAGGTATCAATGAGCCGCTGACCGAGGCGGCAGGCATGGCACAATATCTGGAGGCGGCGGGCATTGAGCCGGAGAGAATTTTACAGGAGGATGCCTCCACAGACACCAGCGAGAATCTGGCGTTCAGCAGCGCGTTGCTCGATAAGACGCAGGACAGAGTGGTCATCGTGACCAATAATTTTCATTTGTTTAGAGCACTGAAAATTGCCGAAAAACAGGGCTATCTGTGGGTGGAAGGTATTGCGGCGGACTCCTACCCGGCAATGCTGCCCAACAATCTCCTGCGGGAATTTCTGGGTGTGGTGAAGGATTTTTTGGTGTGTAATTTATAAGCATAGGGGGAGGAACAGATGGATATTCATGTGGGCGATGTTTTGAAATTGAAGAAACAGCATCCCTGCGGGAGCAGCGAGTGGGAAGTGCTGCGGGTGGGGGCAGATTTCCGGCTGAAGTGTCGGGGATGCGGACACCAGATTATGCTGGCGCGCAGGCTGCTTGAAAAAAATATCAAGCAAATTTTGTAAAAAAATCTTGCATCAACGGCGCGTTTATGCTATCATATATCTTCGTGATATATTAATTTCCTTGCTCACACTCAGAGGTGGGCCAGAGACCAAAAGGAGGTAACAAGCATGAACAAGTATGAATTAGCCGTTGTGGTTAGCGCTAAGATCGAAGATGATGAGAGAGCTGCAGTTGTGGACAAGTGCAAGGCTCTGGTTGAGAGATTCGGCGGTACCATCACAGAGGTGGACGAGTGGGGCAAGAAGAGACTTGCTTACGAAGTTCAGAAGATGAAAGAGGCTTTCTATTATTTCATCAGATTTGAGGCTGATAGCACTGCTCCCGCTGAAATTGAGAGCCGTGTCCGCATTATGGACAATGTTATCAGATTCTTGTGCGTTAGACAGGACGAGGCATAAAGAAAGCGAGAAACTATTATGAATAAAGTAATTCTTATGGGCCGTTTAACAAGAGATCCTGAAGTGAGATATTCTCAGGGGGAGAACCCTTTAGCCATTGCGAGATATACGCTTGCTGTGGACCGCAGACAATCCAGAAGCAATAACGGTGATGAGCAGACTGCTGATTTCATCAATTGTGTTGCGTTTGGACGTTCCGGGGAGTTTGCGGAAAGATATCTGCACAAGGGAACCAAGATTGCTGTCACCGGACGTATTCAGACAGGCAGCTATACCAACAAGGATGGCGTGAAAGTATACACTACAGAGGTAGTTGTGGAGGATCACGAGTTTGCAGAGAGCAAGAGTGCCGCTGCTCAGAATGAGGGCGGATTCAATGGCGGTTACGGCAGCAATGGCGGCTTTGGCGGGTCCGCTCCAGCAGCATCAGGTGCAGGAGACGGTTTCATGAACATCCCTGACGGCATCGACGAGGAATTACCATTTAACTAGGTTTTGATTTTAAAAGGAGGTAATACTATGGCTTACAATAAAGCAGAGAAATCTGATTCTCCTATGAGAAGAAAAG
>CAZUAP010000169.1:0-3862 GCA_964617975.1 uncultured Acetatifactor sp. | reverse complement strand
CCCAATGCTCTGCACTGTACTGGGGATGGTCAGCGTCCCATAGGTCACCGTGCCATTACTCTCCTGGCGTCCGAGAGCCGCCCCGGAAAATGCCGATGTTCCAATGGTTACAAGTCCCTCATTCAACTTTACCTCTGCCAGACTGCTGCAATTCAAAAACGCCTGATTTCCTATCGTTTCCAGCTTGCTGCCAAAGGTCACCGTCTCCAGAGCCGTATCTTCGTAAAAGGTACGAATTGGTATCTCTGTCAGACGATCCGGCAGCTCTACGCTCTTCAGACTGACGCACTCACCAAAGGTAGCGCCTTCGGAACCGATAGTGCTGGATATAGTCAAAACAGTATTCTTCTCTGCATCTTCCTCAAACACCACTTTACCAAGGTACTTGCAGTTATAAAAAGCTCCCTGCCCGATGCTCTGCACCGTGCTGGGGATGGTCAATTCCCCACAGGTCACCGCGCCATTACTCTCCTGGCGTCCGAAAGCCGCCTTGGAAAACGCTTGGTCTGCGATGGTCTCTAATCCCTCATTCAACTTTACCGCTGCCAGACTGGTGCAGCCCGAAAAAGCGCGGGTGTCCACAGTTTTCACAGCCGCAGGCAATTCTATACTCTCCAGACTGCTGCAATCCAAAAACGCCTGATTTCCTATCTTTTCCAGCTCGCTGCCAAAAGTCACCGTCTCCAGAGCCGTATCTTCGTAAAAGGCACGAGTTGGTATCTCTTTCAGACGATTCGGCAGCTCTACGCTCTTCAGACTGACGCACTTACCAAAGGTAGCGCCTCCGGAACCGATACTACCGGATATAGTCAAGACAGTATTCTTCTCTGCATTATCCTCAAACACCACTTTACCAAGGTATTTGCAGTTATAAAAAGCTCCCTGCCCAATGCTCTGCACTGTACTGGGGATGGTCAGCGTCCCATAGGTCACCGTGCCATTACTCTCCTGGCGTCCGAGAGCCGCCCCGGAAAATGCCGATGTTTCAATGGTCACAAGTCCCTCATTCAACTCTACCTCTGCCAGGCTGGTGCATCCTGCGAATGCCGATGCGCCTATCGTTGTCACACTGTCCGAAAACTTCACGCTTGTGATAGTTGTATTATTCTGGAAAGCCTTCGATTTAATAGTCACCACGCTATCCGGAATCACGATTTCTGTCGCAGTACCGTTATATTTCGTCAATGTTCCATCACTGATTGTAAAATCCGCATCGGAACTTTCCGAGGCAGCTGCCGCCTCGTCAGCGTCTTCCATCGCCCGGTTTGCCTCGTCTAACTCTGATGACTCCGTCCACATCATCAGCTGACTCATCTCTGTCTCGGAATCATCCTCGTCGGTATCATCCTCGCCAGCATCTTTCAAATCTGCATCTTCCTCCGCAGACTCCGTCTCCTCTACAACTGTCGCAAGGGTGGTCTTTTGTTCTGTCTCCAGAACACTATCTTCCGTTTCCTGTGCCGCTGCCGTCACGCTTGTCTGTGGCAGGCTCGTCACCATCATGGCTGCTGCCAAAAGCACAGCAAGCATTCTGTGTGGTTTTCCTTTGATGTTCCTCATCTTCCCTCTCCTTTATCTTTTTTGACTCAAACTGCCCACACCAACAAGGTGTGCTGAACCTTGAAAATTCAGTATTTCAGCCAATAAAAAAAAACATAAATGCGTCTCTTTGGGTATAATGGAATTGTCTAGAAGCCATAAAACCAAGGAGGATTTATGCCATGCCCATTATATCACAGAATAACTCGATGAGGTAGCGTTACTTAATTTTATCCGGAGATTTTTTCAAAACACCATGTCGGGAAATTAATAGATGCGTTAATCAATAGCTATTTTGTTAGCTGAGATATTGAATTTTCAAGGCGCGAATCCCATTTTGGGTATGAGAAGTTTTAGTTTTCTATGAAAAAAGCTCCAACTCCTCATAACCCAAAAGGCATTCCACAAAACGAAAATTTCACTATTTTATAATATTATGTTTCTTTACAGCCCTGTTCTGTTCAAATCATGAATGGTCACCGTCGCCTTTTCCAGGGAATTGACAATCTCCACTCTGGCTGCGTCCATTCCCTGCGCAAGTTTCTGAACCTCATTGGCAACCACCGCAAATCCCTTGCCGGCATCTCCGGCTCTCGCAGCCTCAATGGATGCATTCAACGCAAGAATGCGCTGCTTACTGCTGAAGGCTGCAATCTTCTTACTGTTTTCGTTGGCGTCATCAATCTCCGCCATAGCCTTCTGTATGCCTTCCTTCAACCCGTCAAGCAGCTCTTTGTTGATATGTGACACATAGCTCGTGCGGACAAACATATTGATGACATCACCGAGGAGGTTGGCGGATGCCTCAATCTCCTCCCTCGTCTTCACCTTTACCTTCTTGAGTGCAGCAATGTAAGCATCCTCGTTGATATTGAGCTCTCTTGCCGTGTGCCGGAATTTTTCTTCATCCGGAGCCTCCGGCAAAACCTGCCCTCCAATCACGCTGCCCAAAACCGTTCCGTCATCCAGCATGATGGGGATACCAAAATCGACCAGCCCAGCATGGCAGGCATATACCCCATGTCCCTCCTGATCATTTTTGACGCATCTCCTGCAGCCCTCCTGACTGCCTCTCGTCAGTTTAATACAAAAGTCCGTGAAATTGTAGCATTCGCTGATGTATTCACCATCAGCCCCGACTGCCACAGTCGCCAGGCCAGTGCTCTTCGCCCAGTTGTCCATAATCTCCTCAAATTTAGTCATGTCACAGAAATCCTGAATTTTCATCATAATCCCCCTGTTCGCCTATATTTTTTAGCAAAATGATTTTCTTTTTATTTTCTGCTTATTCTCTATTGTTATTGAGATTCCTCATAAAGCTGCTTGCCTTTATTTAATTTTATATTTAAGTTTATTATAAATCACATACTACTCTCATTCATCCGCACTGTTTTCGGAAACCTTGGCTGCTCTGGCTGCAACCTCCTTCTCCTGTACATCGGATGGTGCCTGCTCATATCGCGCAAACTCATAGGAGTACTCTCCCCGTCCTCCCGTCATGGAGCGTAAATCCGTGCAATAACCGAACAACCCGCTCATGGGAATATCCGCCTCTATGACCTGCCTGCCGCCCGCCACAGGGTTCATGCCAAGCACACGTCCTCTGCGCTTGTTCAAATCTCCCATGATGTCTCCCGTATAAGCATCCGGGACCGTGACTTTCAGGGATGCAATGGGCTCCAGAAGGATTGGACCTGCCTCCATAAATCCCTTCTTGAACGCCTGAATCGTCGCCATCTTAAATGCCATCTCCGAGGAGTCCACCGGATGATAAGAGCCATCGTAAAGTACCGCCTTAACTCCCACTACCGGATAAGCTGCCAGTGGCCCTTTCACAATGGATTCCTGCAATCCCTTCTCCACCGCCGGGAAGAAATTCTTGGGAACGGCTCCGCCCACAACCTCCTGCTCAAACACATACGGAATCTCCAGGCTGTCCGCCGGCGAGAACCGCATCTTGACATGACCGTACTGACCATGTCCGCCGGACTGTTTCTTATACTTGTATTCCACATCTGAGTTTTTCCGGATTGTCTCCTTGTACGCAATCTTCGGTTTGGTCAGCTCCACATCCACCTTATATTCGTTCAAAAGTCTGCTCACCACGATTTCAAGATGCTGGTCTCCCATGCCGTAGAGGAGCATCTGGCGGTTCTCGGAATCGTTCACAACCTTCAGCGTCAAATCCTCGTGCCCAATCTTTTGCAGTGCCTGGGATATTTTGTCCACATCCGCCTTGTTCTTCGGCTTATAACGCATATAGGTATAGGAATCCGTTCGTGTTGGAGACGTTCATCCGTTTCGGCGCACCGGAAAATATCCG
>CAZUAP010000168.1:0-3899 GCA_964617975.1 uncultured Acetatifactor sp. | reverse complement strand
AACGTATGCGCCAGATTGGAAATGTAGAAATTCCACAGAAGGCGTTTATGAGCGTTTTGAAGTTGGATGACAGAAAATAAAAAAATGCGGGAATTGGAATTGTATATTCATATCCCCTTTTGCGTACAGAAATGTAAATATTGTGACTTCCTCTCTGCACCTGCCGATAAGCAGGTGCAGAACGCGTATATGGAGGCTCTTTTAAGAGAGTTAGAGGGAGGAAAATGCCCGCCGGACTGCCGTGTGGTCAGTGTATTTATCGGCGGGGGAACACCTTCTGTGGTGGATGCCGCATGGATTGCGCGCCTGATGGATGCCGTCAGAGAGCGCTATGCCCTGTCAGACGATGCGGAAATCAGTATGGAGGTCAACCCCGGGACGGTGACGGAGGAGAGTCTTGGCGTCTACCGGCGGGCGGGAATCAACCGACTCAGCATTGGCTGCCAGTCCACCCGTGATGCGGAGCTGGCACAGCTGGGCAGAATCCACAACTTTCGGCAGTTTCTGGACACCTACGGGCAGGCGAGAAGGGCTGGATTTGACAATATCAATGTGGATTTGATGAGTGCGCTGCCCGGGCAGACCATGGCGGATTGGGAGGAGACTCTGGGGCAGGTGCTTTCCTTGGAACCGCCTCCGGAGCATATTTCTGCCTACAGTCTGATTGTGGAGGAAGGAACCCCCTTTTATTGGATGCAGGAAAAGGGCGAGCTGGACATCCCGGATGAGGATACGGAGCGGGAAATGTATTGGAGGACGGCGGAAATCCTGAAGAAAGCAGGATATGAGCATTATGAGATATCCAACTATGCACAAAAAGGATTTGTCTGCAGGCACAACTGCGGATATTGGCAGCGGAGGGAGTATCTGGGCTTTGGACTTGGGGCGGCATCGCTGTATGAAGGCACACGCTTTAAAAATACGGACTCCATAGAGACCTATATGGCGGATTCCATAGAAACCTATAGGACGGGTTCCAGAAACTTCCGGACGGAATTTCAGCGGCTTAGCACGGAGAATGAGATGGAGGAGACCATGTTCTTGGGGCTGCGCATGGCGGAGGGAGTAGACGCAGTCACGTTTGCGAATCTGTTTGGCAGGATGCCGGAGGAGGTTTACGGAGAACAGATTGCGGAGAGTATTCGAGAGGGACTGTTGCAATATAGTGAAGGACGGATTGTGCTCACAAGGCGCGGTGTCGACCTGAGCAATTATGTCATGGCACGGTTCTTACTGGAGTAAAACGATTTATTTTTTTGTGCCAGGCACCGCAGGCAGTTTCAACACATAAACTATTGTGAAGAAAAGGCTACGGAGGCGCACCCTTGCAAACCTTTCAAAAACCCCTGACCTCGGGAGAAGAAGAACTTTATGTACGACTGCTCAGAGAGGGCAGCGAGGAGGAGGCGAAACAGGCAAAGGAGATTCTGATTGAGCGGAATCTCAGATTGGTGGCTCATGTGGCCAAGAAGTACCAAAACGTGGATGAGGACATGGACGACCTGATATCCATCGGCTGTATCGGGTTAATCAAGGCGGTGGACACCTTTGACGCCGGGAAAGGCAGACTTGCAACTTATGCCTGCCGCTGCATCGACAATGAACTGTTAATGCTGCTGAGAAGTAAAAAAAAGACATCCAGAGAGGTATCGCTCTTTGAGCCCATCGGGCAGGATAAGGAGGGCAATGAGATACGTCTGGTGGATGTGATTGAACAGCAGCAGACGGATGCGGTGGAGTGCATGGAACTCAAAAACAATATCCGCAGGCTTTCTGGACTTCTGGAGGTGTGTCTGACGGACAGGGAGAGGGAGATTATTATGCTGCGCTATGGCCTCTATGGACATAAGGCGGTGACACAGAATGAAATCGGCGAATCCCTTGGAATTTCCAGAAGTTATGTGTCCAGAATAGAGAAAAAAGCATTGCAGAAACTCCGTGCCGGATTTGAGGAGCGGCGGGAAAGTAATACTTGTCAAAATGAGAATGTTATAGTATAATTAACAAGAAATAACGAAAATTTTCAGAATTTTCAGAAATGAGTGAGCAAAGCCATGAAATTTGTAAAGACAGAAAATTTAAAGATTGGCATGCGGCTTGCGCGCCCTATATACAGCAAGAGCGGTGTCCTCTTATTTGACCGCAATTCTAACTTGTCCTCACAGGCGATCGACAGTGTTAAGAATTTTGGATTGCTTGGTGTCTATGTGTTGGAACCGGCGGAACCCCTCCCTCCCATGTCGGATGAGGACAGGGAGTTTGAGCGTTTCCAGACGATGGCAGTCTTTTCCATTCAGGAAGAACTGAGTAAAATCTTGGCTACAAGGAAACAGAGTAAAATGCAGAGCATCAGCGATATGGTTATCCGCAATTACGGACGGCAGACCGGGAAGGTCAATTTTTACCAGAATCTGCGGAGCAGGGATGATTATGTGTACCGCCATTCTTTGAATGTGGCAATTTTGTGCGCCATGATTACGCATATGCTGAATGTGCGTCTGGAAGAACAGCAGCAGACTATTTTTGCGGCGCTTGTCCACGATATCGGGAAACTTTCTCTGGCGGGGGAGCTGGTCTACAGCAATGAGCTGACAGATGAGCAGCGCGTGCAGGTTTACAGTGCCCAGCTGCGCTCCGGTGATATTATTGAGGAGGCCTTCGGGGACGGCGTTGCCATCAAGCGCATCTGCAGTCAGGCGTTGGCAGTCCAGATGGAGGCAAGCAAGGATGGACGAGCACCCAGCAGCATTAAGATGGTGCGGGGAGCCAAGATTTTGCAGGTTGCCAACCGTTATGACGAGCTTACCGGCATGACGCTGGAGGGTACAGCGGAATCGGAGGTAAAGGCAATTCGGGAATTTTATGACAATCCGGAACTGTATGATCCGGAAATCGTCGCTGCGCTGGTATCTTCGATTAATATTTTGTTCCCTGGGGTGAGCGTGGAGCTGAACACGGGAGAGAAAGCTCTTGTGTTGGCAGAGAATCCGAATGATATCCTCAGACCTACTGTATTGAGTTTCCGGGATAATACGATTATAGATTTGTCTCTGCGTGTCAATGAAGACTTTGAGGTTGTCGATATTATGAAAACATTGGACAACCGCTGCATTATGGACACGGCGGCTTTGCATGAGGCAGGATTTTAAAATACATACAGAAAGAAGGATGAAAAATGCCGAGTATTGAACAGATTTTGGCAAAAGGAAACGAGTTGGGAGCCAGCGACGTACATTTGACGGTGGGTCTGCCGCCCAAGATGAGAGTGAATGGTAACCTTCTCACTTCGGACTTTCCTGTAATGACACCTGCAGACACCTTGGATGTGCTGATTAGTGTCATGAATGATCATCAAAGAGCTGTTTTTGAGGAGAGAGGGGAATTCGATATGTCCTTCTCCGTCCCCAATCTTGGTCGTTACCGTGTGAACGCATTCAAACAGCGCGGTTCCATCGCGTTGGCATTCCGTGTGGTAGGAACGACTGTACCGTCACCGGAAGTGTTGGGCGTGCCGGAATCTGTTGTTGACTTGTACCAGAGAAAGAGAGGTCTGATTCTTGTAACCGGACCTACAGGAAGTGGTAAGTCTACCACCCTTGCGGCTATCATTGACAAGATAAATACTTGCCGTGATGCACATATCATCACGCTGGAGGACCCTATCGAGTATCTGCATCCGCACAAGCTCTCCATGGTCAACCAGAGAGAAATCGGAATTGATTCCGGCAGCTATGCAAACGCGCTCCGCGCCGCACTTCGTGAGGACCCGGATGTGATTCTGGTCGGAGAGATGCGTGACTTTGAGACCATCAGTGTCGCGATCACTGCGGCAGAGACAGGACACTTGGTGCTTTCCACCCTGCATACCAATTCGGCAGCCAGCACGGTGGATCGTGTTA
>CAZUAP010000167.1:0-3916 GCA_964617975.1 uncultured Acetatifactor sp. | reverse complement strand
TGAGTGCCTGAATCACACCGAGCTGTTCATTTGTCTCCTTTGCGTGCCTGATTTCCTCCCGCATCTCGTCGTCGATGTCCTTCAGCACTGCAATAAACTCATTCCGTTTTTTGGAAGGTTTTATCAGTTGATATTGAAAATAAACGGTCCGTCCATTCTGATATTCCCGATAAGTGAACGCAAAACGATTCTGTTTTTCAAATATTTTCTGAATCGCATCTATCGTTCTGACCTTTTCAAACATTTTGCGGTCCGGTGTATAAACGGCATCTTTGATATAGATTGCCAGATTTTTTTCATAATCACCCGCTGCAAACTTCTCGCCGTGTTCCAGCGCCATAACGGAGCTCATCCGGTACGCGGACGATATACCGGTGTCCATGTTTACGACATAAACGTCCTGGTAGTTGACAATCAGCGCACTGATTAAATTCTTTTGCAGCTCCATTTTTTCTTTTTCATCGCCAATCTTTCTGGTGCAGTAAAGCGCCCTGATTGGTTTGGCTTCCCGATTCCAGGCATTTGGAATAATGCTCGCCTGCGACCAGCCCGTTGTCAGTCCTATATAGTCCTGCGTGATAATCTTCTTGTCTCCAATGCGCTCCTGCATGGTCGTAATTTCGTTAAACGCACGCATGACATCCTGCGTCTCCGGCAAAACCAGCTTTTCCACCATACCCGTCAGCGCATCTCTTGCATCGCCCTTCACCCCCAGCGTTGCATGAATATTTTCTTTGGTGAACAGCTCCTGAAAGGTCAATTTTTCAAAGTCCAACTGATAAATAGCAAAATAAATGCTGCTCAGCCCGCCTATGATTGCCGTGTGCTCTTTCTCCGCATCCAGCATAGCCGTCAGTTCTTCACTCATTGCCTGCTGCTCCTTCAGATTCCGGCGCAGCGTTTCATTCAGGCTCTCCATCTGCCGCTGGTTTTCCAGTTCCTTTTGCACAACCTCCGTCTCGTTTTCAACGATTCCTAAAACCTGCTCCGGTCTGCCGTCTGCTGTATAGACAGTGGTCACCAGCGTCACCTTGCAGATATCCTCTCTGTTTTTCATACGAAAAAGAACGGATGCTTTCTTCGCGCCCGCATCAATTTCCCGATACACTTGAATATACTTTTCCCGATATTCCTCATCTACAAACTCGTCAATAAAAGAATAAGGCATATCCGTATAAACCTGCTTACACTGATATGCCTCAACTGTGCTGTCTTCATTTATAATAAGTTTATCCTGCGGGAAATATTGGAACAGAAAAATTTCCATCGCCAATTCCTTTCTTCTTGATGCACAAAATACCATTTACTTTAATACTGTACCTCAAAATTCGGCAATAGGCAACAGTTAATTTGGGGACTTCAATCGGACCGTGTTGTCCACAACCTCCAGCCCCTTCATGCTGCGCAGGAAACTGGAAATACGTCCGTACCCGTAATCCCGAATATCCAGTCCGCTGTGTTTCTGCAGCAGTTCATCGTAAACCACAGAGAGATTGTCAATCTTGCCGCCCTTCTTCTTAATCATGGCGAGAATCTCCTGCTCAATCTTACTCCGCTCAACCTGACGTCCCTTCCGCACCAGATACTGCGTATTCCGTTTCACCAGCTCCAGATGCGGCATCTCCTCCTTGAAAAAGACACTCAGCTTGGAATAACCGTAATTGCGCACGTCAAAGTCAGGAAACTTCTTGCTCAGGCGGTCACCCACCTCGCCCAAATCCATCTCGCCATCCCCGTCTCCGTTCAGGATATTCAGAATGGCATTCTCCAATGCTTCGATGCTCGTGACGCTCTCCGGACCGTCTGTCACTGATTTTGACGAATCCGTCACATTCTCCGCATCCTCCGCCACCGCATCAATCAAATCCAGAAAAATAAATTTGTCACAGGCGTGCGTGAGCGCCATGGGTGCCTTGCTCTCCCCCATGCCCAAGACATACTTTCTCTCCTCGCGAAGCCGCATCGCCAACCTCGTAAAATCGCTGTCACTGGTAATCAGACAGAACCCGTCAACCTTGTCCTGATGCAGCAGGTCCATGGCATCAATCACCATCGCCATGTCTGTACTGTTCTTCCCCACAGTGTAGGAAAACTGCTGAATCGGCTGTATGGAATACTCCAAAAGCACAGCCTCCTTCCAGCCGTTGGATTTTGCCCAGTTCCCGTAAATTCTGCGGCAGGGCGCATCGTAACCATTCTTATCCAGCTCGTCAAAAATGCTTTTCACGTATTTTGCACCGACATTCTCTGCATCAATCAACACCGCCAAGTGTTCCATCTGATTTCTCCTATTTAAAATTTTATTTTGGTGATTTTATTTTTCCAAATCACTCCGGAAGTTTTGCATTATCGTCGCTGTCGCGCTGCACATAGTAGATGCACTTCGTATTTGCAACCTCAGAGGGCCATTCATCTACCGTAGTCCATGTAGTTCCGTCGTAATAAATCTTTTTATCACCTTCTACGTAATACAAAAAAGTGACTTTATATCCGGCGCGAACATTTTCCTCCATGGGCTTATCACATCCAATCGCCAGCCAGTCGCAGGGCGCATCCGCCGTATTTCTGATTCTTTCCGCTGCATCCGTGTCTGAAATGTCAACATAACGGCCGTTCCAAACTTCTCCCTTTGCATAAAGATTAGAAAACTCTGCCTGCGCCGATGTAAGACAGCTCTTGGCATGAAGTACAATCTGCTGTTCCTTCGCACGATCAATATAACCCAGCAAGGCAGGTACGAGAATCGCCGCCAAAATCGCAAGAATAACCAACACAACAATCAGCTCAACCAGAGTGAAGCCTTTATTTTTATTTTCGTTTCTCATCTGTACCTCCTTACCTCACATTGCTGTGATAATGAGAAAACCTTTTAGGACTGTTACCCCTATATTTTAATACCATCAAGTTGTTTCTTCAAGATAAAAAAGTCTGAAAAAAAGCGAAAAATGGGGCAGAAAATAGATATTTTCACCTACTTCTCATCTGTTTTTTATAATATCGGCAAAAGCCCCACCGAAAGGTTTGACCAATCAATGGGGCTCTATACGCTCAGCTATGCTATTATGACGCCACAAACTCATTCCAGGCAGTTTTTCTCAGTGACAGCATCCTCCGCAGTGCTTACAGTCGTCGCCGCAGTGCAGAGATTTACCCGCCTTTTTTTGCCGAATCATGCTCCGGATAATCAATGCCACAATCAATATCAGAATTCCACCTACAATTATTGTTCCCATTTTCTACCTCTTTTATTTGAATCACATCTAGGTAATCGCGAAACGGTTACATATAACTTCTGCCATTACCTATCACGCTTTTTTGCCGGGTCTGAAAAGCAGATAAATAAATCCAACGATGAGCAAAAATGCCACTACCGTTCCCACGCCAAAGCTGCCTGTGAGAATCAGGCTGCCAATCTGGTACACGCACAGGGATACCACATAAGCCAGACCGCACTGATAGCCGATTGCCGTCCAGAACCACTTCGCACTGTTCATCTCGCGCTTGATGGCGCCCATGGCTGCAAAGCAGGGTGCACACAGCAGATTGAAAGCAAGGAACGCATATCCGCTCGCCACCGTGAAGTTGGCTGCCATATTGGCATAGACCGTACCCTCTCCCGCGCTGTACAAAATACCCATGGTACCCACGATATTTTCCTTTGCCACCAGTCCGGTAATCGACGCCACCGTCGCCTGCCAGTTGCCAAAGCCCTGAGGAATGAAAATCCATGCAATCGCCTTGCCCACTGTGGCGAGAATGCTGTAGTCAATCTGCTCATCCGTGAGCATGGTGAAACTTCCATCCACAAATCCAAAGTAGGTGGTGAACCACACTGCGATGGTGGACAGCAGGATGATGGTGCCCGCCTTCTTGATAAAGCTCCAGCCGCGCTCCCACATACTGCGGAGCACTGCGC
>CAZUAP010000166.1:0-3952 GCA_964617975.1 uncultured Acetatifactor sp. | reverse complement strand
GTGACCCCGAAGAGCTTGACTACATCATTCCCGGAAATGATGACGCTATCAGAGCCGTTAAGCTGATCGTTTCCAAGATGGCAGACGCTGTCATCGAGGCAAATCAGGGTGAGGCTGTTTACACTGAGGCTGACACCGCTGTTGAGAACGCAGAGGACATCGAGGAAGTAGTAGAGGAAGCAGAATAATAGGAGGATTGGATAGATGGCAGCAATTACAGCAGCTATGGTAAAAGAACTGCGTGAGATGACTGGCGCAGGCATGATGGATTGTAAGAAGGCTCTGAATGAGACCGATGGTAATATGGATGAGGCTGTAGACTTCCTGAGAAAGAGCGGCGCAGCCAAGGCAGTAAAGAAAGAGGGCAGAATTGCAGCAGAGGGTATCTGCCGCATCGCAGCTGACGGCGATAAGACCGCTGCAGTTGTGGAAGTGAACTCTGAGACAGATTTCGTTGCAAAGAACGAGCAGTTCCAGCAGTTCGTTGAGGCTGTTGCAAAGCAGGCTGTGCAGTCTTCCGCAGCAGATCTCGATGCATTCCTTGCTGAGAGCTGGATTGAGGACAGCGCCAAGACCGTTAAGGAGGCTCTGGTTGATAAGATTGCTGTTATCGGCGAGAAACTCTCCATCAGAAGATTTGAGAAGGTTACTGCAGCAAACGGCTGCGTGGTATCTTATCTCCATGGTGGCGGAAGAATTGGCGTTTTGGTTGAGGCTGATACCGCTGTTGTCAATGATGAGGTGAAGGAAGCATTGACCAATGTTGCAATGCAGATTGCAGCGCTTTCTCCCAAGTATGTTGCCACCACAGATGTTTCTGAGGAGTTCAAGGCGCATGAGAAGTCCATCATTGCAGAGCAGATTGCACAGGATCCCAAGATGGCAGGCAAGCCCCAGAATGTTATCGAGGGTGCTGTGAATGGTCGTCTGAATAAGGAGCTCAAGGAGGTTTGCCTCTTGGAGCAGGCTTATGTAAAGGCTGAGGACGGCAAGCAGACCGTTGCACAGTATCTTGCTCAGGTGAGCAAGGCAGTCGGCGCTGATATCACCGTGAAACGTTTTGTACGTTTTGAGACCGGTGAAGGTCTGGAGAAGAAGAACGAGGACTTTGCAGCAGAGGTTGCAGCACAGCTCGGCTAATTCAAATGTTATAATTTCTTAATGAATAAGAAGTATAAATAAGCATATGAAGTACCCCGGGAGATTTCAGAATTTGAAATTTCCCGGGGTATTATATTGCATCACTTTATGCTTAAAATTTATTCATCGTATTGTGGCTGGGTTTTCGTCAGGCTCTCCACAAAGCCCTCCGGTATATTGCTGCGCTCCATGCAGCAGCTTACCTCCACTGTGCGGCTGGGGTCTGCCTTGGACACGGCAGTCATCTTTCCCACATACATATATTGGGAGGTGCTGGTTGTGTAGTAGGAGCCCAGATACAGATAAGGCGACAGAGCCTCCAGCTCGTCTGCATCGGTAATGGTGCGGGTCAACTGGTAATCTGTATAGGAAATTCCTTCGTAGGAGGAATTTTCCTCGTCGGAGGAGATGCCGATGCCCGTCTCGTAGCTGCTGATATCCACTTGCAGGGCGGTTGGCTCCAAGTCCTCCTGCGACCATGCGATATCGGGAAAAGTCTGAGCAAGCAGGCTGAGGGTCCGCTCATAACAGGAGGGAATGTCCAGGGTGCAGCGCAGGGAGGAATTGGTGATGTCCTCGCCATTTCTGGGATAGTAATACTTTAAGGTACACAATCCGTATCCGTTTCTGTATTGTGCGGCGACCATATCATAGTGTTCCGCAAAGTCCTGCGCATAGGTCTGATAGAGCTCGTTTATCAGTTCGGAATCGGTGATATAGCCATTGATGCCGTCCGCAGAGGTAAAGGCAATGGTAGTCGGGGCGTCCATGACACCGCTGGCGGCAGGATAGTAGTATTCCATAAATTCCCGGGTGGTGATAAAGGGCTCCAAAAGTTCATTGGCGGTATCATCCGTCTCATAAGGCTCCCAGCAATTGTAGGTGCGGTAGTAGGAGCCGTGGGTGGTGTCTACCCGGACACGAATCGTATAAAGGTATCTGCTATCACTGTAGTCGGGGGAGTAGGTATCCATGCCGACCATGTCGACCAGCTTGGAAAGCAGTTGGTAGTTCTCCTCCTGATCGGTAAAGACCAAATCCTCCGGAATCTTACTTGCGTCGGATGAGTGGTAATAGTTGCCATCTGCATTCTTTTTATAGCCATAGCCCTCTCCCACAAAGCACCAGTTATAGAAGGAGAGACCGGTTATGTCCTGCTGCCTTGGCAGATAGGTGTCGTAGCCGAACCAGTCAAAGCGGAAGGCAAACAGGATGCCGCAGGTGACAAGCGCGCAGGCGGCAAGCTGCCCCTTGTGTGCCAAAAGCGCCTTGAAGGACATATGGTACAGAATGTTCATGAAGGCGAAGGTCAGCACGCATCCGAAGACTGCGCCGAACAAAGACCATGCAAGGCGGTCTGTATCAGCGATAAGGCGGAAACCGAGGGATGCAACCAGACCTGCAAGGACGCTCACGATAAAGCGCAGGGCAATGCGGAATACCTTGCTTTCCACGCCGCGCTCCGCCAGTTCGCTGGGACGTTTTTGGTGGAGAAAGCGCGCTAACCCGAGGTTAAACAACATCACCACAAAACTGATGATGGCTGTGTTTGTAAAGAGCGAGGAAGCTGCCGAGACGTCGCCTGCGTTCTCCAATGCATCCAATGTCTCCGAAAAATAGATGCCTAAAAATACGGGCGATGCCAGAGGCGAGAGTCCGCTGATAAGAGGATTTTCAATCCAGTTATTCGGGCGATAATAGGTCTCCAGATAGCAGCTCATGTAGCCGATGCAGATGAGATAACACAGGAGTACCGCAAAACCGTAAATCAACAGATTCACAAAGGCGTTTTTGGCATTTCCGCTGATCATCACCGGCACCAGACAGGCATTATATACAATGAGAAAGCACAGGATACACAATGCCATTTCTTTTAACAACAACAGGGTGATGCCGCCCCAGTATGCGGGTGAGCCGATGCGGAACAGCGCCAGCGCATACACCAGCAGATTGCACACTGCAAAAGGCACAAACCAAATCAGAAAGCCGTCCAGATAAATCGCCCAGAACAGCTGATTCCGGGTGGCGGGAACGCTGTGGTACAAATCCACCATCCTGCGGGAGTACAGGTGCCGGAAACTGTACAGCGCCACAATCAGGGCACCGACAAACGCCACCATCAGCTGCAGCGGGAGATGGTAATTCATAAGATACCTAGTGATAGCGGAGGAGATGATTTGCGTAAGTTCCTCCGCGGAATAGGCCATTGCGTAGTTTTCCGGGTGGTAGGAGGTGTTGAAAAACAAAAACGCCAGCGGGCAGGCGACAAAGCTCCCCAGCACAGAGAGGGCGATAGTCCAGGTGCGCGTCCGCAGGTCCTCCTTTGCGATGCGCCCGAAAGGAATTTTATTATGCGTAGAGATTTTTGAAGTCATATCCTTGTACCTCCGTTTCACTGATAAAGATTTCTTCAAGGGTCAATGGAAGCAGCTCCCAGAACACAGGGTTCAACTGTTCCATGAGTGCGCAGATTTGTTTGCTGTCACCCCGCAGTGTCAGGGTCAGCAGGGAGCCGCGCCTTTCACTTTGCAGGACAGGAAACTGCTTTTGGATGATGTCCAACTGTTCTTCATTTTTCAGGACACATTGCAGCCGGAAAATGCCCAGCTTCATATCCTCCAAATCCTTGGAAAAGAGGATGCCGCCCTGATGGAGCAGCCCCACGTGTTCACAGATGTCCTCCAGCTCTCTGAGGTTATTGGAGGCGATGATGGTAGTCAGTCCGTTTTCCACCATCTCCTGAATGCGCAGGCGCTTGATAGCCTGACGCCCCACCGGGTCCAGCCCGTCAAAGGTCTCGTCGCAGAGCAGA
>CAZUAP010000165.1:0-3980 GCA_964617975.1 uncultured Acetatifactor sp. | reverse complement strand
AAGGATGGCTGTCTGCTTGCAGAGACCTGATAAGATGTGGTATACTGGAGTGAAATGGTGAAACGTAAAAAAGACGCTGAAGGAGGCTATCCATATGAACACAAACGGGAAATCACTCTCGGATAAAATACTTGGCAACATCGGCAGGGTAATCATCGGCAAGGAACAGACGATAAAGCTCCTTCTCACCTCCCTGATAGCGGGCGGTCATGTACTGCTGGAGGATGTGCCGGGCACGGGCAAGACCAAGCTGGCAAAATCCTTCGCCAAGACGCTCTCTGCGCAGTTTTCAAGGATTCAGTTCACGCCGGATTTGCTGCCCAGCGACATCACCGGTCTGAATGTCTTTGACTCAAAGGAAAACACATTTGTACTGCGAAAAGGTCCTGTATTTACCAATATTTTACTGGCTGATGAAATCAACCGCGCTACCCCCAGGACTCAGGCAGGCCTTTTGGAGTGCATGGAGGAGCGTCAGGTGACCATTGACGGCGTGAGCTATATTCCGGGGGAACCGTTTTTTGTCATTGCGACACAAAATCCCGTGGAGACAGCCGGGACATTTCCTCTGCCGGAGGCTCAGATGGACCGCTTTATGATGAAACTGTCCATGAAACTGCCCGACAGAGCGGAGGAGCTGGCAATTCTGGAGCGATATATGGACAGAGAGCCGCTGGAGGAGCTGGAGAGCATACTGACGCTGGAGGAGTTAAGCGAAGCGTGTCGTCACGCTGCATCCGTGTTTGTGCATCCCAGCGTCCGGGAATATATGGTGGATTTGGTTCAGGGAACACGAAACGGAGAGGGCGTGGTAATGGGCGTCAGTCCCCGCGGAAGTCTTGCTTTGCTGCGCTGTGTGAAAGCCTACGCCTATTTGGAGGGGCGTGACTATGTCATTCCGGACGATGTAAAGGCGGTGGCGCCAGCGGTGCTTGCCCATCGCATTGTCTTAGGTTATGGACAGGGCGACTCGGAGGGCAGTGAGACGCTTGTGAAAAAGCTCCTGTCCACACTTCCCGTACCAACGGAAGATTTTGCCAACTAAGTAAAAGCAATCGGGGAGCACACCTATGATACAGTTATTGGGAATCGGGATTCTCGCCGCTATTTTATTTTATGCACAGCAAAAGCTCTACAAAAAGCTGTGGAGCCGCAGGCTGAAGGTAGACCTTGCCTTCCAGCGGGAGCATATTTTTGAGGGGGAGACCGGCATCTTACAGGAATTGGTGGAGAATGGCAAACGGCTGCCTCTCTCCATGTTGAAGGTCAAATTCCGCACCAGCCGCAATCTGGTTTTTGACGCGGGGGAGGGCTCCCGCACCACCGACCAGTATTACCGCAATGATGTGTTTCAGGTGGGCGGACGGGAACGCATCACTCGCACCTTGGAATTTGTGGGCGGAAAGAGGGGATATTACAGCATTGACGATGTGGATTTGATTGCATCGGATTTGCTCATGACAAGCGAGATGGCGGATACCGTGAAACTGCACCGCACGATTTATGTCTATCCCAAGCCCTTTGACAGCCGGGAGTTTCGGCTTTCTCTGCAGCAGCTGAACGGAGAAATTCTCAGCAGAAGGCGGCTTTTGGAGGACCCGTTTGAATACCGGGGAATTCGGGAGTATCAGCCCTTTGATGATATGAGAAGCATCAACTGGAAGGCGACTGCCAAAACCGGAGAGTTGAAAGTAAACCAGAAAAATTATACCTCCATCATGTCGGTGAATCTTTTTCTGAATGTGGAGGACAATGGTATTTTGAAAAAAACAGAATGTGTGGAGGCAGGTATACGGATGATGGCAGGGCTGAGTGAATATTTCCTGTCTCAGGGGTTCCGCGTTGCCTGTTATACCAACGGGCTGGATGTGGTTACAGGTATGCCCTTTCTTATTACAGCCAACGCCGGAAAGGGACAGATGGAGGGCATCTATCGCGGACTTGCACGGTTGGACACTGACAGGGATGCCGGAGATTTCCGACAGCTCTTTGAAGAAATCCTTTTGCACAGGGAGCAGCAGACCTTCACCTGTATCATTTCCCCCAATCAATATGATGATTTTGTGGAACTGATAGAGCAGTTTCAGCAGATGGGAGCGGATTATCTTTGGTTTTATCCTGTCTGGGAAAGCAAGGAGCCCCAGCTTCCGGAGACGCTTGCCACACATATCCGTGTCATTCATATTCGAAAGTAAGGAAAATAATATAGTTTGGAGCATTCGATGAAACGTGCCGGTATTGTACTCCTTCGGGAGTTTCTTGTCACACAACTGAATTACTGGATTCTCTTTCCGGGAGTGTTTACACTCTTAGGTTTATGTGCCGGGGTGGAAACGGTATTTCCGGCAGGCTTATCTTTCTTATTGCCTTTGAGTCTGGTGCCTTTTTTGTTGTATTTTTGCAGGGTCAGGCTGAAGAATCCGGTGTTATTTGCAGCGACGCATATTCTGGTGCTGGCTGCCCCTGCCCTGATACCTTTTCATGGTATGATACGTCTTGTCTGCTGGGGGCTTGCCGCAGGATTTACAGGATATTCCCTCTTCCTGCGTCTGCATGAGGGTTCCTGGGAGGATAAGGGACTGCCGCCCTTGTTTGCCGTAATTTTTGCCGGCATCTGTCTTTTTATGCTGCAATATTATCACTGTGACCAGTGGCGGAATGTTCTGTATGCTTCCGTCATCTGGGCAATCGCGCTTTTTTTTGTGATTTCCTACATCGAAAGCTATCTGAATTTTCTCATGGTCAATGAGGGCAGCGCCAGTCACATTCCCGAGCGGGAGATTTTTCGTTCAGGAATGCGATTGACGATTGAGTATACCCTGTGTGGTTCTCTGGTGCTGATGGCGACCGCAGACATCACATGGTTTAAAAGCCTGCTGAATCTGATTTCTTACGGATTGCGAAGTATCCTTGCATTTGTGTTCCAATTCATTTCTTCGGATCAGAGTGAATATCCGATAGCCTCCGAAAAAGAGACTGCCCCTGCGGCAGCTCCGGGGATTCCGGACGCAAAAGCAGAGAGTTTCTGGCTGTGGGACGTGCTGGGATATATCATTTTTGCCGTGGTGGTGATTGCCCTGCTGGTGGCAGTTTATAAGGGCCTTAAATTTCTGGTGCGCCAGATGCGTGAAAACTGGGGAAAGACGCAGCAAAGCGCCGGGGAAGATGGCACATTTGTCGCGGAGGACGTGCGGGAACAGATGGTGTCTGTGCGCCAAAAGAATAAGCGCAGGAAATCTCTGTGGGGATTTTTGAGCGTCAATGAACAGATTCGCAGACTGTACCGCAAGCGTGCAGTGCAGTTGGAATCGGATGCGGACAAGCTGCGCAGGATGACCGCCCGGGAATGTGCAGACCGGATACAAGCCCCGGAAATTGCCCGGATTTATGAAAAGGCGCGCTACAGCGGTCAAGAGTGCAGCCAGACGGATTTGAAGGAGATGAAGATGTATGTGCGCTAAACTTGCGTTATCAGATGATATATTGATGAAAATTGAAAAGCCTGCCCGCTATATCGGTCAGGAGGTCAATGCGGTAGTCAAGGACAAAAACAAGGTCAATGTCCGTTTTGCCATGTGTTTTCCTGACGTATATGAAATCGGCATGTCTCATTTGGGCATTCAGATTCTCTATGGGATGTTCAATGCCATGGAAGATGTCTGGTGTGAGCGGGTCTATTCCCCTTGGACTGATTTGGACAAGATTATGCGTGAGGAACACATTCCGCTCTTTGCCTTGGAATCCCAAGAGCCTATCAAAAATTTTGACTTCCTCGGAATCACCATCCAGTACGAGATGTGCTATACCAACATTTTACAGATTCTTGATTTGGCTCAGATACCGTTTCTTGCCACGGAAAGGGGAGAAGATTGCCCCATCGTCATCGGCGGCGGACCCTGCACCTACAATCCGGAACCCATCGCGGAGTTTTTTGATATTTTTTACATCGGCGAGGGCGAGACACGCTACGAGGAGCTTTT
>CAZUAP010000164.1:0-4009 GCA_964617975.1 uncultured Acetatifactor sp. | reverse complement strand
GTTTCTGTATGAAATCCAGAGCGCCCATCGCCAGTGCATCCATGGTAACCTTTGCGCCCTCATAAGTATAGTTGCTCACAACTATGACCTTGGCGCGAACCCTGAACTTCCGAATTTTGCGGAGCAATTCTATGCCGTCCATCTTGGGCATATTGACATCCAGAACCACAGCGTCGTAAATGTTCCTGCTGAGAAGGTCGAAGGCTTCCAGCCCATTGGCAGCCTCATCAGTCACCTCGAACCTCTCATCAGAGTTGATTATATCACAGAGCATTCTTCTCATGAGTGCAGAGTCATCAACTATAAGAATTTTTTTAATGGTTTTTGTATTATTTTTCATACACATCACCCCATTCGGTCTTTCTTGCGGTTTCTGCGCTCCTCCTCAAAAATAAACTTAATAATTTCCTCCCGCACATGGTCATCCATATTGTGGTACTGTACGCGGTGCTCATAAGTGCCCGGACGGTTCTCCAGTTCCTTGACGGCAAGCACCTTTCCTATCACCTCATACTGTCTGGTCTCACCATCCGCCACGAGATGATAGCTGCAATATATCAGACTGCCCGGCTCATATTTCTGAACTGAGATAAATCTCAGTCCGCCGCCGCTGATGTCCACAATGACACTTCGCCGCAGCGGAAGTCCCGGCTGAAGGATATAGGGGTCCTCAGCCTCCACAGCCTGCAGTTCTTCCTCCTCCAGATTTCTGGAGCACATTTCCAGCGCACAGCTGAACCGATAATATTCCCGGCGCTGGTACTTCCTCAAATTGCTGGTGAGCTCCACCCTGAGCAAATAGACATTGTTGCTCTTATAACGGTCCACAATGCGCGCAAAGCATTGATAGAGTCCGCTCTCACTGTAAAATACCATATCATATTCGCTGTCCACCGGCAGCAGAATCAGCTTGGTCTGCTCCATGGGCATGGTAATCTCCAGCGTGTCCTCCGATACAATCTCGTAAACCTTGCTGAGACACACTCTCGGTTTTTCCCCCTTAGGAACATCCCTCTTGTCTACCGCCTGTAATTCAATTTTGTCACCTAATGAAATATATTTTGAAAGCATCGCGCTTCTCCTTCTAATTCTAAATCAAATTCTGGATATCATATGGGAAAAGAATGCCGCCATTCCCCTCTTGGGCTGGCGCTCCGTCTCCTCCTTGTCCAACAGTCTGCAGGCGATTCTCTCATATGCCTGAGACGACTTTGCACCGGGACTCTGCAGAGACACCGGTGTCTGCTGCATCACTGCTTTGGCAAGCAAAGTATCCTGAGGGATACTTCCCAGATAGGTCATAGGTATCTTCAGATAACGGGCCACCACCGCATTCAGCTTTTCGTAAAGGATTTTCCCTTCTTCGTCCCCCTCCACGCGGTTTGCAAGCATCTTTACCTTTGTATCTGTCTCCCGGAATCTCGGATGCCGGTACAATGCCTTTACCAGGGAATAGGAATCTGTGATGGACGTAGGCTCCGGTGTGGTCACCAGCAGGATTTCTCCGCTCGCCACCAAAAATTCCAGCACCGCGTCCGAGATGCCTGCTCCCGTATCCACAATAATTATATCGGCAATCGCGTCCAGCTCTGCCAGATTCTGAATTATGTAACTCAAATAATCACGGCTCAGATTGGACATCCCGGCAATACCTGAACCGCCGGAAATAAATCCAACATCCATGGGCCCCCATGTAATGATTTCCCGGATATTTTTCCCTTGATAAATCAAATCGCAAAGATTGTGTTTGGGAACCGCACCAAACATAATCTCAATGTTCGCCAGTCCGAAATCGGCATCCAGAATAATCACCCTCTTGCCCATCTTTCGAAATTGAATGGCAAGATTTATGGAAGTGTTGGACTTTCCCACGCCCCCCTTGCCACTGGTCACAGTGATAACTCTCGCTAGAGGACGAGACTGTCTGTTTGCCTTTATGATGCGTAATTGTTCTGCCTGATCCATATACGTCCTCCTTGTTACAGCCTAAGGCTCTCAAGCCTTGCCCCCCAACAGTTGCTTTACCGTCTTTTGGGGGTTAAATCTCTCAATGTCATTCGGTACATTCTGCCCGTAGGTAATGTACGCAATCGGGGTATCCGTGTGAAGTTTCAGATTCAACAGATTCCCCAGAGTGGTGGTTTCATCCAGCTTGGTAAAGATAATCTGGTACTCCGCTACCTCCCCATAATTGTCTGCTATCTTGAGCAGGTCTTTGTACTTTGTGGTGGCGCTCAACACAAGAAATGTCTGCACCTCCACAGAATTCTCCAATACATCCACATACTGTTTCAGGCTCTCTAACCTCTCCTCGTTCTGGTGAGAATGCCCCGCCGTGTCCACAAAGATATAATCAAAATCTTTGAAACTGTCCACAGCCTCTTTAAATTCCTCCGGGCTGTAAATCACCCTGAAAGGCACCTCCAGAATCTGGGCGTAGGTTCGCAGCTGCTCTGCCGCAGCTATGCGGTAGGTGTCCGTGGTGAGAAGCGCCACCTTTTTCTTCTCATCCATGGCAAAGCTGCTGGCGAGCTTGGCGATAGTGGTCGTCTTGCCCACCCCGGTGGGTCCGATGAAAAAGACTATCTTGGTTCCCTTGGAAGCAGGGACAATCCCCTCGGACTTGCCGAATTTCAGTATAATCTTCTGATAGACATTGGCAAGCAGATAGTCAAAAGGCATATTGGGCTTTCTGTTCTTATCCACGTCCTCCAGAATCTGATTGGCATATTTTTCAGCCACCTCATTTTCTATCATGGTATTGTACAGCAGCCGGATAAACTTCTCCTGCTCATCCTCCTGCGTCTGACGGGATGTCTGTTCTTCCGGGTTCGGATTCTCCTCCGCAGCCGGTTCCTCAGTGCTCTCCTTCAGGCTGCTCTCCAGAAGTGTCTGTAAACTGTCTAATTTCTTTTCTATCGTGCTCTGTCCGGACAGGAGACTGCTCTTGACCGCCTCCACCCCGTTCTCCGTCTTGGCTGCAGGTTTCGCCTCCATTGTGGGAGCCACTGGCTGTTCCGACTCTCTCCGCACAGGTCGAAGATTCGCCGGCTCATCCTCCAGAGCCGCTGTCACCTCTGTCTGTTTTGCCTTGAATGCGGCAAAAAGCCCGGTCGGTTTCACCTGGCGTACATTCATAATCACCAGGCCGTCCCCCAACTCCTTCTTTGCAGCCTCCACGGCCTCTGTCTCTGTCTTTCCAGTAAACTTTTTGATAATCATTATGCTGTCACCATCCCAACTGATTGTAATTCAACATCTGATTCCACTTCATTGTAGGACACCACGACCAAATCCCTGTAGTATTCCTCTGTAAGCCGCTTGAAATAAATGCGGACGATGGGCGAAGTAATGACAATTGGTGCTTTGCCGAGATTTTCCAGTTTCTTGATTTCCGCTCCCACGGAATCAACAATGGCTCTGGCTCTGACCGGATCCAGATTCAGGAATGCACCAGTCTCCGTCTGTTTGACGCTGCCCATAATCTCCTGCTCTACCTTGGGATCCAGCGTCACCACGCTGGTAGGCTCATTGGAGGGAAAATACTTCACGGAGATAGCCCGTTTCAAGCTCTGGCGGACATACTCCGTCAGAATATCCGTATCTCTTGTGGTTCCTGCATAATCCGCAAGCGTCTCCATAATCGTGAGCAAATCTCTGATGGAAATTCCTTCCTTCAGGAGATTCTGCAATACCTTCTGTACCTCGCCAAGGCCGAGCATCTTGGGAACAAGCTCCTCCACCAGAGAGGGATTGCTCTCCTTCAGGTTGTTTATGAGATTCTGAACATCCTGTCTTGTCAAAAGCTCAGCAATGTGCTGGCGGATAATTTCCGTCAGATGGGTGGCTATGATAGAAGGCGGGTCTACCACCGTATAACCCAGGCTCTCCGCCCGCTCCCGCTGTCCTTCTGTAATCCAGATAGCCGGCAGATGGAACGAAGGCTCAAAGGTGGGAATACCTGTGATTTCCTCCTCCACATATCCCGGGTTCATCGCCATATAATGGT
>CAZUAP010000163.1:0-4068 GCA_964617975.1 uncultured Acetatifactor sp. | reverse complement strand
TATCTTGATAATTAAAAAGTTCTGGTATATCAACGCAATGTGGAGTATAATATAACGCAAGAACAGCATAAAACATTCATGCGGGAGGAAACATGGAGAAAAAGAGATTCTTTCAAAGGACCGGTTTGATTTTATTTGCAGTAGTTCTCTTTGTTTTTGCGGATTTCAATATTGCGTCTGCGGCGGAGTCGGGCGATGAAAGGGATGGATACTCTTCCATTTTGTATGACAACAGCAATGGTCTGCCGACTTCCGAAGCCAATGCTATAGTCCAGTCGGATGACGGATTTATTTGGATTGGCGGTTACAGTGGATTGATTCGATACGATGGCAATTCATTTTACCGTTTTGATTCTTCCGTCGGTATCACCAGCGTTGTGAGTCTCTACGTGGACAGCCGGGAGCGGCTGTGGATTGGGACGAATGACAACGGTGTGGCATATTACGACAACGGCGAGTTCCGATTCTATGGGAGAGAGGAAGGGCTGAGCTCTGTCTCTATCCGTTCGATTGTTGAGGATGGAGACGGGAATATTCTGATAGCTACCACCAAAGGCATCGCTTATGTGGACGCAGACGATAAGCTGAATATTTTGCAGGACCCTCAGATTAGTCAGGAGTATATTTGCGAGCTGAAAACGGACTCGGAGGGGACTGTTTACGGCTGTACCTTGAGCGGTGCGTTTTTCTCTATAGAGAACCGGCGCGTGACAGCATATTTCAGCGGTTCCGCGTTGGGCTTTGGCGCTGTGGCATGTATTTGCCCGGATCCGGAGGTCAAAGGGCTGGTTTATCTCGGAACGGAGATGTCCGACATCATTCGCGGGAATATGCTGGACAATATGCAGGGGTATGAGACTATTTCCGTGGCGCCTCAGTCTCAAATCAATGCGATTTCCCTTGTGAATGGACGGCTGTGGATTTGCGCGGACAACGGCATCGGAAGTCTTGATGCAGATGGCACATACAGGGAACTTGAGAATATCCCGATGAATAATTCGGTTGATGACATGATGGTCGACTATGAAGGAAATCTCTGGTTTGTTTCCTCGCGCCAAGGGGTTATGAAGGTTGCCGGCAGCCAGTTCCTTGATATCAATAAGACGGCTGGGCTGAGCTCCATGGTAGTAAATTCCACCTGCATCTATCGGGAAAAGCTGTACATCGGAGCGGACACGGGACTCTACATATTGGATGAAAATTATCAGCAGCAGGAGGATGAGCTGACGGAGTTTTTGACGGGCATCCGTATCCGCTGCATCAAGGGAGATTCGGTGGGCAACCTCTGGCTGTGCACCTACAGCGAAAACGGTCTGGTCTGTTATCATCCGGACGGCAGCTATGTGACATATAATGAGAAAAGCGGTTTGAAATCCAATCGTGTGCGGTGTCTTACGGAGCTGTCGGACGGCACGATTGCGGTTTCCGTCAGCGGCGGCGTCAGTCTGATTCGGGATGAGCAGATTATTGCAACCTATGATGAGAAAAATGGCATCAGTAATACGGAAATCCTCAGTATCTGCGAGGGCGATGATGGCAATATCTATCTTGGGAGCGATGGAGACGGAATTTACATACTGGACGATGGCAATGTGACCCGGCTGGGAATGGATGACGGTCTGGAGTCGGAGGTAATCCTGCGCATCAAAAAGGACCTCTATCGTCAGGTCTATTGGATTATCACCAGCAATTCCATTGCATACATGAATGAGGAGGGAATCCATACCATCTCCAATTTCCCTTACTCCAATAACTTTGATATGTATTTTGACGATGCAGGCGGGATATGGGTTTTGAGCAGCAACGGAATTTATGTAGTAAAGGGCGAGGAGCTCTTGGCAGATCAGGAGATGGAGTATACCTTTTATGACATGAAATGCGGTCTGCCCAGTGTCGCCACTGCCAATTCCAGAAGCTACATCGATGAGGATGGTGTGCTGTATATTTCCGGTACCTCCGGAGTGAGCAGTGTTGATATCAACACTGCAAAGGCGAGCGGGGGGATGGTAAAGCTGGCAGTGCCGTTTATTGAAGTCGACGATGAGATGATTTCTCTGAAGAACGGCGAGACGGTAACCATCCCGGCAAATTGCAAGCGTATCACGATTTATGACTATGCTTTGACTTTTGCGTTGGAGAATCCCCGCGTATGCTATTATCTGGAAGGCTTTAATGAGAAAATGGAATCGGTTTCCAAGCAGGAAATGCAGCCGGTCAGCTACACCAATTTGCATGGAGGAACCTATGTGTTTCACCTGTCAGCGGTGGATGCCATGACCGGTCGGGTGGAAAATGAGATTTCGATTACGTTGGTCAAGGAAAAGATTTTTTATGAGTGCTGGTGGTTTTGGGTGGTATGCGCATTGCTGCTTGCGGTACTGGTGTGGCTGGCTGTGCGGCTTTATGCGCGTTATAAGACAGCGGAGCTGGTGCGCAAACAGGAGGAGAATAAAACCTTTATCCATCAGACGATTCATGCCTTTGCAAAATGTATTGACTTGAAGGATAAGTATACCAACGGACATTCCTTCCGGGTGGCGAAGTACGCGGGCATGATTGCACAGAGAATGGGATATTCTCCGGAGGATGTGGAGGAGGTTTACAGTATTGGATTGCTGCATGATATCGGAAAGGTTACGATTCCGGGGGAAATATTGAATAAACCAGGCAAGCTGACGGAGGAAGAATATGCCATTATTAAGCAGCATGCAGGCAATGGATATGATATTTTAAAAGAAATCGAGATTTCTCCGGATTTGGCTCTGGGGGCAGGGTATCATCACGAGAGGATTGACGGGAAAGGGTATCCTTCCGGAAAAAGCGGTGGGGAAATTCCTATGGTCGCTCAGATTATTGCAGTGGCGGATACCTTTGATGCCATGAACAGCACCAGACCGTACCGGAAGCAGATGAAGATGGAAGATATTGTGGAGGAGCTGAAACGGATTTCCGGGACTCAGTTAAACGCGGAGATTGTGGAGGTGCTGTTGAAATTGATAGAGGAAGGAACATTAACAGGCGAATGAGAAAACTCATTCGCCTTGAGATTGAAGACACATTCTCCTGTTCGAGTTGGTGTGTTGCATCATGGGTTGCAGCGTTTGCAGGGCTGATATCCCTGCTCAATCAATTCATCCCTTGACACAGTAACGGGCAGCTTGTTTTTGTCGCTCATATCGTTCACGCTGGAACAGGTGGGTTTGTGGAACTTTTTGGTGTTTTTATTACACACATAAGTCACTTCTGCAGCTTCCGAGGAGGATGCGGGGGCTGTTTCGACTGTCGGCTCCGCAGCGGCGGCTGAGGTCGAAGACTCGGACACTTCTCCCGGTTTCCAGGTTTCAGACGGAGAGCAGCTCCAGCGGATTTCCTGTCCGTCGCTGGTCGCCACAATCGTCCCCTGTTCATCGGTGCGGAAGACTTCGATGCCCATAGACTGGAATCTGTCCAAGGTCGCGGAATGGGGATGCCCGTAAGAATTTCCCGCAGCACAGCTGATTACCGCATAGGCTGGGGAGACTGCTTTCAAAAATTCCTCAGTGGAGGAGGTTGCACTGCCGTGATGCCCTGCCTTATATACGTCCGCATCCAGCGAGACACCGCTCTCCAGAATCTCTTTTTCTTCTGTTCCTTCCGCGTCCCCTGTAAATAAAAATTTATTCTCACCGTGGGTCAAAAGGATGGCGATGGAGTTGTCGTTGCTTTCCTCGCTGGAGGAGACAGGACCCACAATCGTAAATGCTGCATCGCCCAGAGCATACTCCTCCCCTACGACAGGGAGAGTAATCCGGTACCCCTTGTTTTGCAGGGTATCAAGGACATCACTGTAAGCGCGGTTATCGGATGCGGTGTCTGTCATCAGTATTGTTTCACAGTCAAATTTGTATAAAATGACGTCCATTCCTCCGACATGGTCGGTATCCGGATGAGTGGCCAGGACATATTTCAGTTTCTCGACACCTTGTTTTTGAAGGTAGCTTTGCACCTTGGTTCCCTGAGCATCATTTCCGGCGTCAATCAACATGGAATCATCACCGCAGATAATCAAAGTGGCATCCCCCTGTCCCA
>CAZUAP010000162.1:0-4097 GCA_964617975.1 uncultured Acetatifactor sp. | reverse complement strand
GGGCTCTATCTCCGTAGGGTGGTTGTGTGTCTCATTTTTGAAGAACACCAGCCACTCTTCTGTCTCCGCATAATCGCCGTAATCCATCTCCACGGGAACCACGACGGAGCAGGCGTTAATCTCATCGGACTCCTCCATATCATCGAGTTTCCCGTCCTTCTTCAGCTTTCTCATAGCCATCAGCGCCAAATCCATCAGGCAGACAAACTTGTCCTCCCTGCCCGCAAAAATCTCCTCTCTGGTATCCAGATAGCTCTGATAGGTGGTCTCGATGGGAGAGCGGTAATATCCCTCACCGAACTCCACATCCTTGAGCTCTGTGGAGAAGGTGGTATGTCTGCAGTGGTCGGACCAGTAAGTGTCCAGCACACGGATTTCCGTCATGGACGGATTTCTTTTCTCATCATCATGAAAATATTTCTGGATATGTAAAAAATCCTTGAAAGTCATTGCCAGTCCCAGAGAATCATAGAGCTTTCTGAGTTCATTCTCCGGCATATCCGCAAAGCCGTCGAAGATAGCGACATCCGCCGGCTCGTCAAACGCGGTAATCAGGGTGTCCGGTTTCACCATGTCCGTCTCTCTGGAATCTACGGGGTTGATGCAGTACGCCTTGATACGGTCGAGCTCCTCCCCGCTCACCTTCCCCTGAATCAGATAGGTTACAGCCGTCTTGATGACAGGGTTCTCATTCTCATCCAGAAACTGCACGCACTGTACAGCCGAATCTGCTCTCTGGTCAAACTGTCCGGGCAGATATTCCACGGAAAACACATGACCGTCAGCGGGAATCTCGATGGTCTCCTCGTATAAATCATCCACAGGGGGCTCGGAAAACACGGTTTTACAAGCTCTTGCAAATACCTCGTCAGAGATATTCTCAACATCATAGCGGATGAACATCCTCACTCTGTCCACATCGATGCCAAGGTAATTTTTCAACTCCTCGTGCAGCTCCTTTGCCTTTACGGCGAAAGGCTCCTTCTTCTCTACGTAGATACGTCTTACACTTCCCATTCCTTTTTTCATTCCTCCAAAATTATTGACTTTCTTAGTCATCTGCTCCAATTCCGCGCAGAATAAACATCAACTCACGGTCCACGGTCTCTGCGGTGATGCCTGTGGTCTGGGCTGAAATCTTCAAGCCCTCCAGCACATACATAATGTTCCGTGCCGTGCCTGCACAGTCCTCACACACGAACTCCCCGTTTTCCACTCCCGTTTCAATCAGCTTTTCAATCACCTTCACCGCGGAGTCAAACTGCCTCTTGAGGACATTGTCCTTCTTTGGCAGATTGTTTTCAAAATAAAATTCATAGATAGCCTGCGTCAGGGTGTCCTTCCTGCGCAGAATCTCTTTCTTCTGTTCTTTCAAAAACAAGAGCAGAATATCCACTGCTGTAGCATCCTCGGCGATACTGTCAGAAAAAACATCGTCCGCCTCCTCGCTCTCCAGTTTCAACACCTCCATAAAAATCTGGCTCGTGTTTTCAAAATACAGATAAAGTCCGCCACGGCTGATATCACACGCCTCCACAATGTCCTTCATCGTGACTTTCTTGAACCCCTTCTCCTTGAACACCTTTCTGGCGGTCTCCACAATATACCTTTTCTTCTGTATTGATTTATCTCCCATGCTAAACCCATGCCTTTCCCAAAAAGTAGAATGCCTTATACCTCCATTGGCTTATCCCAAAATTCGATGATTTCACACATTTTCTGAATCACAAGATAAAAAATACGCTCCTGCACAGCCTCACTCCAAAGCGTCCCCTTGGTCTGTCCCCCCAGCACGTACTTTGACAGAATACCGCAGAGGATATCCCATTCCTTGAGGCTTGCATTCTCAATCGCACGCCGCTCATCATCGTGGCTCACAATGCGGTTACGAGTGTAGATATAGCGGTAATTTCTGTCCATAAAAACAGTCTTGCCCGCCTCCCTGACAAAGTTCAGCAGTGTGCTGTCGTAGACCGGGAATGGCATAACCCGTTCCCCCACCTCCGAACCGCTGTAATTCCTGCTGGCACTGGTTCCGGCACTCTTTTCCAGCCACGGCAGATAGCGCAAAAGAGGCGCCAGCGCCTGCTTGTATCCCTCCAGCTGACGCCGTCGGTACTCCATTTCCTGTTCCATTTTTCTTCCTCCAGACATCGGTCGCAGAAACTGACACATATGTATTTTTATTTTAGCACATTTTTAATAAAAGTACAGTAGAAAATTTGCATCATATTTAGTATACTATGGATGGTGGTATTAGTGTGAAAAATTCACACCGCAATTTGCGTCTGCACTTTACTTGATGCAAATATGCTTATGCGCAAAGAGATGCGCAGAAATGGAGATTATCATGGCTGGAATTACACTTGAAAAGGGAAAAGCAATTTATACATATGGGCAGCCCATGACGGCGCTGCATCTGATAGTTGAAGGGAAGGTACAGGTGGACTATCCCGGAGGTTCCTATCTGATTGGAAAGGGTGATGTAATCGGCATCTGTGAAATTTCTTCTGAATTTCACTTTCTGAGTTACACCGTGCTAGAAAGTACAACCATTCTCACTTATCCATTGTCCAGTGTGAATGTGCTGAACGATTTGCTGCAGAAGTCTGGCGACATAGCCAGATATTTTCTGCTCTCTGCCTGCAGTCAGATAAACACACTGCAAAACCGTTTCTCTCTGTCACAAGTCAACTGCAGCAGTCTCTACAGCAGTCTGATGAGTGATTTTGAAAAGTATACAAATCTCTGCGAACGTTACCGCATCAATCCCCGCCATCTCGACGGTCTGGAGGAGATGACAGCTTATCTGGAGGAGACGTCCGAGGAACCTTGGCTGAACGGCTATTATCTCGGTCTGTCCCATATTTACGGCGGGGAGCATTTCCGCGATTTCCTGCAGGAGCCGAGCGTATCTCTGGGCATTCTCCAGCGGGGCAGTCAGGATTTCCGAAGGATATGTGGCAAGCTGGAAGAACAGTTCCACTATCAGCAGCAGATAGCGGCCTTTTATTTTGACGAGACAAGCAATGACCTGTTAGACTTTTATATATCGCTCTATTATAAGCTCGACCCCACCAGTGAGGATAAACCCGATATTCTGGCTGACATCACCCGCATGAGCGAACAGTTATCAAGCAACACCACGATACCCAGCGATTTGCTGCAAAGCCGTATGCAGCAGTTTACCAACAATCTCACGCTGACCTCCTCAACGGAGGATTCTTCCTCGGCTCTGCCCCCGGAGCTTGCGGGTTCGCTGAATACTATCTTAGAGTTTGTCGGAAAAGATTTAGGAATCTCCGATTCCTTCCGGAGCCATGTGCACAACTACAAGCTGCTCAAGGACAAAAGCTCCATGGAGGACAAGGTATGCAGCCTTCGCAAGGTGCTGACCGAGGAATTTTATGTGTTGTACACCGCTGTCTTTGAACAAACCCTCCACGAAACCGATATACCCACACCCGTGTGGATGTTTCTGTACTTCGGCTACGTGGATGAGGAGCTTGCCGGCACAGAAAATGCCGCTGTCCTCTACCGCATGGTACCCAACATCACAGACAACAGCTCCTTCGGAGTTTATACCTTCTATCACTGGCTGATGGCTATTTTTCACGGCAAAAAGGAGCCCAGCCGCAACGAATTTGACCAGGATTACACAGATTTCATGCACAAGCAGAAACTGAGCGGCAACGTCACGGAGAAGGAGCTCATGACACTGGAGAGCAGCAGCATGAGCAAGGTCAACTATGAGCTGCAGAATATGTTCCCCTCCGCCAACAAAATGACCTTCGGGCGCGCCTCCACCTTCTGCCCTCTCTTTACGGCAGAGAATACCCTCAAGGATTTGGAGACCACCTTTGTGACGGTATCCCGGATTGCAAAAGCCTCCGAGCAGGTGCGCCGGGTAGATTATTCCGCTTTCTACAGAACCGGGCTCGACATGGAAAATATCGAAGTCACCGGCAAAATGCAGCTGCATTATGAATACCTGCCTGATATCATTCTGATGCCCAACGCCGGAATCCGCGGTGTCATGTGGCAGGAAATCGAGGGAAAGAAACGCAATTCACCGGCGCGGATGTGCTTTTCCATCT
>CAZUAP010000161.1:0-4255 GCA_964617975.1 uncultured Acetatifactor sp. | reverse complement strand
GGTGGGCAAAATCGGACGTCCCGGATGCGGCGTCAATCCCCTGCGTGGGCAGAATAATGTGCAGGGTGCCTGCGATATGGGTGCAATGCCCGGAGATTTCCCCGGATATCAGAAGGTCACCGACCCTGAGGTGATAGCTAAGTTTGAGAAGGCTTGGGGTGTGGAATTGAATCGCAAGCCCGGTATGCACGCCACGGACGTGTTCGGTGCAGCCATCCGCAAGGAAATCCGCGGATTGTTTATCTTTGGTGAGGACCCTGTGGTGACGGATGCGGACCAGAATCATATCAAAAAGGCATTGGATAGCCTTGATTTCTTCGTACTTTCAGACCTGTTCATGACGGAGACGGCTCAGTATGCGGATGTGATTTTGCCGGGTACAAGTTATGCGGAGAAGGAAGGAACTTTCAGCAATACGGAGCGCCGCGTTCAGAGAGTGCGCAAGGCTGTGCAGCTTGAGGGCGAGATGCGGCTGGATACCGATATCTTTATCGATTTGATGAATCGCATGGGTTATCCTCAGCCCCAGCTTACCTCCGAGGAGATTATGGATGAGATTGCATCGCTCACACCGATTTTTGGCGGCATCAGCCACAGAAGACTGGACAGAGGCGAGTCCATCCAGTGGCCCTGCCCGGACAAGAAACATCCCGGCACACCGATTCTCCATGTGGGCAAGTTTTCCAGAGGACTGGGCTGGTTTTATCCCGCGCAGTATACGCCCAGTGCGGAGCTGCCGGATGAGGAATATCCGTTCATCATGATGACAGGGCGTGTACTGTATCATTACAATACCAGAGCCATGACGGGCAAAACTCCCGGACTGATGGAGAGGGAGGGACATTCCTTCATCGAGATGAATACCGAAGATGCAGTGCGGCTCGGCATAGAAAACGGCGAAAAAGTCAGAGTTTCCTCCCGGAGAGGCAGCATCGTCTCCACTGCCAGAGTGGGAGAGAAGGTATCGCCCAGAGAGACCTGGATGCCCTTCCACTTCCCGGATGGCAATGCCAATGTGCTCACCAATGCAGCACTGGATAAATATGCGAGAATCCCGGAATATAAGGTCTGCGCCATCAAGGTGGAGAAACTTCAGGAGTCCCAGGCATAAACAGAGAGGAGAGGTATTATGCGTTTTTTCATTGACACCGCAAAGGTGGAGGACATTAAAAAGGCAAATGACATGGGAGTAATCTGTGGAGTGACCACCAACCCGTCACTGATTGCCAAGGAAGGCAGAGTGTTTGAGGAGGTGATTGCAGAGATTGCCTCCATCGTGGACGGTCCAATCAGCGGCGAAGTCAAGGCTACCACAGTGGACGCTGAGGGGATGATTGCTGAGGGGCGCGAGATTGCCAAGATTCATCCCAATATGGTGGTAAAGATTCCCATGACTGTGGAGGGGCTGAAAGCCTGCAAGGTACTCTCATCCGAGGGCATCAAGACTAATGTGACATTGATTTTTTCAGCCAATCAGGCGCTTTTGGCAGCGCGGGCAGGTGCGACCTATGTATCACCTTTTCTGGGACGACTGGATGATATCAGCCAGAGAGGCGTGGATTTGATTCGTGAGATTTCCGATATTTTTGCAGTGACGGATCTGGATACCCAGATTATCGCTGCAAGTGTGCGCAATCCGATTCACGTAACGGACTGTGCACTGGCAGGCGCGGATATTGCGACGGTTCCTTATTCGGTGATTGAGCAGATGGTCAAGCATCCTCTGACGGATGCGGGAATCGCCAAATTCCAAGCGGATTACAAGGCTGTGTTCGGAGAATAATACCGGACGACATACAAAAGAGATTAAAACAGGCAGGTCTGCGTTTTGCAAACCTGCCTGCTTTGTCTCACAGGGAGCCTTTATTTCATGCTCTCTTCCTGCTTCTTAATCATACGGCGAACCATCTCACCGCCGATAGAACCTGCCTCCTTAGAAGTAAGGTCACCGTTGTAACCCTCCTTCAGGTTTACACCCAGCTCGGATGCAACCTCAGTTTTGAAACGGTCCATAGCTGCCTTTGCCTCGGGCACTTCTACTCTATTGCTTCTGCTTGCCATTTTGTTTCACCTCCAAATACATTTTTGTTTTTATCCTCTATTTTTAAGATAAGGAATGATATATCATCGCTTATCTTGGTCTTAGTATGAGCAGAGAGAAATTTTTTATGAGAAAAAAATAATGGTAACATTTTCATATATTTTTCATCGAATTTATACTCGATTTTGTACTCTGGACTTGCAAACGTGTTGGAAGTTTGATATAATCCTAGAATGGCTGTGATTATGTGCGGTGCCTGAAGGCAGAAAATCCCTTCGCCCGGCAGATGAGATAGAACTGGCACAGATATGAAGGAGGAAACGTAACAATGAGTTTACAGGTAGAAAAATTGGAAAAAGGTATGGCGAAACTGACCATTGAAGTGCCGGCAGAGGAGCTGGACAAGGCAATCGAGGGCGCATACCAGAAAAATAAGAACAGAATCAGTATTCCCGGTTTCCGTAAAGGGAAAGCTCCCCGCAAGATGATTGAGCAGATGTACGGCAAGGAAGTATTTTATGAGGATGCAGTCAATGCGCTGATTCCCGATGCATATGAAAAGGCATTGGAGGAGTGCACGGAGGATATCGTATCCTCTCCTAAGATTGCTGTGGTTCAGGTGGAAACCGGAAAGCCCTTCATCTTCACCGCAGAGGTTGCTCTGAAACCTGAGGTGACTCTTGGAAAGTATAAGGGTGTGAAGGTTGAGGCTGCTGACCTCACCGTGACGGATGAGGAAGTGGATGCTGCAATCGCCAAGGAGCAGGATTCCAACGCACGTACTGTCAATGTGGAAGACAGAGCGGTGAAGGACGGCGACATGACAGTTATTGACTTTGAGGGCTTTGTGGACGGCGTCGCATTTGAGGGCGGCAAGGGTGAAAATTATCCTCTGACCATCGGCTCCGGTCAGTTCATTCCCGGCTTTGAGGAGGGATTGGTTGGTGCAGAACTCAATAAGGAAGTGGATGTGAATGTTACCTTCCCTGAGGATTATCAGGCGGAGGAGCTTGCGGGCAAGCCTGCAGTATTTAAGTGCACAGTGAAGGAAATCAAGGAAAAGATTCTCCCCGAGCTGGATGATGAGTTTGCAAGCGAGGTATCTGAGTTTGATACCCTTGCTGAGTATAAGGAAGATGTAAAGAAGAGCCTGGCTGCAAAGAAGGCAGAGGCAGCGAAGGATGCCAAGGAAGGGGCTGTCATCGACGCCATTATCGAGGATGCTAAGATGGAAATTCCCGATGCTATGCTGGAGACACAGCAGAGACAGATGGTGGATGAGTTTGCACAGAGAATCCAGTCTCAGGGTCTTTCCATGGAACAGTATATGAAGTTTACCGGTGTGGATTCCGCAATGCTGCTTGAGCAGGTGAAGCCTCAGGCACTCAAGAGAATCCAGTCCCGTCTTGTGATGGAGGCTGTGGCTGCCGCAGAGAAGATTGAGGCTTCGGATGAGGAGTTCGAGGACGAGATTAAGACCATGGGCGAGGCTTATCAGCTGGAGCCTGAAAAGGTGAAGGAGCTTCTTGGCGAGAACGGTGCAAAGCAGGTGAAGGAAGATATCTGCATCAAGAAAGCAGTAGAATTTGTGGTGGAGAACGCAAAGGAAGCTAAGGCTGCAAAGTCCAAGGCGAAGAAAGCAGCTGCAGAGACTGCGGAAGAGTAATAGATTTATTGAAAATTTGATTTATTTCAGCGATGGATGGCAGAAGATAACGATAGTTGTACCTGAACAGTTCGGGTACAACTATTCGTGCATTAGGAAACACATTAACTTTTTATAAAATTGGCAGTTATTCCATTGAAAAAAAAGATATGGTGGGATAAGATGGTAATGGAAAGTGGGAATGCTGTAGGAAGACATTCCATAGACAGGAGGAAGATATATGAGTTTAGTGCCTTACGTCATTGAGCAGACCAGCAAGGGTGAGCGGTCTTATGATATTTATTCCAGACTTTTGAAGGATAGGATTATTTTTCTTGGGGAGGAGGTCAACGAGACAACGGCAAGCATTGTTGTAGCGCAGCTTTTGTTCCTTGAGGCTGAGGACCCGGAGAAGGATATTCACCTGTATATCAACAGTCCGGGCGGCAGTGTGACCGCAGGCATGGCTATCTATGATACGATGCAGTACATTAAGTGTGACGTGTCCACCGTATGTATCGGTATGGCAGCCAGCATGGGAGCATTTCTTCTGGCAGGCGGTGCCAAAG
>CAZUAP010000160.1:0-4263 GCA_964617975.1 uncultured Acetatifactor sp. | reverse complement strand
AGTCCCATAAGATTTCCCTCCTGTTTTCTTTGCCCTTAATTGGCATTTGTTATTGTAATTCTTATACAATGAATTATAATAGAAACTGACATTATTTAAATAACCAAATTTAGAAATATTTTTAATACCAGATAAAATGAAACGAAACCCCTAAAAAGGAGAAACCATATGCTGACCTATGATATCAGTAAGAGAGGACATATATCGCTGTATGATTATCTTTACAGGTGTATCCGTGAGGATATCCTTTCCGGCAGAATCGCGCCGGGGGAGAAGCTGCCTTCCAAGAGAAGTCTGGCGAGACATCTGGATGTCAGTATTATCACTGTGGAAAATGCCTACGCCCAGCTGCAGCTGGAGGGGTATATTTTCAGTCAGGAGAAAAAAGGTTATTTTGCCCAGAAACTGGAGAGGGTGGAGCGAACAAGCTGTCTGGTTCGTCCACGGATTCGGGAGGAGGAGTTTGAGTATTCTTTTTTTGCGGATTTGCGCTCCAACCGGGTGCGGCGCAGGCAGTTTCCTTTTTCCACCTGGGCAAAGCTGCTGCGGGAGACCTTGTCTGCGCAGGATGAGATGCTGCTTAAGACGGTGCCCTACAATGGGGTGTACGAGCTGCGCTTTGCACTGTCGGAGTTTCTGCGGGAGTTTCGGGGCATGGAGGTTTTTCCCTCCCAGATTATCATCGGTTCCGGGACGGAGCATCTTTATTGCAGGCTGATCTCACTGCTCGGCGGGGATTGCCGGTGGGCGGTGGAGGATATCGGCAATCAGAAGATTACAGGTATCTGCAATATGTATCATGCCGGGTGGAAATATATTTCTGTGGACGAGGACGGCATCAACATGGAAGATTTGCGCAAGAGCGGATGCAATGTGGTGCATGTCTCCCCGGCACATCATTTCCCTCTGGGGACGGTGCTGCCGATTAAGCGCAGACAGGAGTTGCTCGCATGGGCACAGGAGGACAACCATTATATTATAGAAGACGATTATGACAGCGAATTTCGTTATAACGGCAAGGCAATCGCGCCGCTCTACAGCATGGATATGCAGGGGAAGGTGATTTACATGAATACTTTTTCCAAGACGCTGATTCCCTCCTTGCGCATCAGCTACATGGTGCTGCCCTATGCGCTGGCGGAGCGCTACCGGGAGGAGCTGAGCTTTTATTCCGGGACGGTGCCCAGCATGGAGCAGTATGCGCTGGCGCGGTTTATATCGGAAGGGTATTTTGAGCGGCATATCAATCATATGCAGAACTATTACAAAAGTCTGCGCAACCAGCTGATAAATGCCATCAAGAGTTCTCCTTTAAATGAAATTGCCGCCATAGAGGAGGCGGGGGCGGGGACGCATTTCCTGTTGCGGTTGGAGACGGACAGGACGGACAGAGAGATTGTGGAGAATGCGGCAAAGCTGGATATCGATGTGGCAAGTCTTTCGGAATATCAGGCGTTCCCCTCGGGGGATTCCCATACTTTGATTATCAATTATTCAGGAATCCACCGCGAGAGAATTGATGAGACCGTGGACAGACTGTGGCGTGCAGTGAGCGGACAGGTATAAATATCCAATCTGCACAAAAATTTCCGCCGGCGCGATGGACAGAATACACAAAAATCCAAAATGCTGAAAAAATTAACTGACATTTCACTGATTATTTTGGTAAAATAAGGGTATAAAAGTATTGTGGGGAGAATATGCAACGGGGTAATCAGGCATTCCTGATTGGCTGACGGATGACTACTAAGAAAGGGAGATTTTTGTGTTTAAGAAAGGCGAACATGTTGTAAGCGGTAACAAAGGAGTCTGTGTAGTAGAAAATATCACCACCTTAAGTATTTCCGGCGTGGATAAGGAACGAGAGTATTATATTTTGAAACCGATTTATGTGGCAGGCAGCACCGTGTATGTGCCTGTGGACACAGCGGATAGCTCCATGCGCAGAGTGCTGAGCCGTGAGGAGGCAGACCAGTTGATTCAGGCGATACCCGACATTCCTCTCATCAGCATAGCGAACGATAAGTTCCTGGAGCAGGAATACAAAGGGTGCATGAAGACGAATGACTGCGCGGACTGGGTGCGGGTTATCAAGACAATCTATCTGCGCAAGCAAAAACGCCTGCAGGCGGGGCGCAAGGTGACGGCAGTGGATGAGAAATATTCCCGGCTTGCCGAGGATAACCTGTACGGAGAGCTGGCGGTGGCATTGGAGATTCCCAAGACTGAGGTGAAGAATTATATTGCCCGAGAGATGTCATCGGAGAAATAAACATCGGAGAAACGAAAAAATAAATACTTTACAATCTCGTTGGAATGGTATATGATTAAGAATCATAAACAAAGCGTTGACGAGGACAGTAGAATGAGGAAGAATCGCAGAGAGAACCGTCCTGCAGACTGTGAAAGCAGCAGGTGCAGGCGCTGTGAACGGTTTGATTCGGAGCCATTTGAAAACCACCTCTGAGTGGCTGTAAACCAGCCCGGCAGCTCCCGTTATGAGCGAAATGAGAGGCAGTGTCGGATAACGGCATTTGCAAACGAGGGTGGAACCGCGTAACTTACGTCCCTTGCAATCGGAATGGATTGCAGGGGATTTTTTATTCCGAAAATTCCAAAACCAATGCGTTTAAAACTGCAATTCATAAGCATATTAAATCGTAGGAGGAAACAAAATGAAAATCACATTGAAGGACGGCTCCGTGAAGGAGTACGGCGAGGCAAAGAGCGTTTATGACATCGCTCTGGACATCAGCGAAGGCTTGGCGCGAGTGGCGTGCTGTGCCAAGGTGGACGGCAAAGTGGTGGATTTGAGAACGGTGCTGGAGAGCGACTGCGAGCTGCAGATATGTACGGCGAATGACGCTGAGGGGCTCGCAACCATCAGACATACCACCTCCCATGTGCTGGCGGAGGCGGTGAAAAGCCTTTTCCCGGATGCCAAAATCACCATTGGTCCCAGCATTGATACCGGATTTTATTATGACTTTGACCATGCGCCCTTCTCCAGAGAGGATTTGGATGCTCTGGAGGCAGAGATGAAGAAGATTATCAAAAAGGGAGCAAAGCTGGAGAGATTTACCCTTCCCAGAGAAGAAGCAATCAAGTTTATGGAGGAGAAGGGTGAGCCCTACAAGGTGGAGCTGATTCAGGATTTGCCTGCGGATGCCGAGATTTCCTTCTACAGCCAGGGTGATTTTGTGGATTTGTGTGCAGGACCTCATCTCATGAGCACCAAGGGTATCAAGGCGTTCAAACTGATTTCCTCCTCCATGGCGTACTGGAGAGGAGATTCCGACAAGGCGAGACTTCAGCGTATTTACGGAACGGCATTCAACAAAAAAGAGGAGCTGGAGACATATCTGGAACAGCTTGAGGATGCAAAGCGCAGAGACCACAACAAGCTGGGACGTGAGATGGAATTGTTCACCACCGTGGATGTAATCGGACAGGGACTTCCCCTGCTGATGCCCAAGGGAGCGAAGATAGTGCAGACTATGCAGCGCTGGATTGAGGATTTGGAGGACAATGAGTGGGGGTATATCAGAACCAAGACCCCTCTTATGGCAAAGTCGGATTTGTATAAGATTTCCGGTCACTGGGACCATTACAAGGACGGTATGTTTGTGATGGGTGACGAGGATAAGGACAAGGAAGTGTACGCACTCCGCCCCATGACCTGTCCTTTCCAATATTATGTATATAAAGCAACACAGCACTCCTACAGGGATTTGCCTCTCCGTTACGGCGAGACCTCCACACTGTTTAGAAATGAGGACTCCGGCGAGATGCACGGACTGACCCGTGTGCGCCAGTTCACGATTTCCGAGGGGCATCTGATTGTGAGACCGGACCAGATGGTTGAGGAGTTCAAGGGATGCCTTGCTCTGGCAAAGCACTGCCTGCAGACGCTGGGCGTGGAGGAGGATGTGACCTATCATCTCTCCAAGTGGGACCCGGACAACCGCGAAAAATATATCGGCGAGCCGGAGGTCTGGGAGCAGACCCAGCAGCACATGAGAGACATCATGAATGAACTGCAGATTCCCTATGTGGAGGATGTGGGCGAGGCTGCTTTCTATGGCCCCAAGATTGATATCAATGCCAAAAACGTGTACGGCAAAGAGGACACCATGATTACCATCCAGTGGGATGCCCTGCTGGCGGAGCAGTTTGATATGTACTATATTGACCAGAACGGCGACAAGGTGCTTCCGTGGATCATCCACCGCACTTCCATGGGATGCTACGAGCGTACGCTTG
>CAZUAP010000159.1:0-4296 GCA_964617975.1 uncultured Acetatifactor sp. | reverse complement strand
GTTGGTGATGAAACCATAACCCTTCTGTGCGTTGAACCATTTAACTGTACCGTTATTCATGTGGTACCTCCTTCTTTTGGGACAACCCCCATTTCAGTATATGCGATTCTAAATTGATGGACAAAAAAATCACATATTTTTGTAAAACATCCTTAATCTGTCAAAATATGCAAGCAACAATACCTTACAAAAATATGTGAGTTCAATGAGTCACATTTAGAACACTATAGAGAGTATAGCACTTTTTTCCTATATGTGTCAAGTATAATCTGTCATACTTTTGTAAAAAATAAGTTTAAATGTTCATAGAGGTGATGCGAATGGATATGTTTGTTTTATGTGCAGTTGCAGTGCTTGCTGCCATGGGAGGCTTTTGGGCAGGAAGAAGTATACAGTGGCAGTTGGTGGAGGAAGAAAGTACCGAAACTGAGAATGTAGAAGAAAAGGGCAGCAGCCGAATAAAGACAATCGCACGTGGCAGGGAAATCGGGAGCCCCGTGACGGGTGACGCAGGTGTTTTTCAGGAGAACGGCAGATTAAAAGTGAGGATTCAGCCGGAGCAGGGCAAAGTCTATGCTCCTGTGTCGGGAAAAATATCCCATCTGTATCCCATGGGCAGCGCCATGCGTATGCAGACGGAGTTCGGTGCGGAGATTTTTCTGCAGGTCGGAAGTCATGTGGATGAGATGTGCAGCGGTTTTTATCGATGCCGCGTCATGGAACATGAATACGTGAGAAAGGGTGCGCTGCTGATGGAGTATGACCCCGAGGGCATAGAGGCACAGGGAGCCGACTCGACAGTGATTTTGAGCGTGGAAAACGAGGAAGAACTGGGAGGTATGAGTGCCGCAGAGCAGGGTCGGGTAAAAGCGGGGGAGCCTGTATTGTGTGTTTCGGGAAATTCATTTTCGGGTTAGAAACATAAATAGGTAATTGTGAAAATTATTTTGATAACATAGTTATTTCTATATCATAGCTATTGTCAATTGAAATATAAACGTAGGAGAAACAAAAGGTTTGTGCTATAATATAATCCGAGGTGTTGTTATCGCAAAACCCAAAGGAGAAACCTATGGATAAGTCAAAACTTCAAAAAATGTGGATTGCCGACCAGGGGGACGGAACCTACATAAATCCCGTTTTATATACAGATTATTCTGACCCGGATGCCATCAGAGTCGGTGATGATTATTTCCTGATAGCCTCCAGCTTTTGCAATGCACCGGCAGTGCCGCTGCTCCATTCAAAGGATTTGGTCAACTGGAAGGTAATTAATTATATTATTGACAAGCTTCCGTTTGAGCGCTATGCGCAGCCCGTTCACGGATGCGGAACATGGGCACCCTCCATTCGATTCCACGAGGGAGTCTATTATGTGTTTATTCCCTTCCCGGATGAGGGAATTATGATGTGCAAGAGCACAGACCCCTGGGGAAAATGGAGTGAGCCGGCTTTCGTCAGAGAGGTGACGGGGTGGATAGACCCCTGCCCTTTCTGGGATGAGGACGGGAAAGCGTATATGGTGAACGCCTTCGCAAGAAGCCGCATAGGCTTTAAGAGCTTTCTGTATATGTCCCCCATCGAGCCGGATTGTTCCGGCGTGCTGGAGGATGGACAGTTTATCTACGATGGTCATGCCACACAGCCCACCATCGAGGGACCCAAGCTCTATAAACGAAACGGATATTACTATATCTTTGCTCCTGCGGGCGGTGTGCAAACCGGATGGCAGACGGTGCTGCGCTCCCGGAATATCTACGGTCCCTACGAGGAAAAAATTGTGCTGCATCAGGGCAGCTCACCTGTCAACGGACCCCATCAGGGAGCCTGGGTGGATACGCCGGAGGGGCAGGACTGGTTCCTTCACTTTCAGGATGTGGGGAATGCAGGGCGCATTCTGCACCTGCAGCCCATGCATTGGGAGGAGGACTGGCCGGTGATTGGCGTTCATGAGGTGGATGGCTGCGGCGAGCCGGTACTTCGGTATCAGAAACCCGATGTAGGGAGGACATATCCGATAGAAACCCCGGAGGACAGTGACTTTTTTGAAGGGGATAAGCTGGGACTGCAGTGGCAGTGGAATGCCAATTATCAAGAGTCCTGGTATGAACTGAAAGGCGGCAGACTTAAGCTGAATGCCCGGAAGACGGACGCAGAGACGCAGCTGTGTGATGTGCCGAATCTGCTGCTGCAGAAATGGCCTGCCCCGGAATTTCAGATTACCACCTGTCTGGAATTGGAAAATATGGCAGATGGAGATGCGGCAGGCATGGTGTCACAGTGCGGACATTATACCGGACTCGCGGTGGTGCGGAGAGGAGAAAACTATTATCTGCAGCAGCGCACCGGAAATTGGGCGAATGGCGATGAAGTGCGCATAGATTTGCGGGAGCTGAGCGGGCTGAATCCGCAGGGGCAGACCCCGAAAAGATTGTATCTTCGTATGTATGTGAGGAAGGAGACGTATGTATCCTTTGCAGTAAGCCTTGACGAGGAACATTTTGAGATGGTGGGAGAGACTGTGGAGGCTGCACCGGGACGATGGGTGGGAGTCAAGACAGGACTTTTTGCCATCCATGAGGGCAATGGGGAAGTCGGCAGTGTGAAGGCGGATTATTTCGTCTATGAGCCTTTGGAAAAAGTAAACCTTTAAGAAAAACTTTATGATTTGTTTATTGATTTTGGAGGTTTCGGTGTTATATTAGTAATAGAACAAACAAAAGGCAGACGTTATCTGTCTCTGAGATATAAAGGAGGCTGCAAACATGAATATTCAAAAGTTTACCCAAAAGTCCATGCAGGCCGTAGAACAGTGTGAAAAACTTGCCTATGAATATGGCAACCAGGAGATTGAACAGGAGCATCTGCTCTATAGTCTTTTGACCATAGAGGACAGCCTGATTTTGAAACTTGTGGAGAAGATGGGAATCGACAAGGAGCATTTCACAAACAGGGCGGAGCAGGCGCTTAGCCGCCGGGTGAAGGTGCAGGGAGGTCAGGTCTACATCGGACAATACCTGAACAAGGTTCTAATCAGTGCGGAGGATGAGGCGAAACAGCTTGGGGATGAGTATGTCTCCGTGGAGCATCTGTTTATGGCTATGATTAAAGAGCCCAACAAGGAGATTGCCCAGATATGGAAAGAGTACGGAATCACCAGGGAGCGGTTCCTGCAGGCACTCTCCACAGTGAGGGGCAATCAGCGCGTCACCAGCGATAACCCCGAGGCTACCTATGACACTCTGGAGAAGTATGGTCAGGATTTGGTGGAGAAGGCGCGCAACCAAAAACTCGACCCTGTGATTGGACGAGACAATGAAATCCGGAATGTCATCCGCATTCTGTCCCGCAAGACCAAGAACAATCCGGTGCTCATCGGCGAGCCGGGCGTCGGCAAGACTGCTGTGGTGGAAGGACTGGCACAGAGGATTGTGCGGGGAGATGTGCCGCAGGGGTTGAAGGACAAGAAGATTTTTGCGCTGGATATGGGAGCGCTTGTGGCAGGTGCCAAGTACCGCGGTGAGTTTGAGGAGCGGTTGAAGGCTGTATTGGAGGAAGTGAAAAAGAGTGACGGGCAGATTATCCTCTTTATCGATGAGCTGCATACGATTGTGGGCGCAGGCAAGACGGACGGGGCGCTGGATGCGGGAAATATGCTCAAGCCCATGCTTGCCAGAGGAGAACTGCACTGTATCGGAGCGACAACGCTGGATGAGTACCGACAGTATATTGAGAAGGACCCGGCTTTGGAGCGGCGTTTCCAGCCTGTGCTGGTGGATGAGCCCACAGTGGAGGATACCATCTCCATTTTGCGTGGTCTGAAGGAGCGGTATGAGGTTTACCACGGCGTCAAGATTATGGATAACGCGCTGGTGAGTGCAGCGGTTTTATCCCACAGATATATCACGGACAGGTTCCTGCCGGACAAGGCGATTGATTTGGTGGATGAGGCCTGTGCTCTGATTAAGACGGAGCTGGACAGTATGCCTACGGAGCTGGATGAGCTGCAGAGAAAGTGCATGCAGATGGAGATTGAGGAGGCTGCGCTGAAGAAGGAGGACGACAAGCTCAGTCAGGAACGTCTGGCACAGCTGCAGAAGGAGCTGGCAGAAAGCAAGGACGAATTTGCCACACGCAAGGCACAGTGGGACAATGAGAAGGCTTCTGTGGATAAGCTGAGCAAGCTGCGTGAGGAGATTGACCGCGTGGGCAGCGAGATTCAGATAGCTCAGAGAGAGGGCAATCTGGAGAAGGCGGCGGAGCTTTCCTACGGACGTCTGCCGGAATTGAAGAAAC
>CAZUAP010000158.1:0-4300 GCA_964617975.1 uncultured Acetatifactor sp. | reverse complement strand
AAGGCTCCATGTCGGAATTGATATAATTGGAAAAATACGGTGTTCCGTACTTTGCCGTCATTTCAAATAAAAGCCGGTTATTCTCCGTGTCAGACCAGTCGAAGTCTTTGGTGATGGAATAGGTTGGGATGGGATACTGGAACCCGCGGCCGTTGGAATCTCCCTCAATCATGGTCTCGATAAACGCCTTGTTCACCATGTCCATCTCTTTCTTGCAATCCTTATATTTAAAATCCATCTCCTCACCGCCAACGATGGCAGGGAGCTCCGCAAGGTCATCCGGCACCGTCCAGTCCAACGTGATGTTGGAGAAGGGAGCCTGTGTGCCCCAGCGGCTCGGCGTATTTACACCGTAGATAAATGCCTCGATACACTTTTTGACCTCGGCATAGCTTAAGTTGTCCACCTTCACAAAAGGAGCAAGGTAGGTGTCAAAGGAAGAAAACGCCTGCGCACCCGCCCATTCATTCTGCATAATGCCCAGAAAATTGACCATCTGGTTGCAGAGCACCGACAGATGTTTCGCCGGTGCGGAGGTAATCTTGCCTGTGATGCCTCCCAGCCCTTCTTTGATAAGCTGTTTCAAAGACCAGCCTGCGCAGTAACCCGTCAGCATGGACAAATCATGGATATGGATATCCGCGTTGCGGTGCGCCTCCGCAATCTCCTCATCGTAAACCTCAGACAGCCAATAGTTGGCAGTCACCGCGCCGGAGTTGGACAGAATCAGCCCGCCCACAGAATAAGTCACCGTGGAATTCTCCTTCACTCGCCAGTCCTCCACCTTGACATAGCCGTTCACCACATCCTTGTAGTCAAGAATCGTGGACTTCATCGTGCGCATCTTCTCGCGCTGCTTGCGATAAAGGATATACGCCTTCGCCGCTTCCTCATATCCCGCCTGTCCCAGCACACGTTCCACACTGTCCTGAATGTCCTCGACATGGATGGCATCGTCCTTCACCTTATCCTGAAAATCCGCCGTCACCCGCAGCGCCAACAAATCTACAATGTCGTTGTTGTAACTCATCTGGGTGGCAGTAAAAGCTTTCATGATTGCATCGTTAATCTTAGTCAGTGTAAAGTCTGTCCTGCTGCCATCCCTCTTGATTACCTGAAACATTTCCATTCCCCCGTATATTTTGTATTTATTTATCCGCTGTCAATATATTCCGCAATTTATTTTACTATATCATTTCCCGACATCAAAGTCAATGCCTCCGAGGCAAAGAAACACAATATATGGTGCTCCCCGCGCGACATCTGTGTCATATGTGGTATATTTTGCGTTGACCAATTTAGTCAGCGCCGATTTTGCCGGATTATGCTCCTGCCGGAGAGGATTTTAACTCCAGAGAAGTTTTCATTCTGGTTTTCGTTCTATCAAAAAAGGGCGGTCGATTGCTCAACCACCCTAATGTGTACTTCATCACCTTGTAGATAAAAACTGCCGCTCTCTCTGTGCCTGCTCGTCATCGGGATAACTCTTTAAATAATTCTCCAAAAGCACCAATGCTTTCTGATATTCCTCCAGATATTCATATGCCACAATCTCGTTGAAGGACATCGCCTGCATCAACGAATTATTCTCCAGCTGCATCCCTGTCTGAAAGGCATTGAGCGCCTGGTCGTAATTGCCCATCGCCAGCTGGCACAGTCCAAGCTGGTTGTAGACCTCAGCACTTTCTGTATCCTGTGCAATCCAGGAATTATAGACGCTGGCAGCATAATTGTAATCCCCAGTAGCCTCATATGCCTTGCCCAGATACAGGCTGCTCTGCGCGTCACCGTTCTCCTCTCGGGCTTTCTCCAGCACCACGCATGCCTCCTGATACTCTCCCAGATAGTAGTACATACGCCCACTGTCATAACTGCTCAGCTTATCGCCCGCCTTCTGCATGGCATTTTCCAGATACTCCCGCCCCACTTCCTGATATCCGTAGTGGTCCAAAGCCTGATAAATCTCAATCAGCCGGTCGTAGTCGGAAGAATCCATTGAGATAACCTGGTCAAAATCTTCCTTGGCGCCTTCAAAATTGCCGAGTTCCAACCGCACACCTCCGCGGAGGAAATAAGCGTCCTCGTCCCGCCGCAGAGCCAGAATGGCATCATAGACTTCCTCCGCCTCCGCATATTGATTATTTTTGACATAGGCAGCGGCAAGATAAAAATTCAAATCGTAATCCACCGACTGAACGAAACCGTCACTGGCTCCCAGTGCCTCCTCAAAACAGGCGATTGCCTGCTCATAGTCTGTCATTCCCATGTAGGCGATACCCTGTCCTCTGGCAATCAGCCGCGGATTCTCACCTGCCTCGGCAGCGGCATCAAACTGCGTCAGCGCCTCCTGATAACTCAGCTCCTGCACCAGCTGCATGGCATCCGCCGTGTGCTCACCTGCGTTTCCGCAGCCGGCAAGCATCCCCGCCGCCAGCACACCTCCCAGCACAGTCAGCTGCTTCCTGTATGTCAGTATCTTCCTCATACCATCGTCCTCTGCCCTTCTCCCATGATGCCCGTCCGGTTGACTGAATTGCTCAATCAATTATTCGTCCAGCATGGAAGTGCAATGAGGACATCTGGTGGCATCCAGCGCAATCTCACTCTTGCAGAAGGGACACTTCTTGGTGGTAGGTGCCGCAGGCGCAGGTTTCTTGCTGAGCTTGTCATTGATAGTATTGATTCCCTTCACCAGACAGAAAATCACAAAGGCGGTAATCAGGAAATTAATCACTGCAGTGATAAAGTTTCCGTAGTAAAGCACCGGCGCGCTATCTCCGCTGCCAAGTTTCACCACAAGGCTGCTGAAATCTGTCCCACCGAAAATTCCGAGAATGGGAGTCAGAATATCCTGATTCAGTGAAGTGACAATCGCAGTGAACGCGCCGCCCACGATGACACCGACTGCCATATCCATCACATTTCCACGCATGATAAACTTTTTAAACTCGCTGATAAAACCTGTACCTTTGCTCATACTGCTTCTTCCTCCGTTTTGTTAATTTCAACTAAATACAACTGGTTTTATAGTAACATAAGCTCCCCACAATCTCAATAGTGCAAAAAAACTTTTTCTGGGGTATAATGTACGCAGGAAACAGCAATTACCATATCCCCTTAAGGAGCAGTATGCAGCATATTCAAAACGATATCAAGCAGGATACTTTCAAACATATTTATCTCCTCTACGGCGAGGAACGCTATCTGAAAAAGCAATACACGGAGCGCCTCCGCAATGCACTGTGTGCGGAAGGGGACCAGATGAATACGCATTTCTACAGCGGCAAGGATATTCCCATCGGCGAGATTATCGACCTCGCAGAGACCATGCCTTTTCTCGCGGAGCGTCGGGTCATTTTTATATCTGACAGCGGACTATTTAAGTCCGGTGGCGAGAAACTCGCAGAATACCTGAACGCCCCCAGCGAGACTGCTTATTTCATCTTTACGGAAAGCGAGATAGACAAGCGCAGCAAGCTATTCAAGGCAGTGCAGTCCAACGGCTATGCCGCAGATTTTACCGTGCAGGATGAGCAGACCCTCAAAAAATGGATTGCCGGCGTTCTTGGCAGAGACGGGAAAAAGATTACCGAAAACACCGTCCAGCTCCTGCTGCAGAAAACCGGCACCGACATGGAAAACATACAGATGGAGCTGGAAAAGCTGGTTTGCTACTGTATGGATAAAGAGATTGTCACCGCGGAGGACGTGGAGGCAATCTGTACCACCCGAATCAGCAACCACATTTTTGACATGGTGAACGCCATTGCCGACGGGCGCAGGCGGGAAGCCTTGCAGCTTTATTATGACCTGCTCGCCCTGAAGGAGCCGCCCATGCGCATCCTGTTTCTGATTGCAAGGCAGTGCAATCTTCTGATGCAGGTCAAGGAGATGCGCAGCCATGGCTACGACAGCAAAGCCATCGCACCCAAGATTGGCGTTCCCCCTTTTATTGCAGGCAAATATATCACACAGGCAGGCCGGTTCAAACCCTCCGTTCTGCGCAGCGCCGTGGAGCAGTGCGTGGCGTCGGAGGAGGCAGTCAAAAGCGGGCGGATGAACGATATGATGAGCGTAGAGATATTGATATTAACCGTGCTGCAGGAGGCGTGACGCCCACTGCAGCATCTGTACGTCCCCGTTTCGTATCCTAAGAAGGATGGCACCGCTGTCCATTGTGCACACAATATCACTTCCAACCCCGGCAAGGCGTTCCAACGTTTCCGGTGCGGGATGACCGTAGCTGTTATTCCTGCCGCAGGAAATCACTGCTGCCTTCGGGCGAATCTGCTCCAGAAGT
>CAZUAP010000157.1:0-4364 GCA_964617975.1 uncultured Acetatifactor sp. | reverse complement strand
ATCTACAAGGGCTCCTACGAGGGACTTTACTGTACGCCGTGCGAGTCCTTCTGGACAGAGTCCCAGCTTGTGGACGGCAAGTGCCCCGACTGCGGCCGCGAGGTGAAACCTGCCAAGGAGGAGGCTTATTTCTTCCGTATGAGCAAATATGCCGATAAACTGATTCAGCATATCAATGAGCACCCGGAGTTCATCCAGCCCGTCTCCCGCAAAAACGAGATGATGAACAATTTCCTGCTGCCCGGACTGCAGGATTTGTGCGTGTCCCGCACTTCCTTCAAGTGGGGCATTCCCGTGGACTTTGACGACAAGCACGTGGTATATGTGTGGCTGGACGCCCTGACCAACTATATCACCGGCATCGGCTATGATGCGGACGGCAACAGCAGCGAGCAGTACAAGAAACTCTGGCCCGCAGATTTGCATCTTATCGGCAAGGATATCATCCGTTTCCATACAATTTACTGGCCCATCTTCCTCATGGCACTGGGAGAGCCCCTGCCCAAGCAGGTGTTCGGACATCCCTGGCTGCTCATGGGCGGCGGCAAGATGAGCAAGTCCAAGGGCAATGTGGTATATGCGGATGATTTGGTGGACTTCTTCGGCGTGGATGCGGTGCGGTATTATGTCCTTCATGAGATGCCCTACGATAATGACGGTAATGTCACATGGGAGCTGATTGCCGAGCGCACCAACTCTGATTTGGCGAATACGCTGGGCAATCTGGTGAACAGAACAATCTCCATGAGCAATAAATACTTCGGCGGTGTGGTGGCTGACAAGGGAGCGCAGCTCACGGAGGAGGACCGCGCCGTAGACGAGGACTTGAAAAAGACCATCATCGGCACCTATGCCAAGGTGGCTGAGAAGATGGAGACGCACCGCGTGGCGGATGCCTTGACGGAGATATTCGGCATCTTTAAGCGCTGTAACAAGTATATTGACGAGACGGAGCCCTGGGTGCTGGCAAAGGATGAGGCAAAATCTGACAGGCTTGCCACTGTGCTTTACAATCTGGTGGAGGGCATCATCATCGGGGCATCCCTGCTGGAGCCCTATATGCCCGAGACGGCTCAGAAGATTGCTGCTCAGTTGAACACGTCCCTGAGGGACTTTGACCGACTGGAGGAATTTGGTCTGTATGAGAGCGGCACGAAAGTGACGGATGCGCCGGAGATTCTCTTTGCACGTCTGGACATGAAAGAAGTTTTGGCGAAAGAGGAAGAACTGGCAGCAGCACAGATCGCAACAGCATTTGCTGTAGCAAAAGCTGCAGCAAATGCTGCTGAGGGCGCAGACGAGACGGAAAAGGCGAAAGATGACAGCACTGTCATAGATATAGAACCGAAAGCTGAGATTAGTTACGATGACTTTGCAAAGCTGCAGTTTCAGGTGGGTGAGATTATCGCCTGCGAAGCGGTGCCCAAGTCCAAGAAACTTCTGTGCAGCCAGGTGCGCATCGGAAGTCAGGTGAAGCAGATTGTGTCCGGTATCAAGGCACATTACACCCCCGAGGAGATGGTGGGCAAAAAGGTGATGGTGCTGGTGAATCTCAAGCCTGCCACGCTGGCGGGAGTCGTGTCGGAGGGAATGCTTCTGTGTGCGGAGGATGCCGAGGGGAATCTGGCATTGCTGAAACCGGAGAAGGATATGCCTGCCGGAGCGGAAATTTGCTAGACTGACATTTATAGAGGAGGACATCGGAGGGGGCTACAATGAAAAAGCAGGAGTTTTATTTTGATTCCCGGGACGGGGAGAGCAAGATTCATGCACTGCGGTATGAGCCGGAGGAGAAGGCGCTGGTGGACGGAAAGCCGGTGGCGGTACTGCAGATTATTCACGGCATGGCGGAATATGTAGAGCGATATGAAAAGACTGCGGAATTTTTCACGGAGAGAGGTTTTGTAGTCACGGGACATGACCATCTGGGACATGGCGGTTCCGTGGCGGAAGGCGGCACTTACGGCTACTTTTGCAAGCGAGACCCCGCTACCGTGGTGGTGCGGGATGCGCACCGTCTGAAGAAGATGACTCAGGCGTTGTATCCCGGTGTACCTTATTTTATCCTGGGGCACAGCATGGGTTCCTATATCTTGCGCAATTATATGTTCCGTTACGGAACGGGGATTCAGGGAGTTATCCTCATGGGGGCGGGGTTGCCTTCCATGGGAAAGACTGTCAGCGGGAAGGCGGTGGCTGCAGTTCAAAAACTTTTCTGCGGTGGCAAACACGTGAGCAGGCTGCTGAATCGTCTGGTATTAGGCCCTTATAACCGGCGCCTTACAGAGGCTCGCACGCCCAACGACTGGTTGAGTCGGGATGAGGGCAATGTGGACAGATATAATGCGGATTCCAAATGTGGCTTTATCTTCACGGTGAATGGATTTGAAACAATATTTGAGCTGGCTGCCCGCGCCAGAGACCAGAAAAATCTGGAAAAAATTCCGGCGGAGCTGCCGGTGTTTCTGCTGTCCGGCGCGGAAGACCCTGTGGGAGATTACGGTGAGGGCGTGAAACGTCTGAAGGCTTTGCTTATGGCAGCAGGAATGAACAATCTGACGCTCAAGCTCTACGAGGAAGACAGGCATGAGATATTGAATGAGGCGGATGGTGCGGTGGTTGTGCAGGATATGTATGATTGGATTGCGCGGAATCTCCCGGGTGATGTCTTATGACCCGGGGAGGGACGTCAGCCTGCGGCAGCGGACAGTGTGAGTTCCCATACAGCATCCGATGGGCACGGGTGGATGACTGGGAGCCGGCGATGAAGATGATTTGGCGCACCTTTCTCAGATTCGAGGCATCGGATTACACTGAGGAGGGCATACGCAATTTTCTGGATTTCATAACGGATGAAAAGCTGTTCCATGCTTTTTTGCGCGGCGACTATCAGGTGCTTGTGGCTCTGGATCAGGAGCGGATTGTGGGCGTTGCCTCTGTCCGCAACAGAAACCACCTGTCACTGCTGTTCGTGGATGAGGCGTACCACAGACGGGGAATCGGCAGAAAGCTGATGGAGCTTTTTTGCACCTACCTCAAGACGGAGGAAGGAGAGCACTATATGTCCCTGAAGGCAGCGCCCTATGCGGTGAATTTTTACCGGAGAATCGGTTTTCAGGCGGTGAGTCCGGAGGAGGAAGTGGGAGGTATCCGCGTGACTTCCATGGAGAAACATTTCTAGGGGGAAATATTTTCAGGAGGAACAAGCGAAGATGAAATTTTTGGATATAGACGGACCTTTGATGCAGACTTTGGGCAAAATGGCGGATTTGATGTGGCTGAATATGCTGACTCTGCTTTGCTGTCTGCCCATTATCACGGCGGGGGCATCTCTGACCGCCCTGCACTATATGGTGCTAAAGATTGCGCGGAACGAAGAGGGGTATATCACCAAAGGATTCTTCAAGGCATTTAAGGAAAATTTCCGGCAGTCCACAATCATATGGTGCCTTTTTCTTGTGGTGGCTGCGGTGCTGGCTGCGGACTATCGCATTCTCACCACCATGGATGTGCAGGTGAGCAACGCGGTCAGCATGCTGTTGATGGTGGTTGCCATGTTGACAGTGTTTACATTTGTCTTTGTATTTCCGGTGCAGGCAAAGTTCAGCAATACGGTCAAACGTACCATCTGGAACGCCTTTGTCATCAGCGTTGTTCAGTTTCCCAAGACAATCCTGATGATTGTGCTTTATGTCCTGCCCTATGTTATGCTGTATTTATCGTACACCATCTTTCCGATTGTTTTTGTGTTCTGCCTGTCCTTGCCGGCATTTTTGTCTGCAAAGCTCTACAATAAATTTTTCCTGAAGATGGAGGAGCAGATTCTCGCACAGGAAGGCACGCCAGAGGGAGAGGAGAGCGGTGAGGACGAGGATGAAAGAATCTTTCGGGATGAGCTGGACGAAACTGTACAGGTTAGTCAAAATAACTAAGAAACAACTGTTCTTTTGTACAAGTTGACAAGCTAATTGCGAAAAATCCGATTTCATAAGCAAATTTGACAATCCAATTTAAAATATTTGTGGAATTGTTGTATGGTATTTGTATTAAATTTTCGCTATACTTGACTAAGATAAATCAGATATCTACACATGAAAGGAGTATACACCGATGGCAAGTTTATCTTTAAAGAATGTATGTAAGGTATATCCCAACGGTTTTGAGGCTGTTAAGGATTTTAACCTGGAGATTGCAGATCAGGAATTTATTATTTTTGTAGGTCCTTCCGGTTGTGGTAAGTCCACTACCCTTCGTATGATTGCAGGTCTGGAGGATATTTCTTCCGGCGAGTTGAAAATTGGCGACAGAGTTGTCAATGATGTAGAGCCCAAGGACAGAGATATCGCAATGGTATTCCAGAACTA
>CAZUAP010000156.1:0-4409 GCA_964617975.1 uncultured Acetatifactor sp. | reverse complement strand
TCATTATACTTTTTCAAACACAAAGTTTCAAGTACATATTGAAAATTATTGCCCAATGCCGCAAAGGGGGCAAACTGGGCGGCGCGCTCCTGGGGAGACATTCTGGGATGTCTGAACGAGGTCGGATGGGGCAAGTCTATGATGTCCTCATATGGGAATTCACGGGGTTCTTCTGTCATACTCTCTCCCTCTGATAAACAGCCGTGAAGGTTGTCTTGCGTCCGTCTTCACGCCTTGTGTCCGCCAATCTGCTGATTGCGTTCTCTGGCGGTGGCGCCTTCCTGAAGATTCATTCCTTTCAGGATGGCATTTTTGCCAAACTTCTTCTTAATAGAAATCACTGCCTGCTGCATCTTCTTTTCTTTCTCCAATGCAACATCGTCCTCTTGTTTCTGTCTTTGCAGGGCATCATAATCCTGAAACAGCTCAAGCTGCTCGTATGCTGTCGCCTCCGGGACGGAAGTTTCCGGCACCACATGTGCCGCCACGATATTCAGGCGGCGAATCAAAAGATTCCTGTCGACAATTCTCTCATACAATTCCATCACAGCCTGTATAATCTGCCGGGTGGAGGAGGTCAGTCTGCCGAGCTGAACCGTGCCATGGGCGTGCTGGGGCACCTTGCGTCCATAATGGTCCGTGGTGATCTCTCCCTTATATTGGCTTGCGCGTTTTGGGTCCAAAAGGTTTTCCACATCATATCCGACAGTCAATACCATGCGGTCCGTCACCAGCCCCTTGTCCACCAAGTCCAAAACCAGAAGATCCGTCATCTCTCGGACGACCAGCTTTGCCCCTTCATAATCGTAGGGGCATTGTAAAACCTGTCCCGAACTGATGCTGTTCTCAGCAGGCTTATAAGCCTTAATCTCCTCGATTGTACAGGGCTCCCAGCCCCACGCATGGTCAATGAGAAGCTCCGCATTGACTCCAAAGAGCCGGTAGAGCAGCTCCTCGTTATAGAAATCCTCCGGTTTGCCGATAGAACATCTCGCAATATCCCCCATGGTAAACAAGCCGTTTTCTTCCAGTTTCTTCGCATATCCCCTGCCAACTCTCCAAAAATCCGTGAGGGGACGGTGATTCCAGAGCAGTCTGCGGTAGCTCATCTCATCCAGCTCGGAAATCCGCACGCCGTCCTTGTCCGGCTCCGTATGCTTCGCCACAATATCCATTGCAATTTTGCACAGATAAAGATTGGTCCCAATGCCCGCCGTAGCCGTAATCCCGGTGCTCTCCAACACATCGCGAATCATCGTCATGGCAAGCTGGCGCGGTGTCATCCGGTAAGTATTCAGATATGCCGTCACGTCCATGAATACTTCATCAACGGAATATACATGGATATCCTCCGGGGCAATATACTTAAGGTAGATATTATAAATTCTGGTGCTGTATTCCATATAGTAAGCCATGCGCGGAGGCGCCGTAATATAGTCCAGCGCCAGTGCCGGATTCGCTCTCAATTCCGGGTCATGGAAGGAGGAGCCCTCAAAGGTATGATTCGGCGCATTCCACCTGCGGGCGCTGTTGACTGCCTTCACCTTCTGTACCACCTCAAACAGTCTGGGGCGCCCCGGAATCCCGTAAGACTTCAGGGACGGCGATACTGCCAGGCAGATGGTTTTCTCCGTTCTGGCGGCATCCGCCACCACAAGATTGGTCGTCAGCGGGTCCAGCCCCCGCTCCCTGCACTCCACAGAAGCATAGAATGATTTCAAATCGATTGCAATATAGGTTCGAGTATCCGACATTTGACTACACTCCTGATTATCATACTACCGACAGCCATCCGCAAACCAGCTTTACCAAGAAAGCTGCTATCCATGCAATCACACACTGGCAAACCACCACACCTGCTGCCCATTTCGTGCCGAGCTCCCTTTTAATGGAAGCAACCGCTGCAACGCAGGGCGTGTAGAGCAGGCAAAATACCAACAGGCTGGCTGCTGCCGCCGGAGTAAGCACTGCAGCCAGCTCCGCTGTTCCGCCGAACAGGACAGAGAGCGTAGAGACCACACTTTCCTTCGCCAAAAATCCTGTAATCAGAGAGGTGGAGATTCGCCAGTCTCCAAAGCCCATAGGTCGAAATACCGGTGCTATCCCCCCTGCCACAGCTGCCAGAATACTGTCCTGAGAATCTGCAACAATGTTTAAGTGCATATCAAAGTTCTGCAGGAACCAGATGACGATGGTTGCCATGAAGATAACCGTGAAGGCTCTCTGCAAAAAATCCTTTGCTTTTTCCCACAAAAGCTGTGCCACATTTTTGATGCCCGGCATTCGATAGTTCGGCAGTTCCATCACGAAAGGAACCGCGTCCCCTTTGAACACGGTCTTGCCGAACAGAAGTGCCATGAGGACGCCCACTGCCATCCCCCCAAAATAAAGCGCGACCATCACCAGCGCCGCATGCCGTGGGAAGAACGCCGCCGTAAAAAATCCATATATGGGCAGTTTCGCCGAACAGCTCATAAAGGGTGTCAGCAAAATCGTCATTTTTCTGTCTCGCTCCGAGGGCAGAGTCCTGCTCGCCATGACTCCCGGAACGGTACAGCCAAAACCAATCAACATAGGCACAATACTTCTTCCCGAAAGCCCGATTCTGCGCAGCAGCTTGTCCATCACAAACGCTACACGCGCCATATATCCGCTGTCCTCCAGCATGGATAAAAAGAAAAACAATGTCACGATAATGGGCAGGAAACTGAGCACGCTGCCGACGCCATTGAATATTCCGTCAATCACGAGCGAGTGAAGAACCTGATTGACATCCCATGCGGTCAGCGCGCCATCCACTGCATTGGTGAGCGCCGCGATTCCTATGTCCAGCAAATCCGCCAGACCAGCACCAATCACGCTGAAGGTCAGCCAGAATACCAACGCCATGATTCCCACAAAGCACGGAATTGCCGTATATTTTCCCGTGAGAATCCTATCCATTCTGGCACTTCTCAGGTGCTCTTTACTCTCTTTGGGCTTTACCACCGTCTCATCGCAGACCTTTTGGATGAAATCAAAACGCATATGGGCAATCGCTGCCGCCCGATCCAGTCCGCGCTCCTTCTCCATCTGCTTAATAATATGTTCCAAAGTCTCAATTTCATTCGTATCAAGCTCAAGACTTTGCAGCATCAGCTCGTCGCCCTCCGCCAGCTTGCTTGCCGCAAACCGCACCGGAATACCTGCTTTTTCCGCGTGGTCCTCAATCAGATGCATGATGCTGTGAAGACATCTGTGGACGGCACCCCCGTCATCATTGGCATCACATAAATCAGTGTATCTGGGGCGTTCCTGATATTTCGCCACGTGGAGTGCATGTGTCACGAGCTCGTCAACCCCTTCGTTTTTTGCCGCGGAGATAGGGATTACCGGAATCCCCAGCATATCCTCCATATGGTTTACAAGAATCGTGCCCCCGTTCTCCCTCACCTCATCCATCATGTTCAAGACAAGAACCATGGGCACGTCCAGTTCCATCAACTGCATGGTCAGATAAAGATTGCGCTCTATATTCGTGGCATCTACAATATTGATGATGCCCTTCGGATGTTCCTTCAAAATAAAATCCCGTGTCACAAGCTCCTCACTGGAATAGGGAGACATGGAATAAATGCCCGGAAGGTCGGTCACCAAGGTGTTGGCATTCCCCTTAATCACGCCATCCTTCCGGTCAACGGTCACGCCGGGGAAATTCCCCACGTGCTGGCTGGAGCCCGTGAGCTGGTTAAACAGGGTTGTTTTGCCGCAATTCTGATTGCCTGTCAAAGCAAAGGTGAGCAGCTCTCCCTCCGGGAGCGGATGCTCGTTTTCCTTCTCATGATACTTGCCGCCCTCGCCGAGACCGGGATGTGGAATCGTTTTTTTCCGCGCGGCGGCATTTGACGCGCAGGTCTCCGCAGGAACAGCATCCCTGATATTTTCAATCTCAATCCGGTCTGCATCCGCCAGTCTCAAGGTCAGCTCGTAGCTGTGGATTCTAAGCTCCACAGGGTCACCCATGGGGGCATATTTCACCATGGTGATATCCGCCTGCGGAATGATTCCCATATCCAAAAAATGCTGTCTTAATGCGCCCTGCCCGCCGACTGCGCGGACAGTGGCGGTCTTACCAATCGGTAATTCTTTTAATGTCATCTGTACTCAGCTCTCTTTCCCTTGCAGTTACACTTCCTTCGGGAACTCTGCCTCCATTGCCGCATTGATTGCGTCCTCGGAAGCCGCCATCGCCTGCAGCGTTTTGGTGAGCAGCTCATCCAACTCCCATCCAAGCTGCTCCGCGCCTCTCGCAATCACCTCACGGGAACAGCCCGCTGCAAATCCATTGCTCTTATATTTTTTCTTCAGCGACTTGAGCTCCATGTCCTTGGTGCTTTTGGACGGACGCATGAGCGCTGCTGCCCAGATAA
>CAZUAP010000155.1:0-4413 GCA_964617975.1 uncultured Acetatifactor sp. | reverse complement strand
AGGGCGAGAAGGCATTTGAATATCTGACGGGCAAAACGGAATACAATATCTGGTACCGGTTCGGCTATGCACTTTTGACCTTTGTGGGAGCGGTGTGTTCTCTGGAAATTGTGTGGAATTTTTCGGATATCTGCAACGGTCTGATGGCAGTGCCTAACCTGATTGGAATTTTGATTCTCAGTTTGAAACGGGACGGAATCTGCCGGGAGATAAGAGAATACGGAGGCGGCGTTGGAAACCATTGATAAAATGGTGATTGCAAGTTGAAAGATTTTCTGGTAAGGTATGAGATAGAATTTAAGCGAGGCAGGAAATAAGCGCATGACCCAAACCATTGAAAATTTTTTGCGATATGTACAGGTGGACACGCAGTCTGATGAGGAGTCTGCCGCCGTTCCGAGCACTGCAAAGCAGCACCAACTGGCTCAAATGCTGGCGGAGGAGCTGGGGCAGCTGGGCGCACAGGAGATTGTGTACGACGCGGAGCACTGTTATGTGTATGCCGCAATTCCGGCGTCGGAAGGAGTCAAGGACTGCCCGGTGCTGGGATTTATCGCGCATATGGACACGTCCCCTGCTGTGACGGGAACGGACGTGAAACCGCGCATCCTGGAGCAATATGACGGCGGGGAAATCGTTTTGAATGAACGCCTGAAGATTGTCATGAAACCTGAGGACTTTCCGAGCCTGTCCAATTATATCGGGAAAGATTTGATTGTGACGGACGGCACCACCCTTCTGGGGGCGGACGATAAGGCCGGCATTGCGGAGATTATGGCAATGGCGGCATATTTGTCGGAGCACAGAGAAATCAGACACGGTAAAATCAGGCTGGGCTTTACTCCGGATGAGGAGATTGGCAGGGGTGCGGATTACTTTGACGTGGAGCTCTTTGGCGCGGACTATGCCTACACGGTGGATGGAGGTGCGCTTGGGGAGCTGGAATACGAGAATTTTAACGCGGCGGGAGCGAAATTGCACATCCATGGCAGAAGTATGCATCCCGGGGACGCCAAGGGAAGAATGAAAAACGCCATTCTCATGGCGCAGGAGTTCCAAAGCCTGCTTCCCGTAGAGCAAAATCCCATGTATACGGAAAGGTATGAGGGTTTCTTTCATCTGGACAGCATTCGTGGAAATGTGGAGGAAACGGTGGCGGATTATATTATCCGCGACCATGACAGGAAACTTTTTGAGCAGAAAAAGAAGGTTTTTATGGACTGTGTGGATTTTTTGAACCGCGAGTACGGGGAGGGCACAGCCACTGTGGATTTAATGGATTCCTATTACAATATGCGGGAGGTTATCGAGCCTCATATGCACTTGATTGACAATGCAAAGGCGGCGATGATGGAGTTGGGGATTGAGCCGAAAATCAGTCCCATCCGCGGCGGCACGGATGGCGCAAGGCTGTCCTTTATGGGGCTGCCCTGTCCGAACCTGTGTACAGGAGGGGAGAATTATCACGGCAGATACGAGTACGCCTGTGTGCAGTCCATGGAGCAGGTGACGGCGCTTTTGATAAAACTGGCAGAAAAATATGGCAAAATCGGAAAAGGAAAAGAATCATCACTAATATGACAAACAGCGAAAATATGATAAATTCAGCAAATACCTTAAATAAGATTCCGGAGGATGAGACTTCCAGACAGTATTATTTCATGGAGCGGGCAAAGGAGCATGTGAACCGGCTGGAGACGGAGCTGGGGCATAAGCCCACCTGCTGTGTGACTACGTTCGGATGTCAGATGAATGCCCGGGACTCGGAGAAACTGGTGGGAATCCTGCGCCGTGTGGGATATGATATCATCGAGAACGAGAATGCGGACTTTGTGATTTTCAACACTTGCACAGTGCGGGACAATGCCAATCAGAGAGTCTATGGCAGACTGGGAGAATTGAAGGGATTTAAACGAAAGAATCCCCGGATGAAGATTGCGCTGTGCGGATGTATGATGCAGGAGCCATCCGTGATTGAAAAGATTAAGACCAGCTATCGGTTTGTGGATTTGCTTTTCGGCACGCACAATATTTTTAAGTTTGCGGAGCTGTTATGCGCTGCCTATGAGCAGGACGATATGGTGATTGATATCTGGAAGGACACGGACCGCATTGTGGAGGATTTACCTGTGGAGCGCAAGTATCCCTTCAAGTCCGGCATCAATATCATGTTCGGCTGCAACAATTTTTGCAGCTATTGCATCGTGCCCTATGTGCGTGGGCGGGAGCGCAGCAGGGAGCCCAAGGATATTCTGCGGGAAATTGAAAAGCTGGTGCAGGATGGCGTGGTGGAAATCATGCTTTTGGGTCAGAACGTCAATTCCTACGGCAAGAATCTTGAGAGCCCCATGAGCTTTGCACAGCTTTTGCGTGAGATAGAAAAGATTGAGGGCTTACAGCGGATTCGTTTTATGACCTCTCATCCCAAGGATTTGTCCGATGAATTGATTGAGGTGATGAAGGAGTCCAAGAAGATATGCAGGCACCTGCATCTTCCGGTGCAGGCGGGTTCCACTAAGATTCTCACTGCCATGAACCGCCGTTACACCAAGGAGCAGTATCTTGAGCTGGCGGAAAAGATTCGGCGGGAGATTCCGGATATTGCGCTCACCACGGATATTATTGTGGGCTTCCCCGGGGAGACGGCGGAGGATGTGGAGGAGACCATAGAGGTCATCCGAAAAGTGCAGTATGACAATGCTTTCACCTTTATCTATTCCAAGCGCACAGGGACGCCTGCGGCGGATATGGAGCAGGTGCCGGAGGCACTTGTGAAGGAGAACTTTGACAGGGTGTTAAAGACGGTGCAGGAGACAGCGCGGGCGCGAGTAGCCCGATATCAGGGAATGGTTTGTGACGTGCTGGTGGAGGAAATCAATGAGAACGATGCCAGTCTGGTGACGGGACGGCTTTCCAACAATACACTGGTACATTTTCCCGGGGACGCGTCCCTGATTGGAAAGATTGTGGATGTGTCGCTGGATGAATGCCATGGATTTTACTATATGGGACATATGGTGTAAATTTGTCTTGCATTATGCCTGAAAAAGGACTAATATAACAATCGTGTGACTTTATGAAATTTTTATAAAATCACACGATTGTTTTTGCTAATCGATAAAGCCATATGGCGGAACGGAGAATTTTGTATTATGGACAAGTTAAAACCGAAACTTTTCAGCGTGATGAAGGGCTACACAAAGGAACAATTTGTGAAGGATGTCATTGCAGGTATTATCGTGGCAATCATAGCCCTGCCGCTTTCCATTGCTTTGGCACTGGCCTCCGGCGTAACCCCCGAGAAGGGTATTTACACCGCGATTGTTGCCGGGTTTGTGATTTCTTTTTTGGGGGGCAGCCGGGTGCAGATTGCAGGTCCCACGGCAGCCTTTGCGACAATCGTTGCAGGAATTGTCGCTGAAAATGGTCTGGAAGGTCTGACCCTCGCCACGGTTATGGCAGGAGTGCTCCTGATTCTCATGGGGCTGTTCCGAATGGGAAATCTGATTAAATTTATTCCCTACACCATTACAACGGGATTTACCACAGGTATTGCGGTGACGATTTTTGTCGGTCAGATTAAGGATTTTCTGGGGCTCACCGTAGTGAGTGAGGAGCCTTTGATAGAGACCATGGATAAGCTGAAGGCTGTCTTTGTATTCATCGATACCATCAACTGGCAGGCGGTAATCGTGGGTGTGGTGTGCATGGCGATTTTAATCGGCTGGCCTTATCTGCCCGGATTTTTTAAGAAAATTCCCCCTTCGCTGATTGCCGTTTTGGTTGGTATCGGCATGGTAAAGGGACTGAATATGCGGGTGAACACCATCGGCGATTTATATGAGATTTCCAATAAACTTCCGACTTTTTCATTGCCCGCCTTTAATCTGCATCTGGCAAAGACGGTGCTGCCGGATGCCTTTACGATTGCGATACTCGCCGCCATTGAGTCCCTCTTGTCCTGCGTGGTAGCGGACAGTATGATTAATTCCAGACATCGCTCCAATATGGAGTTGGTTGCTCAGGGTGCAGGTAATATTGCATCGGGATTGTTCGGAGGTATCCCCGCCACGGGCGCCATCGCCCGCACGGCTGCCAATATCAAAAACGGCGGACGCACTCCGATAGCGGGTATGGTTCACGCTGTCACGCTGCTGCTGATTCTGGTGGTGCTGATGCCCTATGCGGCGCTGATTCCCATGCCGGCAATCGCAGCGATTCTGTTCATGGTAGCATACAATATGTCCGAGTGGAGAAAGTTTTTGAATCTGTGCAAAACAGCGCCGAAAAGTGATATTCTGGTACTTGTGCTTACCTTTGGCCTGACTGTGGTCTTTGATTTGGTGGTTGCCATCGAGGTGGGCATCGTACTGGCGGCAATTCTGTTTATGAAACGCATGAGTGATGTGACGG
>CAZUAP010000154.1:0-4422 GCA_964617975.1 uncultured Acetatifactor sp. | reverse complement strand
GTCTGTTGAAGGTACAAAAAAAATACGCCGGGGGCGAGGACATTGGTTTCGTGGGAGACATTACCGCGGTGGACCCCAAGGTATTATACGACCTTCTGGAAAAGGATTTCCTGCCCATCATAGCGCCAATCGGGCTGGACGACAAATTTCAGACCTACAATATCAATGCGGATGATGCCGCCTGTGCCGTGGCGAAGGCTGTGGGTGCGGACAAGCTGGTGTTCCTGACGGATATCGAGGGACTTTACAAAGATGTGGAGGATAAATCCACCTTTATCTCACGTCTTACCGCAAGTCAGGCGGATGAACTGATAAACGGCGGCTATATCGGCGGCGGTATGCTTCCCAAACTTGCCAACTGTACTTCCGCTATCCGAAACGGCGTCAACCGTGTCCACATTCTGGACGGACGTATTCCCCACTGTCTGCTTCTGGAAATCTTCACCAACGAAGGCGTGGGAACGGCAATCATCGCCGATGAGGATAAGGATGCAATGAAAGGATTATAATTATGAGTGCAAATAAGGATATTGATATCATGAGTATGAAAGAATATATCGAATATGCGGAACAGGATTTGCTTCACACCTACAACCGTTATCAGATTGTGCTGGACAGAGGAGAGGGAGTGTACCTCTATGATTTGGACGGCAAAAGATATCTGGACTTTGTGGCAGGTATAGCTGTATTTGCGCTGGGATACCATTATCCCGGATATGATGAGGCATTGAAGGGACAGATTGACAAGCTGATTCACACATCCAATTACTATTATAATGTTCCGGCTGTGGAGGCAGCGAGAAAGGTGAAGAAAGCATCCGGCATGGACAGAGTGTTCTTCACCAACTCCGGCGCTGAGGCGATGGAGGGAGCCATCAAGGCGGCACGCAAGTATGCCTGGGCGAAGGACGGCAGAAATGACCATGAGATTATTGCCATGAATCATTCCTTCCACGGCAGAACCATGGGTGCTCTGGCGGTCACCGGCAATCCCAAGTACAGAGAGCCCTTTGAGCCCTTGATTGGAAATGTAAAATTTGCAGAGCTCAACGATTTTGAAAGTGTCATGGACTGCGTGACGGATAAGACCTGTGCCATTATTCTGGAGCCCGTGCAGGGTGAGGGCGGTCTGCAGCCTGCCACACAGGATTTCCTGCAGAAACTGCGCACACTCTGTGATGAGAGAGATATTCTGCTCATCTTCGATGAGGTGCAGTGCGGCATGGGAAGAACCGGATATATGTACGCGTGGCAGCGCTATGACATCAAGCCGGATATTATGACCAGCGCCAAAGGACTGGGATGCGGCGTTCCTGTGGGTGCGTTTATGATGACGGAGCGTGTGGCACAAAATTCCCTCACCAGCGGCGACCATGGCACGACCTACGGCGGAAACCCGCTTGCGGCAGCAGCAGTCGGCAAAGTGCTGGATATTTATGAGGAAGCCTACATCGTGGACCATGTGAGGGAAATTTCCCCTTATCTGGCGCAGCGGCTGGAGGAGCTTAAAGATAAATATGACTGCATCGTTGAGCACAGGGGTGTAGGTCTGATGCAGGGACTGGTGTTTGACCGTCCTGTGTCTGAGATTATCAACAAGGCATTGGAGAAAGGACTTTTGCTCATCAATGCAGGTCCGAATATCATTCGCTTTGTGCCTCCGCTGATTATCACAAGACAGAATATTGATGATATGATAGCAATTTTGGACACCTGTATTGAGTAAAATTCAAATAGTATGGATGAGGTATAACAGGAGAAGATATGCATTTAAAAAATAGGATTTTGGCAGTGGCAGCGGTGATTCTCTGCGTTGCTGCGGCTGTCTGGGGCGCAAACCGCCAGATGGGACAGAAGGATGCGTCGGATACCGGGGGAGCTTTTTTCAATGGTACAGGCAGCAAGGAAACCATCTATTTCTGGTATACGGATGAGAGTATGACCAGCTTTTTTAACAGTGCGGCGGTGAGCTTTGGCGAGCGTGAGGGAGTGCGGGTGATTCCTGTGCTGACCTCGGAGGGAGAATATCTCGAAGCAATCAATCAGGACTCCCTGAGTAGTGAGGAGCATACGCCGGATGTGTACCTGATAGACAATGATTCGCTGGAGAAGGCTTACCTTGCAGGGCTTGCCTCTGAGACCGGCGATGAGGGAACGGTCTGCAACACGGAGAACTTTCCGCAGGCGGCGCTGCGTGCGGTGAATTACCACGGCAAGAACATCGCATATCCCCTGTATTTCAAGACGGTTGCGCTGGTTTATAATGAGACTTATCTGGAAGAATGGGCAGCTCAGCAGGAAGATGGGATTGACGGGGACGGCATTCCCCAAACGGTGGATGACATACTGAATATTGCGGATACCTTTGATGTGCCGGAGGGTGTGGAAGGTATTATGAAGTGGGATGTGTCGGACATCTTCTACAATTACTGGTTTGTGGGACGTTATATGATTGTCGGAGGAGAGGCCGGAGATGACGGGCAGAACATCGATATCAACAATTCGGAAACCGTGCAGTGCCTTGAGGTTTACCAGGCGTTAAACCAGTTTTTCTCCATAGAGTCGGACACTATCACCTACGATTCGGTGATACAGGATTTTATAGACGGGAAAGTGATGTTCACTGTGGCATCCCCCGGCATAATCAGCCGGTTGGAGGAGGCGAAGGAGGACGGCAGCTTTGCCTATGAGTACGGCATAGCCACCATGCCCGATGTCAGCGAGGAGCTTGAGAGCAGTTCTCTCTCTGTGACGGGAGCCGTCGTGGTGAACGGCTATTCAGAGCACAAGGAGCTGGCGAACCGTTTTGCAGCTTATCTGGTGAACGATTGTGCGGAGGAACTCTATGCCAGAACCGGCAAGCTCGCCGCGAGATACAATACGGATGAGGATAATGGCGCAGCCCAGATTTTTAAGCTGGAGTACGCGGACAGCGTCTCTCTTCCAAAGATGATTGAGACGGGGAATTTCTGGCTGCAGCTGGAAGTGCTGTTTTCCAAGGTGTGGAACGGCGCAGATGTGGAGACGCAGCTTCAGGAGCTGGCGGACCAGATTGCGACACAGGTAGTGGCGGATTAACTCAGACGGTTTTGTCTGTATAAGAAAACCAACCATAGGATAAGATACTACCATATAATCCGGACAGGACAGGGGGAGTATTGATAATGGTTGGTTTTTTGATTGCATTGATATCCGGGGCGCTCATGAGTGTGCAGGGGGTTTTCAACACGCAGGTGACGAAGTCCTCCGGCATCTGGAGTGCCAGTGCCTTTGTGCAGTTTACGGCGCTGCTCGTATGCCTGGGTGCCTGGCTTTGTACCGAGAGGTCATCGCTTCTGAAGGTTTTTGAAGTGCAGCCGAAGTATATGCTGCTGGGAGGTGCGATAGGCGCTTTTATCACCTACACGGTAATCCGCAGTATGGATATGCTCGGACCGGCAAAAGCGGTTATGCTGATTGTGGTGGCGCAGCTTGCCGTGGCATATGCCATTGAGCTGCTGGGGTTGTTTGGCGTGGAGAGGCAGCCGTGGGAGTGGAGAAAGGCTGTCGGCATGGCTGTGGCTATCGCGGGGATTGTCATTTTTAAGTGGAAGTAAAATCAGAAATTTATAAATACACTTGTAAATCGCAGACGATTACTTTACAATAGGGGTGTCAGCAAACTGCAGTAAAAGGCAGAAAAAATATGAATAGACGGAAGAAAACAGGCGGGGCGGCTGTGCTCAGGGGAATTGCAGGAGCTGCCGGCGTCTGGTTGTGCATCCTTTTGGCGGGGTGCGGCAAGACAGACACAGCGATGGTTATTTCGGTGGGCGAATCCATAACGGATATCTCGGTGGAGACGGAAAATCCTAAGGAGAGCACGGAGCAGCCATCCATTTATGTCTATGTGTGTGGAGCTGTGGAGAATCCGGGCGTGGTGGTTTTGCCGGAGGGCAGCCGTGTGCAGGATGCGCTGGATGCCGCAGGCGGTTTTCGGGAGGATGCAGCGTGCGAGGCTGTGAATCTTGCCGAGAAACTTACCGATGGCATGAAACTGTACTTTCCGACGCCGGAGGAGGCGGAGATATTGGAGAGCGAGGCACAGCAGGAGAGCGATGGAAAGGTGAACATCAATACGGCGGGCGTGGAGCTTTTGTGTACGCTGCCGGGTATAGGAGAGGCGAGAGCCGGAGCCATCGTGGCATACAGGGAGGAATACGGGGCGTTTGAGAGCCCAGAGGACATCATGAAGGTGTCCGGGATAAAGGAAAATGCCTACAGTAAAATCAAAGACAAGATTACCGTAAAATGATTGCGAGGAGTGAAAAAGGGAAAATGGCGGAAAAGAGAGTGTTGGTTGTAGACGATGAAAAGCTGATTGTGAAGGGAATCCGTTTCAGCTTGGAGCAGGATAATCTGGCGGTGGACTGTGCCTATGAC
>CAZUAP010000153.1:0-4469 GCA_964617975.1 uncultured Acetatifactor sp. | reverse complement strand
ATTGCCTCCGCTCCGGTATAATTCTTGCAATAAACCGTGATGGTCTCTCCCGGCGCTACCTCCACCGAAGGCAATGTGGACTGATTCTTCTCATCCGCACCATCCGCCAGAATATACTCCGCCAGATTGACCGTCTGCGTTCCGAAGTTGGTGAGCTCCACATAGTCGTTTCCGCCACGGCTCTTGACCGCTGAAATAAGCAGCCCCGCCTCCGGGTCCGGGGAAGTCACACATTCCAGATACAGCACGTCATCCTGCACCATGTCGCCGGTAATTGTCAGCGTGATGTCATCGTATTCCACACCATCCACAAGCCAATAATCAAACTTGTCGCCGCACTTCGGTTCCGCACTCACCACCACCGGCACTTCGCTGAAATAAGTTCCCGTGTACTCCGTATCATGAAAGGTGGCGAAATCTACAGTGATATTTGCCTCGCCCGAATTCTGCACCTCCATATCGAAACGCCCCTCGAATCCAAAGGCTTCCTCAAGGTCAAGCAGCCCCCATGCCGGACGATTGGCAAGAAAATATTTAATCTCGTCTATCTCTGTGAGGACATGACTGTAATCAATGTCCTCCGGAGTCTCAATATTTCCGGCAATCAATTCCGGATGTGCGTAATAATTCTCAAGCTCCTGCGCCTGACTTTCGTGCATTTCTTCCAGAACAGGAACCGCCTGCTCCTCAGAAAAATAATAATTCAGCAGGGACAGATAATAACGCACATAATAATCCCTCCCCGCCTGTGTGCTTACAATATTGGAAAAGAGTGCATTGTAAAAAATATGATAGCTTAACCGGTTGGCTGTGGTAAGATTATTTGCCTCCGCCAGCGTTTCATCACCGACCCCATAACCCAGTGACATATCCAAATCGTAGAGCAGGAAACGGTATCTTCCGTCAAACACGGTGCCCTCCTGATATTCCCCCTCCGGCGAATAATAACGGTAGACCTTGAAATTATTCAAAAAGGCATCCACATTGACAAAATAATTCTGGATTGCCATATACTGCAGATAATTCTCCACATCAATGGCATCGTTCAAAGCCTCCCAGTTTGCTTCCTCATTCAAATCCGCATAGGCAACATATTCGTGGAGCGCATTGTATTCTTCCTTCAGCTCTGCGGTCAGTTCATCGTCCTCCTCGTCCGGCTCCATATAGGATACAATCCCCTCCAGCGTCACCATCTCGCCGTCATACTCACCATATTTCTGTTCAAAATAAAAGTCATCATAGCTTGTCTCGAACCAGTAAACGCCATAATATTCTCCATTTACATATACGCAGACCGGAGAAACCGCCATGGTGTCCGGATAACCGGCTTGCGCACTCAACCTCGAGGCAAATTCACTGCGCAGATGAGCGTAGCCGTGATCATTTCCGCCATTGCGCACAATGACCTGTTTGTAACCGTTAATCAGCGCATTGTTGTAATCGTAATCTTCATAGAAAAGGCAGTCAAAATCATTCTGCTCATCATACTCCGAACGGGCATACAGGCGAACCGACGGCTGATTTTTTCCTCTGGATTTTGCCCCATAGATGCGAATACCGCAATTTTGATTTAATTTAACGTCCCCGGTATCGTCAAACAAGGTAATATTGACCGCTCTCTCCGATTCACGCCCCCGCAGCTCTCTGTTGGCGGATGCAAAAATCCCGTTTTCCTCCCCCGTCAAATCCTCCGGAGCGCCGGCAATCGCAAGCACCTGCATATCGTACCTGCTCTGTATATTGTCCCCGATGATATAAGTCGCAGTGCACACGACTGCTGCCTCCTCATCCTGCGGTATCAGTGCAGCCCGCACCGTGTAGACAGTCTCCTCCTCACCACAGCTCAAGAGAATACCCTCCGCCGGAGAATATGTCAGTGCTGCGGCATTCTCCTGCTCCGGCACCGAGCCATCCAGAGTATAGAGGATGTCACCTGATAGATTGGCATGAAGCTGCAGCAGGACATCTCGGTCGTAAAATCCGGAGGTTTCCGAAAAATATACCGTTTCGTCCTCTTGGTCGGCTGTCTCGTCGTCCTCCAGCCACAGGGACAGGGGAACCATCAGGGCAAGCATAATCAGAAATGCCAGAGCGAGAATCATCTGCGTCCTGTTTAGTTTTCCTGTATGATTTCCTATATTTTCTATATTTACCTTTGAATTTTTTATCATCTTTTCTCCACTCGCATTATCTGCATTTTTTCGGATTTTATTTTCATTAATTTTCAATTAGCTCTTAAACCCTGTAACATCTTATCAGACTTGCTACCGAACGTCAAATTTGATATAATTGCTCAGGAATAAATAAACAGGAGGAATTGAGCGATGCCTCAAAAGCTATATCGTCAGGAAATCAAGCAGCTTTTGTCCCCCACTCAGACATTGCTCCTGCAGCAGCGTATCAGCGCCATTTTGCAGCCGGACGCCCACAGCGGCGCAGACGGCAGCTATTATATCCGCAGCATCTACTTTGACACCCTGAGTGACAGAGCTTATACCGAAAAGGAAGCCGGCATCAGCGAGCGCGAGAAAATCCGCATCCGTTTTTATGATTTTCAGGATAAGGTCATCAAATTAGAGCGCAAGGAAAAGCGTGAGAATCTGATTTACAAGGATTCCCTCTCCATCTCCAGAGAAGCAGCCGAGGCAGTGCTGAACGGAGATTACACGCCGCTCCTATCCTGCCGCAGCCCGCTGGCGGACTATGTCTACAGTCTGGCAGCCTCCGAGGGACTGCACCCCACCGTCGTGGTGGATTACGTGCGCAAAGCGTATCTGTATCCCGTGGGAAATGTGCGGATTACCTTTGACACTGCACTGCAGGCAGGCAGGACTGACATCCCCCTATGGCAGGCGGGAAATGTCTTTGACGTGCTGGAGGGCAACACAATCTTAGAAATAAAATTTAACCATTATCTTCCGGAACACATCAGGCAGGTGCTGTCCAGCGTCCCCGGCGAGAGAATGGCATTATCCAAATACACTCTGTGCCGGCAGAATCTTCTGCTGAAACAGGGAGATTACCTAGGAGGCAAACAATGAACTCTATCAAAAGCATACTTTCTGAATCCATGCAGCAGCTTGGGATGATTGAATCCCTGTCCCTCTCCACCGTAGCCACCGCCATGGCAGTGGCATTCGTCTGCTCGGTCGTGATTTATCTGGTGTACCGCTATTTTTATAAGGGAGTCTCCTACTCCGCCAAATTCGGTATGCTGATTATCATGCTGACTATGGTGACCGCCTTCATCATCCTCTGTATCTCCAGCAATCTGGTGCTGTCGCTAGGTATGGTGGGCGCACTCTCCATCGTCCGTTTCCGCGCCGCGGTCAAAGAACCCTTAGATGTCGGATTCCTGTTCTTGGCCATCGCCGCCGGGCTCACCTCCGGGGCGCGACTTTACACTGTCGCTATCGCAGGAACCCTCATTGTCAGCATTGTTTTTATCCTCAGTTATCTGGTTATCAACGGCAGAAGTGCCTACCTGTTGGTCATCCGGCATACCGATGAAGCCAAGGAAACATTAGACAAGGCACTGTCCGGCAGAAAATTACAGCTGAAATCCAAAATCCGTCACGATGCCGTGACAGAGGAAACCTATGCGCTGATCCTGAAGTCAGACTCCGAAAGTTTTGTGGATGAACTCTCTGCGATTGCAGGAGTTGAGAATGTGGTGCTGGTGCAATATAATCAGGAGACATAACAGCCTCCTGATTAATCTGCATGGTTGACAATCTGAAACATCTCCTCCACTCTCCGGCGCATGGTATGAGACTGCTCTATCTTTTGGTATCCGTTCTGCGCAATCTGTCTGCGTTCCTCATCATGGTTGAGATAATATTCAACCTTTTCCAGCAAATCTCCATAGTTTTCGTAACACACCAAATCCCTGCCGATTTCAAAGTACCGCTCCAGCTCCTCCTGATAATTCGTCAACAGGAATCCTCCGCAGCCCATAATATCAAAGGCTCTCAGCGGAATCCCTGTTTTGATGCTGCGCAGAGTAATATTCAGATTTATTTTTGACTTTTTGAACACACACGGCATTTCGTTATAGTAGTCCACCGGTCCTTCATTCACAATTCCCTCGATGGAAACGTCTGCCGAACCCGTATACAGCTTAATATCATAGTTGGGGAAATTTTTCCCGAGCAGATTCAATATTTCTAATCTCTCGACTGCCGTGACCTGCCTTGCCAGAACATAATCTGCATAGATTTGTTCCGGAGTCATCACCGTCCTTGCATTCGGGTCTGTCGGATACGCCCTCTCCAATTCTCCCAATATTTCCGGGGTTATCATCTCTCTAAGAAAATTGTATCCATATATCCTTTTTTGAATCTGGATGATACTGTCCAAATATCCTCTGGCATACGGCGAAATCCCCTGGAATTTGTCATATAATCTGTGTTTTGCCTCACTATACAGAGAGCCTACAAAAGCCACATCCGCTTTGTACTTCTCTTCAT
>CAZUAP010000152.1:0-4502 GCA_964617975.1 uncultured Acetatifactor sp. | reverse complement strand
GGGTGTCTCCCATCATGCAGCTTTTAGCGCCGTCCGCATTTCTGGGCAAAAGAAAGGACGCTTACTGCGCCTCTGTCTTCGTGGTTCTTTTTCTTACTGTCTTTTTTGGTGCTTCCTGTGGCTCCTCCGCGGCATTCTCTACGGCCTCCTTTGCAGGCTCCTCCGCGGTATCCTCAACGGTCTTCACCAATCCCATTCCCAGCAGTTTGTCCGCACGCTCCTCAGATACTTCCAAGATGGTGCCCGGCTCCCGGATCACTCCGTCTGCCGTCAGATCCTTAAATCTTACGATAACCTCTACCTTCATGTTCTCTCCTTCCTGTGCGACGTCGCACAAATTATCCTACAATGTGCCAATCCTCTGCCAGCATATCTGCCTGTGATGCAAGCCAGCCCATCTGGATGCCGGACGTGCCCACAAAGGCAATAGCCTTATTGCCTATTGCATCGTGCTCACAATTCACAATCTGTCCCGCTGCATTCATGTAGCTGATATTTGATGCAAGCTCAATATATTGGGTCTTGCCATTCCAGCCTTCTCGTGCAACCCTCTTTCCGGCTTTTAACGCCTTAATCGCTTCTCCAAAATCCATCTCTTACTCCTTTCGTTTATTGCAATAAAAAAGGACCCTTTTCGGATCCTGTTTGCACGTATGATATTTTGCTTAAAGCCCCGGTATTGTTTCCTTGATACCCTTGGCCAGATTGGCGGCCTTCTTCATCAGCGTATTTTCTTCCAGATACTCTAAACCCTTGAGCGTAATTTCAGGGCGAATGACGGCCACTCTTGGATATGCACAATCCATAGTGTTCCAAATCTCAATGCCCGTTACATACCCCTCTCTGACAAGTATCGCCATGATCCTGCACCACAAGGGTTCCGGAAGCTCCAGCGCCTCCTTGGAAATAGATGCCTTGTCAAATTCCTCAAGCTCCATGGAACGCTCCAATATTCGCAAAATTTTGTAGATGATCTTGAAATTATCCATTTAAATAGTAGCCCCTATTTTTTTTACAAATTCTTCTGGAAGCCTAACGTTATATTTCTGTATGTGATATATGAGGAAATCGCACCATTCATATTCGCCATCATTGAAAACAAGAAAACTAGTGGATATTGGCTCCCCGGTTATACAATCAATTCCTGCACGCGGACACCCTGCTACATGCTTAAATTTAAGCAGATACTTAACTACAACATCCTTATCATAATTCACTTTTTCAACAAGATAGTCTTTTATACTGCCAGAGTTGCCATAGCTGATGTTCATTTCGCTAAAAAAGCCTATTTGTTTCATTCCTCTACCCCATTATTGAAAATGCGCCATTTGCCCTTATTTGTGTATGAACTACCAACAAACATTGTTCCTTCATTCGGAGCATAATACAAATCATCATCAGGTGCCATAACACGCACACCAAGTTTTCTGGAAAGTTGCTGTGCAAATGACTCATCACCTTTGCCTGTTGAGCAGGATGCCAATCGGATATTGCCTCCCGCATAATTCGTTTTTTCCTTCAGATACTTAATAAAAGTATCCACATCCATATTAACTGCTTTTCCGTCAATAACTTTCTGAACGCAAGACGGGTTTCCATGCATACAAATATCCTCAAATCCATCAATTTCTTCAATACTTAACGCATCCAAAAACAACGGATCAGATTTATCAAACAGATTAATCTGCAATTTGATTATATCAGAATTAGTCGCTTTTGCAACAGATTTTCCGAAATACTTATCCAGCACTTCCATCACTCGATCAGAATATTTCCCCTTTTCACTTCCGATTTTAGCTTCTGTTGCCTTTTCATTTGTACTTTCAATCACATCGGATGATGTTTCTATCTGCTGGACTGGCTCGGACACTGTTGAATATTTGATTTTCTCCGCTTTCCACTCCTCAGCCCTTGTTCCATATATCTGCCTGTTGGCTGGATCCAGCGAATACCGTTCCATCCGGCTGTACTTCTTCTCCTGTCTGGCCGCATACTGCTGTCTTGCCTCCTGTTTCTGCTGCTCTGCCAGCTGATCCAGCTCATCGCGGGTGTACTTGGACCCCGTCGGTGGTGTGCTGATGCCCTCGAAGTAGGTTGTATGGCTGTCCTTGCACCGTGGATGGTAAAGGCCACCCTCAATAGCGGTACTCATGAGCGGGTATTTTAGCCCTGTGACGGGGGACTTTCCGTCCTTGCTGCCGCCGGACCATACATCATCAATCAGGACCTTGCCAACCCACGGCAAGCATAGGGGACAAGGATTGAGTCGCTTGTCCATGATCACGGTTGTGACGCCCCATTCCTGACGCATCTCTCCCTCACCCTGCAGATACGCTCTCTTGCTGGCAGTCCTGATGGCCATGTCGGCATAGTCGCTCAGGGTATGCCGGGCACCATTGGCGTATTCGATGCAGTTCAGACCGGAATAGAGCATGTCCTTGGTTGCCATATCAACGGCTTTTTCATACGTTCCTGCACCTGTATTGGCATATACCTGCGCATTGTAGATGGCCTTCCTGTACTGGTCGTTTGACATCCGCAGTATCGCTGTCTCAGCCCGTTTCATATCATTCGTTGTGGCCTTAATCAAGGCCTCTAACTTGCGCTCGTTGAGTTTGAAAAACTCGCCTGTCATGCCTGCAGCAGAGGAGCGTTTAAAGCCCTTGAAGCCGTTTTTGATGGCATTGAGGATCTCCTGCTCCTGTTCGGTACCGCCATGCTGCTTTGCCTCACGCAGCGCCTTGTCGATCTGCTTATTGATGTCCCGGAACTTTCCCGCATACTTCTTCTGATTGGCTTTCTTGTACTGCTCCAGATATTTGAGCTGTTCTGCCTGCCACTGGGTCCAGTTGATACCCTCTTCCTTCTCCTCGGCTCTGTGCCTGGAGAGGTTGCGCATCATGGAATCGATCAGCTCCTCCTCGATAGCCTCAAAGGCCGCGCCAATATCATAATCAGCCATTTGCCATCACCTTATAGCCCTTCTGCCGGAGGTTGCGGATGTGTTCCTTCAGCTGCGTACGGCTCCTGCAGTGATCACAGAGGATTTCAGCATACCCGGCTCTCTCAATGGCATAAATGCCCAAAGGTACCTGCTCACTGGCCACCTGCAGGAGGTGTTGGTACTCCTCCTTCGTCTGGAGGTATGTTCTGTTCGCTATTTTCACCTTCAATGCTTACTCCCTCCAGATTTAGGCTCGGCTCTTCCATCATCTCAACGCCCTGTTCTGCTTTCAGCCGGGCGATCTCCTCGGCCTTGCAGTGATCATCCATAGAATTGCCGTACAGCTCCTCCACGCAGCGGTCAATGCTCATTATGCCGCCGGTCTTTGCCTTGGCGATTGTCTCCACCTGGCTGTCAAAGGACGGGCTTGCATACTCGCCCCACTCAATGTCCACCTGCACATCCTCCACCGGATGACCATTCAGGATGTTAAAGGCGTTGATGCTGGCAGATACCAGCTCCTCCAGCGTCTCTTTCAGCGCTCCGATGATATTTCCGCGGGTGTAGAGCGTGGTCTTTTCCTTCTCGCGCTGAGCCTCTGCATTGTCCAGCTTTTTGTTGTCAATGCCTAGCGTACTGGGGGAGATGACACCCTGCAGGCACAAGTCCAGTGCTGTGCAGTAGCTTGCAAGATAGCTATCATGCGGGATTGACGGCTGCTCAGTGTCCACCTTGTTTGTGGTGCCCTCGCTCATGTCCGCCCCGATCGCGATAAATCGATTATCGAATGGATTGGACTTTATAAATGCGCCAGTCTCCGGGTCCCTCGGAATCAGGTTGTCGGGGATATATGTCTTCGCCCGGCCAGCCCGGAGGGCGTCCATCCACTGGCTCCACGTCTCATCCAGTGCATCAAAGCTGTCCAGTTTTCCATCAAAGATGCTGCCACCGCGTCCATCAAACTTTGCGCTGTCATACACCATCAAAGGCGCTGCCAGCATGATCTTGTCCTGATACTCAATCCTTGTCTGCAGTCCGCTTGTCTCATCAATCGCGTTCAGAGGTACTTCTTTTTCGTCCACATACAGGTGGCTTTCCACGTATCCGTAGCCGTAGCGCTCATGGAGCACATACCGGCGGCCTTTTACCTCATACAAAGTCTTAAACACGATTTCTTTCAGCCTGCCATACTCATGTACGATATCAATCAGATCTCCCGGATACCACTGGATGATCGGGTACTCGCTGGCCATCGTGTTGATCACGATCTTAAAGGCACCATCGCCGACCACCAGAGTTTCCGATAGTGCTTTGTCCATCAGCTTGTTAAACTTATTCTCTTTTGCGATCTGCTCCCAGATATCCGCATTCTTTTGGTCTTTAAAGTCAAAGTCGTTCATATCATTCATAACGATGTTGACCAGCACCCTGACCATCAGGGAAGGAATGCCAACATGCAGCTTTCTCATGTCCATTCCTGGGGAGCTTTTGCATGCCCAGAATTTATTCCGGTCTGCAAACTGTGCGTCCTGTTGGTACATTTGCTCCAGCTCATTGC
>CAZUAP010000151.1:0-4589 GCA_964617975.1 uncultured Acetatifactor sp. | reverse complement strand
AACATTCATCGTCACTGCGGGTACCTCAATGGGGAGACCTGCCTTGATGGACGCCTGACGTGCCACATTCTGACCCTGACCTGCCTGAATAACACAGCCCATATAAACCTGATCGACATTCTCGGGCTTAACACCGGCTCTGTTCAGTGCTTCCTTAATTACAATCGCGCCGAGCTCTGCAGCCGGAACCGTGCTGAGCGAACCGCCCATTGTACCGATTGCTGTACGACATGCTCCTGCTAATACCACTTTCTTTGCCATTTTGTTCTCCTCCATATTTTCTTTATTGATTTCTCACGTCTCCGTGATTTTAGTGATTGTTATTTTTTTGTCATTACGTTAAAATCATTGTATCACAGCAATAATTCTTTTGCAATGGTTATTTGACAAAAAAATAACAAAATCATTTCTGCACCTCAGGGTCGCGGATTTCCGTAGTCCGCACCCATTCTTTCGTTCCATCCACCTTTTCCACCGGCTGCGTGTGCTTTGCCAGAAAACGCGTGATGGCATAAACATCTATCCATATCTCATTGTCGCTCTCCTTCTGTGATTCATCAAAAATCAACTCCAATCCCCAGTGAAGGTGCGTCACTTCTATGTTGTTGACATTCTCCTTCGTGGAATATCCCGTGTGTCCCATATAACCGATGACATCCCCCGCAGTGACCAGACTTCCCTCCTCCAGATTCTCCGCAAAGGGATAATTCTGTCTCAGGTGGGCATAGTAATAATACCTTTTGCCATCCAGACTGCGTATGCCTATGCGCCAGCCGCCGTACTGATTCCAGCCCAGCGCCTCCACGGTTCCCGATTCGATAGCGATAATCGGCGTGCCCGTGAGCCCCATCATATCATGCCCGAGATGCCTTCTCTTGTAACCATAACTTCTGCTGACACCGAAATCATCATAATGAGAATAATCAAAACCCCGCGCCAGCGGGAAATACGCCTTCAACCCGTAGCGTTTTTCCCAATTCAAATTTCCATTTTCATCCTGTATCTGTGCTTCATATTCTCCGACCATGCCTCCCAGCACTGCCGTGTATGCCTCCTTATAATAGGCATAATACTGCAGGTTGGAAGTCAGCTCCTCAATGTCAGTGTCACCGTCGGAGATTTTGACCGCAGCCTCCTCCAGAATGCTCAGGGCGTTCTTGTCAAAGGTTCCTCCTGTCCGCGATGCCGTATAAGCCAAAAGCTCTATCCAGTCTACCTCGTTCTCCGTGCCATGGGTGTCCACATCCCATTGATAAGCCCGGCACAAAGCCTCATAGGATACCGTAAAATCTACCCATTTGATATAATCCTGTCCCGACGCGGTCGTTGGCTCCGCCTCTTTTCTCCCAACCGCCATCAAAAAGACAAGCGCTGCAAGAGCAATGAATACCCAAAGCAGCGCTTTTTTAATTCTGACTAACCTATAGGCACAACAACTGCCAACTCCACATTTAAAAGGCAAACGCATATTTTCACCAAATCTGGTTTCTTCCTCTTAGTTTATGTGAACATCCGCAAAACTATGTGCCAGCTTTTAAATCTCTGTACCGGTATCCTTCGCCGGTATCTCTACTCGAACAATACTTTATTCAAGACTTTATTCAAGACCTTATTCAATACTTTATTTAATGCTTTTTACTGTTTAATACTCAGGCTCTATCAAACCGTAGGTATCGCCTTTCCTCTTGTAAACCACATTCACCTGATCCGTCTCCGCATTGCAGAATACGAAGAAATTATGTCCCAAGAGTTCCATCTGGATGCAGGCATCCTCCGGATACATCGGCTTAATGTCAAACTTCTTGGTGCGGACAATCTTAATCTCCTCATCGTCCATGTAGTCATTCTCTACATAGGTCTGGCTGAACTCCCCAGCCGCCTGCTGCTTGTCCACTATCTTATTCTTATATCTCTTAAGTTGTCTCTCAATAATCTCCTCCACCAAATCAATGGACACATACATATCACTGCTGACCTGCTCGGAACGGATGATGCTTCCTTTTACAGGTATGGTCACCTCAATCTTCTGACGCTCCTTCTCAACACTCAGAGTTACGTGCACTTCCGTGTCCGGATTAAAATACTTATCCAGCTTTCCGATTTTCTCCTCCACTGCTGATTTCAGTCCCGGGGTTACATCAATGTTTCTGCCTACAATTATAAATTTCATACCATCATCCCTTTCGGTAATTTATTGTATAAGCATTATAACATATTTGTAAAGTGTTATGCAACAATTAAGCAATTTTTTTGCTTGTTTTTGACATCATGTATGTCAATAAGGATTTCGGTTTTTTGAACACAAAAATTAAATTTTATAAGAATTAGACAAAACGTCCGTTTTGCTTGACAAGCATTTTTTGCCGCCAAAATCGGTCTGAAAATCGGTGGATATTGTGCATAACTTGGTGTATAAATGCCTTTTGTCCTATTTTGGGACTTTTTCGCTGTGGATAACTCGGGATTTTTTTAAGATTTATTTTATACGTTTTCTCGTTTTTAAAAATAGATTTGTACAAATTGCACATTTGGAAAATGTCAATATATTTTTTTGCGATTTTTAATATTTCGACAAAATGCACAATTCCGAAAATAAAGCTGCCATACTCCGCTAAGAGTATGGCAGTCAATCTTGACTTATTTATTTGACCGGGTATTTCTACGCTTAGAAAATACGCCTTACCGCAAGGACTTTTTTGTAATCTGCCTGCGAAACAATGATTCCTGTCTTCTGGGTAGATGCGTGAACAATCTGCCCATTTCCGATGTACAAAGCGACATGTCCCGAGTAGCAGACGAGATCTCCGGGCTGCGCGCTTGCCAGTCCGCCTTCCACAGCGGAACCCTGGCTGCGGTCAGATGCGGAAGAATGAGGCAGGCTGACTCCGAAGTTTGCATACACACTCATGACAAATCCGGAACAGTCCGCTCCGTTCGTCAGACTGGTGCCTCCGTACACATAGGGATTACCCACAAACTGCAGCGCATATTCGGCAACTGCAACACCCATCTCACTGCTTCCCTCATTGGAAGTAACCACGGCTGTGGAAGTCGTCTGTGACGAGGATGATGCGCTTGACGCCTGAGTGGATTTTGCTGCTGCCTCTCTCGCCTTCTTGCGCTCTGCAGCCTCCTTGGCGAGACGCGCCTCCTCCTCAGCTTTGGACTCAGCCTCAACAAACTCTGTATGCAGGGTCACATAGTCTGTGGACACCCAGCCGAGACCTTCCTCGACATCCACCTTGACCCATCCGTCTTCCTCATCCAGAACCACCAGCTCATCTTCCAGCGGAACCAGCCCCAGAACCGAAGCATCCAGGCTGGGCTCTGTACGAACATGCAAAGTCGTCGTGGTCACTGTGGCAAGCCGTGTTCCCACTTCCTTTGCAAGCTCAACGGCCTCTTCGCCCGTGACGCAGAACTCTGCTTTCACATATCCCGTGACAGTACCGGATTTAATCTGATACCATCCGTCCTCCTCACCAAGGAAAGTGCCAACGGAATCATCATAGAGTTTTCCGACGATTTCACCCTCCTCACTGGGAAGACTTCTCACATTTACATAATTATTTACCTGAGCAATCACAAGATTGCGGAAGATGTCCTCCTCCGTCTCCTCCGGCTGTTCTTCTGTTGTATCCTCTGTCGTAACCTCTGTTTTGACCACAGAGGAACTCACTTTTATATTCTTAGTATTGGTACTTGCTATGTCCGCCAGGGTATTTGCATTGTTGGCAAGCAGCAAACCGACACCGCCGCTGGGCAATGCAGAACCGGTGGAGGACGCATCCGCCGTGATACCCATACCGGAAAAAGCCATTGTCATCGCCAACGCATATGCAGTCACCTTCACATAACTGTGTCTCATACTCTCCTCCCATCTGTCTCTCTATTACAAACCGTAAGTCTTTATGTATACGGTTTGTATGTATATAATTTGTGTGTATTGTTTCATTTGTTACAAAATTATTAAGTTCGTTAACAAATATATCATGAATCACTCTGTTTGTCAACATTCTTCCGTCTTTTGCATTTTTTTACAAAGCTCTCTGAATTGCTTTATTTCCAAGGGTTCAAAAAGGAGAGGCAGCCCCGGGGCCGCCCCTCCCTGATTTGTGCACAAATTTGTAACAAAATCTGAATGTCGGTAGAATTATTTCCGTATTTCATTTTCGCATTTAACTATTTCAAAAATGCCTCTGCGGATACAGCCGCGTTAGCACCATCCGCCACAGCCGTGACAATCTGGCGCAGAGGCTTTTTGCGAATATCTCCCGCCACATAGATACCTGCGCAGCTGCTGGCGCAGTCCTCCCCTGCCAGCACATAACCCGCTTCATCACGGTCCGCCAAATCTTTCAGGAGTTCACTGCAGGGGTGGATGCCCACAGCGATAAATACGCCATTCACCGTCAGGCTCTCCTCCTCTCCGCTCTTGACATCTTTCAGCAGAAGGGACTCCACACTGTCCTCACCCCGAATCTCCTGCACCGTGTGACTATAGAGGATTTCCACATTGGGCAGCACCTTCAGCCCCTCCTGAAGTACCACCGCACCCCTCAGCTCATCGCGGCGGTGAATCAAATAGA
>CAZUAP010000150.1:0-4702 GCA_964617975.1 uncultured Acetatifactor sp. | reverse complement strand
TCTTCAAGTACCGTCAGGCACAGCAGGAGAAGGTTGACATGACCCAGGCTGACACCAAGAACGGCGCTTATCCTGTATAACCGGAACGGGAATACGGGATGCTGAATTAGATAAATACAGATGATAGAACGAGGACTGTTGATATAACGACGCAAGCGTTGAACCGACAGTCCTTGTTTAATCCCTGTGACTCCATCTACAAGATGTAGTACTTGACAATTCTCGTCTTTCGACTGTAAAATAACAAGTGTTGTTGTACCTTTGAAACGACAAAAATAAGCCTGAATAAAAAGGCAGAAGACGGGAAGAAAAAATATGGCTCGCAAGGAATCTGTTACTGTTGAAATGATTTTAGATACCGCTTTCGAAATGACCAGACAGGAGGGTTTTGCCAACGTGACAGCCAGAAAAGTGGCGGCGAAGGCAGGCTGTTCTACACAGCCTATTTTCAGGGTATACAAAAATATGGAGGAGTTATGGAATGCCGTGTATGAGAAGGCTGCATCCTATTTTCAGGATTTTTACAGCCTCTATCCCCGGATGGGCAAGGCGCCTTTCTCCAATCTGGGAATGGCATATATCGCCTTTGCAAGGGAGGAACGCCATCTCTTTGAACTTCTCTTTGTGTCCGAGGAAAACGGGACGGAGGGCGGTCTGCCCGCCAAAAAGAGTATGTATGAATTGTTGAACGGAACAGACGGCAACGTGGGATATGAAATCAGTCTGGCACAGGAGGCCGGCTGTCCGGCGCCCGGTGATTTGTTTATGAAAATGTGGATTTTTATCCATGGGGCTGCGTGCATGAGCCTCACAGGAGACTATGATCTCTCTGACAGAGAGACTCTGGCGCTTTTGGAGAATTCCTATCATTCATTTGCTAAAGTGCGATAATTCTAAAAAAGACATGAGAGGAAAGAATGCCAATGCAACAGCAGTATGATGTACTGAGCAGGATTAATGAGCGTTTCGATAAGATGAGCAAGAGCCAGAAAGCGATTGCCAATTATATTTTAGAGCATTACGATCAGGCAGTGTTTATGACGGCAGCCAAGTTGGGGGAGACACTGGGCATCAGTGAGTCCACGGTAGTGCGTTTTGCTGCGGGAATCGGATATGAGGGCTACCCCCAGATGCAGAAGGCGTTGGCGGACTGCGTGAAGGGAAAGCTGAACAAGGTGCAGCGTATGGATGCCAAGTACGGCAGAAGCACCCAGTCGGAAATACTGACCTCCGTGATGAATGCAGATATGGAGAAACTCCAGCACACCATAGACAACTTAGATGCGGCGGCATTTGACAGCGCGGTCGCCACCATCTTGGAGGCAGATACAGTGTATGTCATGGGGCTACGGAGCAATGAACCTCTGGCGGGGTTCCTGCAGTTTTACCTGAACATGATTCGCGGTAATGTGGTGCTCATCAACACCACCAGCGTCAGTGAGACGTTTGAGCAGATGATTCACATCAGCGAGAAGGACTGTTTCATCGGCATCAGTTTTCCGAGATATTCCATGAGAACCTTGAAGGCAATGGAGTTTGCCAACGACAGGAATGCCAAGGTGATTGCCCTGACGGACAGCATCCATTCTCCCATGAATCTTTATTCCTCCTGCAATCTGTTTGCGAGGAGCGACATGGTTTCCATTGTGGATTCGCTGGTGGCGCCTTTGAGTGTCATCAATGCGCTGGTTGTGGCAATATGCCTGAAATGTCCCCAGGAGGTGAAACGCAATCTGGAAATGTTGGAGGAGACCTGGAACAATTATCAGGTTTATTTGAATGATGAAATTAATTTCATAGACGATGAGCCTATGTTAAATTATTCGTTGAGACGGGAAGATTAAAAATGAGTGAAATCATTGTAGTTGGCGGTGGTGCAGCGGGTATGATGGCGGCGTATGCCGCATCAGAGCGCGGGCACCACGTTGTTTTGTTGGAAAAAAATGAAAAACTGGGCAAAAAGCTCTTTATCACAGGCAAGGGGCGGTGCAATGTGACCAATGCCGCAGATATGGAGACTTTGTTTGGAAATGTCTGCACCAACGCCAAATTTCTTTACAGTGCCTTCTATGATTTTGATAATCAGGCGGTGATGACACTTTTGGAGCAGGCAGGTTGCGCACTGAAGGTCGAGCGGGGCGACAGGGTATTTCCTGTGTCCGACCATTCCTCAGATGTGATTGATGCGCTCCGGCGTGCGTTGAAAAAGCGCGGTGTGGAGGTGCGGCTGAACACAACAGTAAACAAATTGTTGTGGAATGCCGATAATAAGAATGAAGAGGATAGATGCCGCATCCGGGGAGTATACTTAGAGGACGGACATACCTTGGAGGCAGATGCCGTGATTGTCTGCACCGGAGGCTTGTCTTACCCCAGCACCGGTTCCACGGGAGATGGAATGCGGTTCGCGAAAGTCACAGGACATCAGGTGACGGAGTGCAGACCCTCACTTGTGCCGCTGGAGACGGCGGAGGACTGGTGCAGGGACTTGATGGGATTGTCCCTTAAGAATGTGGAGTTGCGTATGACCTCCGGCAAAAAGGAACTGTACCGGGAACAGGGTGAGATGCTGTTCACCCATTTCGGAGTGAGCGGGCCGCTGGTTTTGACGGCGAGCTGTTATCTTGGTCGTGCGAAGGAGCCGGTGAAACTCTATATTGATTTAAAACCGGCACTCTCTGAAGAACAGCTGGACAAGCGTCTCTTGAGAGATTTTGAGGAGCAGAAGAACAAGCAGTTTAAGAATGCGCTGGGAGGGCTTTTCCCGGCGAAACTCATCCCGGTCATGGTGATGCTCTCCGATATTGACGGGGAGAAAAAGGTCCATGAGATTACCAGGGAAGAACGCAGGAACTTTGTGGGGCTGATGAAAAATCTGCCGCTTTCCGTCAGGGGAACCCGTTCCTATGCGGAGGCAATCATCACCCAGGGAGGTGTATCCGTAAAGGAAATCAATCCGTCTACCATGGAGTCCCGGAAGGTTTCCGGATTATACTTTGCGGGCGAGGTGCTGGATCTGGATGCACACACGGGGGGATTTAATCTGCAGATTGCCTGGTCCACAGGGCATTTGGCGGGGGAGAGCGCCGGAAACAAAGATTTTGTCTAATAAAATTTCTATATAAAGGGAGAATATTATGAGTTATAATATTGCCATTGACGGACCTGCGGGAGCGGGTAAAAGCACCATCGCAAAGGCGGTGGCTAAGAAAATGCAAGTCATCTATGTGGATACAGGAGCTATGTACCGTGCTATGGCGCTCTTTATGCTTAGGGAGGGCGTGAATCCGGAGGATGGGGATGCGGTCAGTGCCAAGTGCAGGGAGGCAGACATCACTATCGCCTATGAGGAAGGCACGCAGGTCGTATACCTGAATGGAGAAAATGTCACCCCGTATCTGCGCACGGAGGAGGTGGGGAATATGGCTTCCGCTACCAGTGTGCAGCCTGCAGTCCGGGAGAAACTGGTAGAATTACAGCAGGCTTTGGCGGCAAAGTCGGACTGCATTATGGACGGACGGGATATCGGTACCTGTGTACTGCCCAACGCCCAAGTCAAGATTTATCTCACGGCAAGCAGCGAGGTCCGCGCAAAACGCCGCTTTGATGAGCTGTCAGCCAAGGGCGAGAGCTGTGATTTGGCTAAGATTCAGGCAGATATTGAGGAGAGGGATTATCGGGATATGCACAGAGAGCATTCCCCTTTGCGTCAGGCGCAGGATGCTGTTCTGGTGGATAGCTCGGAGATGACGGTGGAGGAAGTGATTGAACGGATTCTGGAGCTGTGTGAACATTAAATATGCTGTTTCGCAGCCGAAAGAAAAACCATTCAGCGGAAAGGAAACCATTATTATGGAAGTAAAACTTGCCGAGTGCGCGGGATTTTGCTTTGGTGTAAAGCGTGCCATTGACATGGTACATGAACAGATAGAAACCGGAAAAGATATCTATACCTACGGTCCGATTGTTCACAACGAGGAGGTCGTGCGGGACTTGGAACAAAAGGGTGTACGTGTGGTGGAAGGACAGGCAGCTCTGGAAAAGCTGGAGAGAGGTACCGTCGTTATCCGTGCCCACGGGGTGCCCCGGCAGATTCAGGAGCTTATGGAACAAAAAAAACTTGAGTGTATAGATGCCACTTGTCCTTTTGTAAAGCGGATACACCGGATTGTGGAGAAAGCAGGAAATGATAATTTTCATGTCGTGATTGCAGGTAACCCCGGACATCCTGAAGTGGAGGGCATCAGGGGCTGGTGCAGCGGACCGGTGACGGTGATTGAGACGGAAGAGGAGGCGGAAAAGTTTACGCCGGAGCGTGCAAGACCGGTCTGTTTGGTATCGCAAACGACATTTAATTACAATAAATTTCAATCTATAGTTGAAATTTTTCAAAAAAAAGGTTACAATGATAATATCGTGAATACTATCTGCAATGCAACGGAGGAACGACAGCGCTCTGCAAAGGCTTTGGCAGCAGAGGCGGACGTGATGATTGTGATAGGCGGAAAGAACAGCTCTAATTCCAGAAAGCTGTACGAAATCTGCAGCAGGGAGTGTGCACACACCCATTTTATACAGGCGCTAAACGACTTGCATATGGAATTACCTGAAACTGTTCGACTGGTGGGTATTACAGCGGGGGCTTCCACCCCAAACAAAATAATTGAGGAGGTTCAAAATTATGTCAGAATTAACTTTTGAA
>CAZUAP010000149.1:0-4704 GCA_964617975.1 uncultured Acetatifactor sp. | reverse complement strand
ATGCCACAGTACGCGGAATGGCGGTCTTGGAAGTGGATTTCGACACCAATAAAGAGTATCTGCAAGAGATATTGTATGAAAAATAAGCAGACAATTGAGAAACTTATTTCAACAACATAGCTTTTGTGCAGTTTTGCAATTATCTAAATATTGTGAAGGGGTGATGCTGTGAGAAAAAGGGGAATGGTAGGTGTGACAGGCGGTCTGGCTGCAGTGGCGATGATTTTGGCGGGCTGCGGAAGTTCATTGGCTGCAGACAGTTCGTTGGGCGCAGGCAGCAGCGAGCCATCCATACAAATGATTTATCCTGAGGAGAAATCTTCACAGCAGGAAGATTCACAGCAGACAGATTCACATGAACAACTTTCGCAGGAAGCGGCTTTGCAGGACGAAACGGACGCGAGTGTCGATGATGAATCGGGGAAAGTTACCATCACAATTACTGCCGCGGGAGATGTGTCTTTGGGCAACTACGTGGGGCAGGACTATGAGTGGTCCTTCCGCGAGATGTATGACACGGTGGATTCCGAGGGATATTTCTTTGAGAATGTCTATGATATTTTTTCCAACGATGACATGACCATTGTAAATCTGGAAGGTGTGCTGACGGATTCTGATGAGGCTGCTCCGGACAGAACCTACAATATCAAGGGAGACCCGGAGTATGCCAGTCTTTTGACTTACGGCAGCGTTGAGGCGGTAAGTATGGCAAATAACCACCGGCAGGACTTCGGGGAGCAGGGCACAAAAGATACACTGGCGGCGCTGGATTCCGCTGGAATCGCCCATGCTTATGACAACAATGTCGGAATTTATGAGGTGAAAGGCATTCGCATCGGATTTGTCTCAGTGAATGAAACGAGCTGGGGTCAGGGCGTGGAGAAACTGATGAAGGACGGCATTGCCAAATTGCAGGAGGAAGGTGTGGATTTGATTCTCGCCTGCTGTCACTGGGGTATTGAGACAGAATATTATCCCACGGATTTCCAGCAGAAGTTCGGGCGGGAGTGTATCGACTGGGGCGCGGATTTGGTGATTGGCCACCATCCTCATGTGCTGCAGGGTGTGGAGGAATATCAGGGAAAATATATTATTTACAGCCTTGCTAATTTCTGTTTCGGAGCCAATCGAAATCCCTCGGACAAGGACACCATGATTGCGCAGCAGACCTTCACCTTTATCGATGGGCAGAAACAGGAGGAGACTTCCTTTCATATCATCCCCTGTTCCGTTTCGTCAGTCTCTACCAGAAATGATTATCGCCCGACCCCGGCGGTGGGGGATGAGGCACAGCGCATCATCAATCGCGTGAATGAATACAGTCTGGGATTTGGTCTGCAGTTTGACGGGGATGGATATGTAAAATAGAGCCGGATATCAACGGCTGTGGCTCTTTGAGAGGAGGAACAATATGCGGTTTTTGTTGGTGGCAGTCAATGCAAAATATATTCACTCTAATCCGGCAGTCTACAGTCTGCGGGCGTATGCCGGGGAGGAGCTGCAGCCGCATATTGAGGTGGCGGAGTATACCATCAACCAGCAGATGCAGGATATTCTGGCGGATATTTACGGCAGAAAGCCAGATGTGGTGGGATTTTCCTGTTATATCTGGAACTGGAACATGATTCGCAGTCTGCTCGGGGAGCTCCCGAAACTGCTTAAGAATACGGATATCTGGCTGGGCGGACCGGAGGTAAGCTATGACGGTCCCAAGGTGCTGAAAGCCTTTCCTCAGGTGAGGGGTATCATGGTCGGGGAGGGGGAGGAAACCTTCCGGGAGCTGCTGCAGTGGTACGTGAACGGGGAGAAGGACGGGACAGTCGCTCTTGAGAGGATTGCCGGGCTGTGCCTGCCCATGGGATATACCCCGGAGCGGCAGCTCGCCGATTTGAGCGCGGTGCCCTTTTTTTATGCTATGGGAAATTGTGGCAGTCTGGAATCTTTTGCCAACCGGATTATTTATTATGAGAGCAGCCGCGGCTGTCCCTATCGATGCAGCTATTGCCTCTCCTCCATCGACAAGAAGGTGCGTCTGCGGGATATTGAGATAGTGAAGAAGGAACTGCAGTTTTTCCTGGACCATAAGGTGAAACAGGTGAAATTTGTAGACCGGACATTTAACTGTGACCACCATCATGCCATGGAGATATGGCGTTATCTGTACGAACATGACAATGGCGTCACAAACTTTCATTTTGAGATTTCTGCGGACATACTGCGGGAGGATGAGATTGCACTTCTGAACCGGCTGCGCCCGGGACAGGTGCAGCTGGAAATCGGGGTGCAGTCCACCAATCCCGAGACGCTCAAGGCAATCAATCGGGTGATGGATGTGGACAGGCTGGAAAATATTGTGAGCGCGATTCATCAGGGCAATAATATTCATCAGCATCTGGATTTGATTGCGGGACTTCCATGCGAGGATTACGCCAGTTTTGCCGAGTCCTTTAACCGGGTCTATGCCATGCGCCCCGAACAGCTCCAGCTGGGTTTTTTGAAGGTGCTGAAGGGTTCGCCGATGGCAGAGAAGGTGGAAGAATACGGCATTTCCTATCTGGAAAATCCGCCCTACGAAGTGCTCTGCACTAAATGGCTGCCTTACAGAGATGTGCTGCGTCTGAAACGCATCGAGGAGATGGTGGAGCTGTATTACAACAGCAATCAGTTTACCCACACATTGCCTTTTTTGGAACAGGCTTTTGAGAGTCCCTTTGCCCTGTTTGAGGCGTTGGCAGATTATTATGAGGCAAAAGGACTGTTCGTGGAGAGCCCCTCGAGGGCATACCGCTATCAGGTATTGCTGGAATTTGCTAGAGAGCGGGATGAGGCACACATGGATTTTTATAAAGAGCTTTTGACTTACGATATGTATCTGCGGGAAAATCTGAAAAGCCGTCCGGCGTTTGCGGAGAACCTGCGGGAGGAGGACAAGGAATTTATCCGCAATTTTTATAAAGAGGAAGAACGGGAGAGGAGCTATCTGCCCGCATACAGGGAGTATGACTGGAAACAGCTGAGCAAAATGACACATCTGGAGCCCTTCCGATATCCCGTGTGGGGAGAAGGGCAGCCCGGCATTCTCGACTGTGCCTATGTGCTCTTTGATTACAACGACCGCAATCCCCTGACCTATGAGGCGAAAACCTATGTGGTGAAACCCTTGTAATGAAATTTTGATAATGAAACTTTTGTAATGAAACCCTTATGATGAAACTTTTGTGACAAGACTTTTGATGTGCAGCGGGAGAGGACAGGAGAAGTCATGACAGACACCTATATCAGTATTGATTTGGAAACTACAGGACTCAATCCCAAATGGGATAAAATCATAGAGATTGGCGCATTGAAGGTGGAGCAGGGACAGATTACGGATACCTTTTCCGCCTTTGTAAATCCCGGACGGAAGCTGGAGGAACGCATCACGTCCCTGACGGGAATCCGGGATGAGGAGCTGGACGAAGCCCCGTATATTCAGGAGGTTTTTCCGCAAATTCTTGAATTTATGGGAGATTTGCCCCTGCTGGGACATAGTATTCTGTTTGACTTTTCCTTTTTAAAGAAGGCAGCAGTCAATCAAAATTTTGTTTTTGAAAAAAGTGCCATAGACACTTTGAAAATTGCCCGCAGATATCTTGCGGATTTGGAGCACCGCAGTCTGAGCTATCTCTGTGATTATTACGGGATTGCCCATCAGGCGCACAGGGCGTTGGAGGATGCGAGAGCCACGCATTTTCTGTACCGGAAACTCGCAGAGCTTTTTGGGGAGGGGGACAATGTTCTTTTTCAGCCGTCGCCGCTTCACTATCAGGTAAAAAAAGACACACCTGCCACAAAAGCGCAGAGAGAACAGTTATATCGCCTGATGGAGCAGCATAAAATAACTTTGAATGTAGATGTGGAAAAGCTCAGCAGAAGTGAGGCTAGTCGGATGATAGACAAGATTCGGAGCCGGCAGCTTTCTCCTTTAAATGCCGCAGAATCACCTCTTTGTTCAGAGAGTTGAGGGTTTCGGCGGTGGTTTCCAGTTCTGCGATTTTGCCGGGGGTTCCATTTTTGACATATATGTCGGAAAGCAAGTCATAGCTGTGGCTCACATCTGTGCGGGTGCTCACGGCAAATTCCAGAATTTGGCGTGTTGGCTCCTCATAGCCCGCCTTGTATAATAAATCTGCCCACTGTTGAAGGGTGCTTGCCAGAAGAGTATAATTCTGGTCGTACTCTGAGAGAACCGTGATATTGGCGGTGCCGTATTCCAGCTTTAAATCTGTGTTGGAATATCCGGTAAGGTTGACAATCGGCTGCACGGAGAGCTCATTGATGATGCGCAGGCAGTCAGCGACTTTTTCATCGTCCTCCATAAGGTGCATGGGAAGGGAATCCACGGGGATATGAATATAGTCGAGCCCGTCGAGAGGTTGGCGTCTTGTCTGGTTGGCAGCCCGTTCTCTCTCCCAGAATCCAAGATTTTCGCTGGATTGCAGGTTTTTGGATTTCCGCAGATTGTGTGAAACTACAAAGAGAAATATAATTAAACTTGCCAAAACGTAGAATTTCATATATAATATCCTTTCAGAAATTAGGTGTATCCCGTGTGCGAAGAAAGAGGAATCGATATGTTCAATATGAATAACAACAAAACAAAACAGCGGATATCCGCGGTCATCGTCATTTTACTCGTACTTGCTATGGTAGTTCCTACTTTAT
>CAZUAP010000148.1:0-4718 GCA_964617975.1 uncultured Acetatifactor sp. | reverse complement strand
AGCTGCGAAGACAAGCCTGTCTTTCGCAGCCGTATATCCGTGTGTTCGAAACCATCCACACGTAAAACAAAACTAAGGAGAATTCAAATGAACAAAAAAGTATTGTCACTGGTTCACGCAGCAGTCATTGCTGCTCTTTATGTTGTGCTGACATTGTTGGCCAACGCTCTGGGACTGGCAAATTATGCCATTCAGGTACGCTTTTCAGAAGCCCTGACGATTCTTCCCCTGTTTACCCCGGCTGCAGTGCCCGGCCTGTTCGTGGGCTGTATACTGTCCAATATTCTCACCGGCTGTATGCCTCTGGATGTAATATTCGGCAGCCTTGCCACCCTGTTGGGCGCTCTGGGCACATGGTTTTTGTGCGGCCGCTCCAAAACCGCAGGTCAGACCGGACAATTCGGGAAATCAAAATGGCTGGCACCTCTGCCTCCCATTGTGGCAAACACACTGATCGTCCCCTTTGTGCTGGCTTATGTATACCAGTTTGAGGGTTCCATCCCTTATTTCATGCTGACCGTCGGCATAGGTGAAATTATCTCCTGCGGCATTTTGGGAATGCTGTTATTAAACGTATTGCAGAGATACCGCAAATATATTTTCCCCGCCGAATAAACGGAATCACTTGATATAAGTCACAAAATTGTTTCCGTTTTCTTTAAACCATTCTGTTGAATCGTTGATGCCCTTTTTGGAGAGTGTCCCCGTTGTCGGGTCCATCACCACAATGTTGTACTCGTTGAATCCGGTAATGAGGACAGCCTCTCCATTATTCAGCAGGGCAAGCACAGGAATATCCCGGTTGACATAGTACAGGACGGCATCTAAGTCACATCCCGTCATATCCAATACCTCAGCATCCTCCAGATTATCCTGAAGGATTTCCATGATAGTCTGTCCCTGCGCCAGCAGATAGTCTGAATTTCTCAGGATGCCCTCGTATTGCAGAATCGTATCCAGACATATTGCAATGCTGTTCTTGTCCTCCGTAATCGAGTTTTCCTTGATTGCCATAATCTGGTTGCGCACCATCCGGTTTCCCTTTGCCCAGACTGTGTCCCCATCCTGATTGACCACCACTCCGGATATGTCGTATGCCAGAGTGACCGCCTTTGCCGGAGAACTATAAATTCCTTCCACCCCATAGGCACCGTACACGTAATACTTGGTCGTCTGACTCTCAGTTTCCAGCTCCAGCTCTCGTCCACCCTCAAACACAACCTCCTTGGGCGTCAGAATCTGAATCGTCTTGCTGTCAATCACAGTCCTCGTCTGTATCTGCACATACTGCTCATAGGTATCAATGCTGGGAGCCACAATCACATATTTGCCCGACTCCTCCTCCACACTGTTCATAATCTGATCCGGCGACGTCTCCGCGTAGCTCCCGTCCTCGCGGTATTCCACCCTCTCCAGCGTAATCTGATTATCCTCCACACTGCATGAGGTGATATAAATATTCTGCTGGCTGTACTCCTTTAAAATATTGCCTTCAGAATCACAGATGCAGACCTTATACATGGGGAAAAATGTCCTGCCGGAATTTTCCTTGCGGATATCGCTCTCTCTCGCAACGCCGTAGATGATGTCCTCCCCCATAAAGCCCAGCGGTCGTATCGCCTCCCCGGCATCAACCTTGATGACACTTTGCACCTCTGTATTGAGATTTCGCACATTCAACTGGTTGCAATGGTAAATATCATCGCCCTCCTGCCAGACCATAATGCGGTTGTTGTCCGACACCTGTATGCTGTCATCCTGCGTAATCTCCACCATGGGATAATAGGTCTTTTCCTCCAAATCAATTCCGTACACCACATCCTCAAGCATCAGATACAGCTTTTGCTCCCGGTTGAGATAGAGCAACTGCTCCAGCTGCGACTTTAACACGGCATAATTTTTGTTATAAGGGATATAAACATTCTCCTCAATCGTATTCAAAGCACTGTTATAGGTATAAATCTGAATACCTACCTCGCCCTCATGACGCCCTCTGTTCATGTATCCATATACGGAAAAGCTGACATTTCCTCCCTCTGTCACATCGAGTATTTTGATGGAGTGCGCGTCATACATTGTGCGCGCATCTGAGTTTTTTTCATCATAAAAGCTGAATATGATGGTCAGCTTATTGGTGTCACTGTTATAACTGTAAAGCTGGTTATCCACCTCAAATACCACATTGCTCCCATCTTCGCTCTCCATCATCTGGATATCCGTCCCCGTGATGCCAAGGAGAATCTTGTCGTTGGCATACATCTCCTCCACATCCGGTATCTGTGTCATTGTGCGCTCATAATTTAAAAGGTACATACGTTCCGAGGTATACCTCACCCGAAACTGCTCCTCCACACGATAGCGGACAGTCTCATCGCCGCTGCCGCTCTCAACCATATAGTCCACCAGAAAAGACCCCGTCTGTTCGCCGATTTCCGTGAGCCGGATGACCGGGTCTCCCACCTCGTGCACCTCCAGATTCCCCCAAGTAATCTGCTTAAAACTGCTGTGAATGTTCACCTTGTGGAAGGAGCTGTTGTCCTCCAGTTGCGCATTGGTCTCCAGATATCTGGTCAGCTCCTTTGCTTCCTCCCTATCATAAAGTTTCTCATGAAAATCCTGCACAAACTCCAGTTTCTCCTCCAAATGCAGGTCCTCACTCCAGATGACACGTGTGTAATAGTAAACCGACTGGCTGTCATCCAACTCAAGAATCAGTGCCAGAGCATATTCCGTCTCCCTGTCAATCAAATCCTTCAAGGAAAAGCTGGCACTCATCCCCTTACTGTCCAAAACATAATCTGTAATTTCTGTTTTTTCTATCAGACGTTCTCCGTCGATACTGCGCACCTCCATGGAAAGTCCGGTCACATTGCGCCCATAAGTGTCCACCCATATGGAGAGATTACGGCTTTCGCCCAGTACCGTCACCGTATCGCGCTCAAACGCCGTATCCATGACTGTCGTATAACCATGCAGTTCATTGTAACGCACACCATCCCTGTCTACCATAACAATCGGCAAAGATGCATCCGCCATCTCCATGGTCATATTGTTATGTCCCTTATTCATGATTCTGCCCCCTGCAATCAGGGTGACAAGAAATACTGCCAGAAATACCGCCAGTTTAATCAAATTTTTTTTCATCTTAGAAGCCGCTCCAATGTAGGTGTAATATGCAGGAGTTCCTCCACCTGCGTGATGTCTGATCCGGCCGATTTGGCATTCATTCTTCGGTTATTTTCCTTCCTTTTCACCGCGCGTATCAACAGATTCTTGGGGGTATGCTCCATGTCGATAAACTCTAATATCTGAGTGTCATACCCCTGCTGTTCCAGAAGATTGGCGCGCACGGCGTCCGTCACCAGTGCCGCCACACGCTCCTTTATCAGCCCATATTTCAATACCGGCTGCAATACCTCACAGCGCATCTGCCCGTTCAGCTCATGCTGGCAGCACGGTACCGCCAGTATCACCTGCGCCCCCCATTTTACCGCTTTTTCCAGCGCATAATCCGTCGCTTTGTCACAGGCGTGGAGGCTCACCACCATGTCCACCTCTGTGGCACCCTCATAGCTGCTGATGTCCCCCCGCTCAAAATGGAGCTGGTGATAGCCAAGCCTTTCCGCCAGCTCATTGCAGTGGTTGATGACATCTGTTTTCAGGTCAAGACCTGTCACCTGTATATCCCGCCCCTGCAGTACATGGAGATAATAGTACATGGCAAAGGTCAGATAGGACTTGCCACATCCGAAATCAATAATGCGCAGCGTCCTGTCTCCGGGCAGTGCGTCCAGCACATCCTCGATGAACTCCAGATATCTGTTAATCTGTCGGAACTTGTCATATTTGGCTTTCGTCACTTTACCATCCGGCGTCTGAACCCCCAGCCCCACAAGGAAATCCACGGGCGTGCCGTCCATGAGGATGTACTGCTTGGTCCGGTTGTGGGAGAGTTCCCGGTGGCTTTCCCCGGTCTGTTGCGTTTTCCGCCGCACCTTCACAGTCACCTTTCCCTTTTTGCTCACCAGCACATTTGCCTCCAGCCTGTCCGACTGAAAGGTGCCCTGTTTAAAGAGCTCCGAGAGATAATTCCGGAGTCTTTCCCGCATCTCCCCCGCGGAAAGATTCTCGTGGAACACCTGCGTTCCGCGGTACAAAGTCTCCTGAAAGTAAAGTTCACCCTTCAAAAGCACAGGGCGTACCTTGACTCTGGTGCCCTGTGCCTCATCGCGGGTGTTGCTCAATACAATCTGCTGTAAATCTATATTCAATATTTCTTCTAACAGTCTATTTAATTCATCCAAAAATTTTTACCTCGTCTGCCTCCGTGTCTCCTCTTATAAATCTCGTCGCATAGGAGCACCTGAATCATATCTGCCAGCCAGTTCCATTTTTCCGCCGGCGTGCGCTGCTCCTCAGGCAGCCCGTCCTCTTCATTCTGCAGTATTTTCATTATGCTGTCAACCATTCTGCGCAAGCTGCCAAAATCGGGATACTCATCATAAATCATACTGCCTTCGTAATCCATTTTATCCAATATTTCCGCCACTCTCCGCTGGTAACGTTTCACTTCCCCGGGATAAACCTGCTGCAAATATTCCATGTCCTTTAAGATTTCCCGCTCTGTTTCTGCCCCAAGATAACCCGGATAGGTCATGTAAAAAGGCAGGGGAATCTGACTGGGAAAAGAATGGAGAATTTTGGGATTTAAATCCATA
>CAZUAP010000147.1:0-4789 GCA_964617975.1 uncultured Acetatifactor sp. | reverse complement strand
ATAAATATTGGCTGATACCTTATCGCCATACTTCCAGTCAAAATGACGGAACATATTCTCGTACCGCTCCTCGCCCGTACCCAGCACAACCAGCTGAATATCGTCCTGACAGAGCTCATCCATCACATAGGCAATCAAATCCAGACCCTTTTGGTCCGTCAGCCGGGACACAAGTCCAATCATCATCTTGCGCTCATCCTGACAAAGCCCCAGCTCCTCCTGCAAGGCACGTTTATTCTTCACCTTTTCCTTGCGGAAATTCACGGCATTGTAAGACTTTACAATATATTTGTCCGTCTCGGGATTGAATTCCTCATAATCAATTCCATTGACAATACCGCGCAAATCTTGGCTGCGGGCTCGCAGCAGTCCATCCAGTCCCTCGCCGTAAAAGGTGGTCTTAATCTCCTCCGCATATGTATCACTCACCGTGGTCACGGCATCCGCATAGACAATACCGCCCTTGAGCAGGTTGGCATCCTTGTACGCCTCCAGCTTGTCAGGTGTAAAGTAATGCGCCGGCAACCCGGTAATGCTCTGCACAGTCTTGGTGTCCCATTTCCCCTGGAACTTCAGATTGTGAATCGTGATGATGGATTTGATTCCTTTGAAGAAATCTCCATCATGAAAACGCTCCTTCAAGTATACGGGAATCAGACCTGTCTGCCAGTCATGGCAATGAATCACATCCGGTCTGAAGTCAATCACCGGAAGTGCCGACAACACAGCCTTAGAGAAAAACGCATATTTCTCTATCTCCCAGACGGTGTCATCCCCATAGGGTTTGAAACCTCCGAAATAGCTCTCATTGTCGATGAAATAATAATGTACCCCGTCTACTTCCGCTTCCAAAATACCTACATACACATTCTGCCAGTTAAAGTCCATGTAGAAATGCTTGACATAGTTCAATTTATCCTTCATTTCCTGTTTCATACAAGTATATTTCGGGATAAATACACGCACATCGAAGTATTCCTTGTCAATACACTTGGGCAGAGACCCCACGACATCTGCCAGCCCACCGGTCTTAATGAAAGGAACGCCCTCTGAAGCTACAAATAAAATCTTCTTCATTTGAAACCCTCCCACGTATGATATGTAAAATTATACACCATTTTCTTATATGGGAAAAGAGTTTTTTGAATATATTTTACGGAAAAAGTAAATTGTATTTAGTTTACGCACCCCAAGATTGGCATAATTACAGTCAAAACATTTCCTTGCTCATGCTCGGTAGGACAGTCTGATACGATCCGCAATCAGGGCGATGAACTCCGAATTGGTAGGCTTTCCCTTCCCCGTGTCTACCGTATATCCGAACATGGCATCCAGCGTCTCCATGCGTCCCCTGCTCCATGCCACCTCTATGGCGTGGCGTATAGCACGCTCCACCCGGCTGGGAGTCGTCTGGAAACGCTTTGCAATCGTGGGGTAAAGTATCTTGGTGATGGAACTAATCATGGCAGGGTCTTCCACCGACATCATGATTGCCTCCCGCAGGTATTGATAGCCCTTAATATGCGCCGGCACGCCAATCTCATGTATCATATCCGTGACATCCTTCTCCAAATCGCGCACCGCAACCTTTTTGGCGGGTGCAGATGCCGTCTCGCCTTTTTTGACAGCGTTTGTCTCTCCCCCCACAGAGGGAACCGTAATCATAATCTGAAACTCTCTATTGGCATTCATCAAATTCTCTAAAATTTTGTATACATTTTCATTATCCTTTGCATCCGTAATCTTTAATTGCTCCATAATACTACCTCCGGTCTGAAATACTATTTCTATTTTACATTTTTTCGTGCTCTTTCATTATAAAATAAGATGCTTTGTGACATCAACTCCAACTCATCGCGGGATTCGTCCGCATTCAACAAAATACCGTGAAATTCAACGACAAATCTGATTATTGCCTATGTTCTCAAGTTGGTGTATACTAAAAAAACATCAGACGGAAAGGATGAAATGCTATGACAAAACAGGAAATAAGCGAGTTAAAAAAACTCTTTACCATCAAAAACTGCTCTATTACGCGTATCTGTGGATGCTATGTAGACGGAGAGAAAAATAAAAAAACCGAGCTGAAACAGGCGTTTCTCTCACTGCCCGAGGAGGAAATGTTTAAATATTTTGAAATTTTCAGGAAATCCCTCTCAGGAACACTGGGCAAGAATCTGTTGAATCTGGAATTTCCCCTGCAGTCGGAAAGCTCCGGCGGCACCCAGGAGTTTATGCTCCGCCTGCGAAACAGCCAATTAAAGGACGATGTTCTTTTGGAAGCCTTTTACGATAAGATTATCGAGACCTATGAGTACGTGGGAAATTACCTGATTCTTCTGGTACATGATTCCTATGACGTGCCGGGGAAAACCTTGGACGGACTGGATATGGACGATGCCTCCGACGAAGTGTATGAATACATATTGTGCTGCATCTGCCCTGTGGAGCTCTCCAAGCCGGGTCTCTCCTACAACGCCGAGGAAAACACCTTCCAGAATCGTGTGAGAGACTGGGTAGTCGGTATGCCCGAGACCGGTTTTCTGTTTCCGGCTTTCAATGACCGCGGCGCGGATTTGCATGGCACACTCTACTATTCCAAGGATGCGGAGGAACTGAAGGAAAGTTTCATGGAACAGCTCCTCGGCTGCCCTGTTCCCATGTCCGCCGGTGCACAGAGAGAGACCTTCCAGACCCTAATTGAAGAAACTCTGGGAGAAACCTGCGAGCTGGAATTGGTGAAAAACATCCATGAAAAGTTTCAGGAGATGGTGGAGGAACACAAGGAGGAACCCGCTCCCCTGATGCTGGACAAGAACGAAGTAAAAACGTTGTTGGCAGGCAGCGGTGTGTCAAACGACAGGCTGGAGGAATTCGACAACTACTATGACACTGCCGCCGGGGAACAGACTGCGCTCTACGCCAGCAATGTATTCAGCACCCGCTCCTTTGACGTAAAGACTCCCGATATCGTCGTCAAAGTAAGCCCTGACCGCACAGACTTGATAGAAACCCGAAAGATTGACGGTCGTGAATGTCTGGTCATCCAGTTGGACGGAAACGTTGAGGTGAACGGCATCACCGTGCGCACTGTGACAAAAGAGGACGAGGGGGATTGACGCCCCTCGTCCTGTCATGTCGTTTTTATTCTGTGGCTATCTCTGCATTCCGGTACTCGTGCTTTTCATAATATCCAATCAGCTCCCCCTGCTCATCCCGCAGCGCAACCATATACACATCTTTATTTTCCTTCGGATTGTGATAGGTATAGAGAATATTATGCTCCTTGCTCTCAGCGAACCACTGCACTGTCTCCTTGATTTTTCTTACCGACTCCTCATTATGGCAGTCCAAAATGCTTTGCCCCACGAGCCGGCTGCCGCCACTTTTCCCATATCTGGATATGGCTGTGGGATTCATATAAATGATTTCATGCTCCAGATTACAAATTACAACCGCACATCTGTCCTGTTCAACAATACTTTTAAAATAAACTGCAAGTTCCATAACTCATTCTCCATTTTTCTGATATTTCAATATCTTGTGACATTTATCTGATTATACTGTGGAAAAGGCGAAAATGCAACAGCCGGGGTTGCATTCCCCCGGAAGGTTGTTTAAAATGTTATCGGAACCGCTTTAATCAGCGTTTCCCTAACTTAAACTTAGAGGAGAAACAATGCACGACATTTGGAATCCGTGGCATGGCTGCGTAAAATGCAGCGAGGGCTGCCAGAACTGCTATATGTACTTTCTAGACCGGCTGAGAAATGAAAACGGCGCAAATATTCATAAAACCAAGAGCACCTTCCGCTATCCCATTCAAACGGACAAAAACGGGCGGTACAAAATTCAGAGCGGCGAACTCATCCGCGTCTGCATGACCTCCGATTTCTTTGTGGAGGAAGCCGACGAATGGCGGGCTGAGGCGTGGGAAATGATGCGGCAAAGACCTGATGTGAAATTTTTTCTCCTGACTAAGAGACCTCAGCGTGTCAGGGAATGCCTGCCCGATGGATGGGGCGACGGCTGGGAAAATATTATGTTCAACGTCACGTGCGAGAATCAGAGACGGGCGGATGAGCGCATTCCTCTCCTGCTCGATTTGCCATTTAAGCACAAGGGAATTATGTGTGCACCTTTTATCGGTGCGGTGAGCATTGAAAAATATCTTGCCGAAGGTCAGATTGAGCAGGTCATCTGCGGCGGTGAAAATTACGATGGTGCAAGAGCCTGTCATTTTGACTGGGTGAAAGAGCTGCGCCGGGAATGTGAAAAGTATAACATCACCTTCTGTTTTATCGAAACCGGAACCTATTTTGTCAAGGACGGCAGGACATACCATATGCCCAAAAAGTCCATCCAAAGTGAGATGGCATACAAGTCAGGTATGAATTATGTGGGAAAACCAATCCAATGGAAGCTCACCGACCGCTTTGGAAGAGAAATACCGGAACAGGCACTTTATGTGCCGCACTATCGGGAAAATTGTGAGAAATGCGGCAGCCGCCTCATCTGCAACGGCTGCTCGGACTGCGGACGGTGCAAACAGTGACACCGCCCGCCATGGAACATTTCTTTGCCATAAGTTCTCTCCTATCCGAACAGGACTATCCTTGCTTTTTTGAAATCAAAGCATCCAAGCTCCGGCATTCCCAACGTATCAGAATAAAGCTCAATATAGCCGACCCTGCATCCGCAATCAGCCCCTCCAGCATAACGCCTCTTACTCCAATCAGCGGGCATAAAATTAAACCGGAAAAGGTGCATAGAATCAGATTTCTTGTTA
>CAZUAP010000146.1:0-4871 GCA_964617975.1 uncultured Acetatifactor sp. | reverse complement strand
TTACTGCTTTAATCCCTCCTTGGATCCATATTTCAATAGTGGCATCTTGTACTTAATATGTCGGCAGTTTTCGCCGGTTACATAAGAGGGCGGAGAAAAAATGTTTCAACCAATGTTTCAAATAAAATCTCATTGAAAAATCCTCATGTTTATGTTATCCTACAGAGGATAATGGATATGAAACGGTGGAAAACCTGCGAAAGGTACATCGACAGGAGGTTTGAGATAGCATGGAAAGCTACAAGCAGGAATTTATAGAGTTTATGGTGGACTGTCAGGTGTTGAAATTTGGCGAGTTTACATTAAAGAGCGGACGAAAGTCTCCCTTTTTTATGAATGCGGGAGCTTATGTGACGGGAGCGCAGCTCAAGAAACTGGGTGAATATTATGCCAAGGCGATTCACGACAACTACGGAGATGATTTCGATGTACTCTTTGGTCCGGCGTACAAAGGGATTCCCTTGAGTGTGGCGACCACCATTGCCTACAGTGAGCTTTATGGCAGGGAGATTCGATATTGCTCCAATCGCAAGGAGGAGAAGGACCATGGAGATGTGGGCATCCTTCTGGGCAGCAAGCTGCAGGATGGCGACCGCGTGGTGATTATTGAGGATGTGACCACCTCCGGCAAATCCATCGAGGAGACCTTCCCTATTCTGAAGGCTCAGGGCGATGTGGAGATTAAGGGTCTGATGGTATCCCTAAACCGCATGGAGAAAGGACTGGGCGGCAAGCTGAGTGCGCTGGCGGAAATCAAGGAGAAGTACGGCTTTGATGCTAATGCCATCGTTACCATGGCGGATGTGATTGAGCATCTATACAACAAGCCTTATAAGGGACAGATTTATATTGACGATACCTTGAAGGCGGCAATCGACAAGTACTATGAGGTTTATGGCGCATAACATAAATAAAATAAACCGGGAGGAAGGGTATGGAAGAAAAAGTGTATAAGACCATGGGTGGAGCAGGAGCCTGGAATATCGTCATCGGCATTGTGGTTCTGGCGGTTGGCGTGGCATCCGGTGTGATGCTGATTGTGGCAGGTGCCAAGTTATTGGCAGGCAGAAGCAAGGTACTGTTTTAAGAAAGTGCGGAGTGGGCATTCTCCGGCGCAGAGACGCCGGGAGTGCCCTTATTAAGTATGAGGAATAAAGCAGACGGTGGACGAGTGAAATGGGCATGAAACGGAAAAACTATATTTTTACCAATAGAAAGCATTCAGACCGGGCAATTATGTCCACGATTCTGGGATTAATCAGCAACAGCTCTCTGGGCACTGTGCTCTATCTGACCTATCGGACCGGCGGGGATGCCAAGCCGGGCTATGGACTCACGGGGCTTTTTGCAACGATATTTTCAGTGATTGGTCTGATACTGGGGGTGCTGACAGCCCGGGAGAAGGATACCTTTAAGCTGTTTCCGGTTTTGGGAATATTGCTGAATCTGGTTGCCTTGGGCATATTGGCATTTTTAATCCAGCTTGGAATGTGAGGAGGATGACCCATGGGGGAGGAAAATGAAATTTTGCGCGAGCGTTACGGGCTGGCGATGGAACGCATACGGGAGATACCGCAGGAGAGGTGCTGCAGGGAGGAGTTTGCCGATTATTTCACCGCTGTGGCGGAATTTCTGATGCGCCTTGAGGACGCGGGGAGATTTCTGGCATCGAGCGGAATGGAGACTGCTTCAACAGCGGAACTTAAAGAGCGAAACAGGGCGCTGTACGAGGATGTGCTCCCGGAATATTATGAGAAAAGCTATGCCAATCCTGCCTATGCGGTGCATACACTGGGGGAGGGATTCGGCGCGATGCTCTCTTTCCTGTATCGGGAGATGCGCAGCCTGATTCCCTTTGTCTATGAGGAGCGGCTGGAGGAGATTGTCATCCGGTTGGAGCTGTTCGTGGAGATTTATACAGCATTTGTCTATGCGCGACAGGAGGACGGACAGGACAATCCGGAGGGTGGATTGCCCGCGGAGGAGGATATCCGGGGAATTTTATACTGGTTTGTCAGCGACTACACGGAGACGGCGGTGGAGGAGCATCTGCGGGAGATGTTGGTGCCGGAGGATAATTTTGCGGTAAATATCATCACACACGCGGATTTGTCGGATGAGCGGTATCTGTTTGCCTACGGCGAGTATATCAGTGAGAGTGAGTTGGAGACAGCTCGCTTTATGGCGAGTCTGCCCCAGGAGATCATCAATACCATGGCGGATACCTACACGGAAGGGTATCGCATCGGGTTTGAGGTGACCGGCAAGAATCTTGCCAAAAAGGGATTGGTGGAAATCCGCTATCGTCTGGGCTTTGAGAGGATGATGCGCCGGGCAGTTAAAAATTTTGAGAAGATGGGGCTTCAGACGGTGTGTTACCGGGCGGCAACAAGTATTCTCTACAACCCATCCATATTTAAGACCGGTTATTACGGCGGAGAAGTGAACAGACAGTATGACTTCGACCACAAGGATGACAAGGCATTGTTCTGGGATAAGACCTACAAGAATCATAAGCTGGAGGTGACCCGGACGGCATTTGAAAAGTACAAGAAGCAGGCGGCGCTGTACGCGGGTCCCGCTGTGCTGGAGACCTTTGGAGAGCGGAGCTTTGAACCGGAGAATAAGCCGGAGGCACTGCGGATGAGCGAGGAGCAGAACGGGATATGGGTGGAGTACCGCAGTCAGGCAGGAGAGCTGCAGCGACAGTATATTTTGGAGGAGGAGAGGAGCTTTACGATTATTGCTTTCCCAGTGCCGGAAATTCTGGAGACAAAGGAAAGCTATCATGCCTTTTTTGAGGAAATCATTCGTATCAATACCTTGGATTACACTCTGTACCGCGACATCCAGCAGTGCATCATCGATGTGCTGAACACGGCGGATTACTGTGAAATCAAGGGGATGAACGGCAATCGGACCAGCCTGCGGGTGAAACTGTGGGAGCTGTCTGACCCTGCGAGGGAGACGATTTTTGAAAATTGTGTGGCGGATGTGAATATTCCGGTGGGGGAGGTGTTTACCTCGCCAGTCCTTGCAGGTACGGAGGGCGTCCTTCATGTGAGCCGTGTGTTTCTGAACGGTCTGGAGTACAGGAATCTGGAACTGGAATTCGTGAACGGCAAAATCAAGAGTTATGACTGTTCCAATTTTGAGGATGAGGAGGAGAACCGGAGGTTTATCTGGGAGAATGTGCTTTTCCGGCACAAGACCCTGCCCATGGGGGAATTTGCCATAGGCACCAACACCACGGCGTATGTGGCGGCAGAAAAATACGGCGTGCAGGATAAGCTGCCCATTCTCATCGCGGAAAAGACAGGGCCCCATTTTGCGGTGGGAGATACCTGTTATTCCCACGCCGAGGAGGTGCGGGTTTACAACCCCGACGGCAAGGAGATTGTGGCGAGGGACAATGAGGTGTCAAGGCTCAGAGATAAATCTCCTGAAAAGGCTTATTTCAACTGTCATACGGACATTACGATTCCCTATGATGAGCTGGGGGAGCTTATTGCGGTGCGAAAGGACGGCAGCAGGACAGCCATCATACGTGAAGGCAGGTTTGTGCTGCCCGGAACAGAGGAGCTGAACAAGGCATTTGCGGAACAGTAAAATTTGGTTGACGTGCAGACCAGAATCATAAATTTGTGGAGTTTTATGAAGATAAAACTTGCATACCACATCTGTTTCTAGTAAACTATAGGTAATTGTGAAACTCATTTCAATAACGCAGCTTTTGTGCAGTTTTGTATATATCCATAAACAGGCATTATTTCTGCTACTCTAGTGAGTAGCATGTGTCGAGCACTTAGAGCCTGTACTTTAGGCTCTTATGTGTCCGCTACGAAAAAAACATAGCGCAAGCGTGCCTGTGTTGGATATATACAAACTGCACAATTGCGGAAGTTATAAGTAACAGTTTATAAAACAGGATATCAGGAGGAAATCATGGCAGAGACAGCAGTGAAACCGTTGGTTGGCATCGTGATGGGAAGCGATTCCGATATGCCGGTCATGGCAAAGGCAGCAGACATTTTGGAGGAGCTTGGCATCCCTTATGAGATGACGATTATCAGCGCCCACAGGGAGCCGGATGTGTTCTTTGAATATGCGAAGAAGGCTGAGGACAAGGGCTTTAAGGTGATTATCGCGGGCGCGGGTATGGCAGCACATCTGCCGGGTATGTGCGCGGCAATCTTCCCCATGCCGGTTATAGGCATTCCCATGCACACCACTTCCTTAGGAGGACGTGATTCCCTTTATTCCATTGTTCAGATGCCCTCCGGGATTCCCGTGGCTACGGTCGCCATCAACGGCGGCGCCAATGCAGGGCTTCTGGCGGCGAAGATTCTCGCTACCTCAGATGCAGCACTTCTTCAGAAACTGAAAAATTACAGTGCCAAGCTGAAGGAGCAGGTGGAAGCCAAGGATGCAAAGCTGCAGGAGATTGGTTATAAGGCGTATGTTGAGAGTCAGAAGAAATAAATCATTTTGAGCACGAGGAGAAAGAACATGGATTATAAGAACGCAGGAGTAGATATTGAGGCAGGTTATCAGTCTGTAGAGCTGATGAAAAAGTATGTGAAGGAGACCATGCGCCCTGAGGTTATGGGCGGTCTGGGTGGATTCTCGGGAGCATTTTCCATGAAGGCGATTCAGAAGATGGAAAATCCCATTTTGCTGTCCGGGACGGACGGTGTGGGCACCAAGATTAAACTTGCCTTTCTCATGGATAAGCACGACACGGTGGGGATTGACTGTGTGGCAATGTGTGTGAACGATGTGGCATGTGCAGGTGGGGAGCCTTTGTTCTTCCTGGATTATATCGCCTGCGGCAAGAATTATCCCGAGAAGATTGCCACTATCGTGAAGGG
>CAZUAP010000145.1:0-4908 GCA_964617975.1 uncultured Acetatifactor sp. | reverse complement strand
CGGTGACTCCGCCGTACTTCTCCACCAGATTTTTCTCAAGGGAGCCGCTGTTGACACCGACACGGATCGGGATATTTCTCTCCTTCGCCACATCCACCACAGCCTTAACCTTGTCCGCACTTCCGATATTGCCGGGGTTGATGCGAATCTTATCCGCACCGTTTTCCATGGCGGCAATCGCCATCCGATAATCAAAATGGATGTCCGCCACCAGCGGAATATGTATCTGTTTTTTTATCTCCTTCACAGCCTGTGCCGCCTCCGCAGTGGGCACAGTGCAGCGTACAATCTCGCACCCTGCCCGCTCCAATTCCAATATCTGTGCCACCGTTGCCTCAACATTCTCTGTCTTGGTGTTGGTCATGGACTGTATGAGCACAGGATTGCCCCCTCCTATGCACCGGTCTCCTATCTGAACCACCTTGGTCCGACTGCGGAAGGGGGTGGAATCCTCCCCTGTCAACAACTGATTACGCATGGATAAACTCCTCTCTATTTTTTCGTAATATACTCAAGACACTCAACAATTTCTTTGTCTGTATGTCCGTGGTCTCTCAACCATTCAATCAATCTTGCAATGTCTGTTGCACTCATTTCCTCCATACCGCCTACACCTCCATGTGGTTATTATAGGCTTTCTCCTTTCTGCTCGTCAAGTGCAGAGCTTTATGTTCTTGGGCGTTTCATACTCCCCGCAGACTGAACTGTCCCGGGCTTATCTGGCTCACAACTCCTTCCACGCACAGGCTCATGAGAAGATGCATCAATCTCGCCCACGGATACTCCCGGGGAAGTCTTTCCTGTATCTGTTCCAACGTCATTGGCTGCAATTCCAGCACCCGGCAGATTTCCAGCTGTTCTCCCGAAAGATTCGCAGGCAATGCCGTTTTCTCCCCTGCAGTCACACTATTTGCGCCGCAGCATCCCTCCTGCCCCGTCTCCCTTCCAAGCTCACGCAGGAAATCCTCCGGGGATAGAAACACCCCCGCTCCCTGTTTTATCAGGCGATTGCAGCCGTCACTCAGCCGGTCTGTCACGCGCCCGGGCACCGCGTACACTTCCTTTCCCTGCTCCAGCGCCATATCCACCGTAATGAGAGTGCCGCTTTTATTGCGAGCCTCCACGACCACAAGCACATCCGCAAGACCGCTGACAATTCGGTTTCTCGGGGGAAAATTCTGTGACCGCACCTCTGTCCCCGGCGGATAAGTTGAGAGTATTCCGCCTCTCTCACACAGTTTTTCGTACAAGTCCCGGTTGGATGCCGGATAGCAGATATCCACCCCGCACCCCAGCACGCCAAATGAACTACCTCCCGCCTCAAGAGCCCTCATCTGGCAGATACCGTCAATTCCCCTTGCCATGCCGCTGATGACCTGTACTCTATTTTCCCCCAGGGCTTTACCAAGTCCGGACGCCACAAACTGCCCGTACTCTGAGCATTCTCTCGCCCCCACCACAGCTACGCTCAGCTTATCGTCCTCCGGCAGTTGCCCCTTCACAAAAAGCCCGTAGGGCGCGTCCGGAATATTGCGCAGCCGTCCGGGATATTCAACGTCCTGCAGCATCACAAATCGAATATTTTGCGCAAGCATTTTCTCGTAAAGTTTCTCCGGCGAGGCCCTCCCGGCGAACTCCAGAATCTGCTCCATTTGCCTGTTCGTCAACACCTGTCGCCAAAGTTTTTCTCCGGAATGGTAGATTTCCTCCTCATCCGGGCATAAGGCAAGCAATTTTTCGATGGTGCGATTGCCTATCCCCGGCACACTGCACAGCCAGCATCCATAAATATGTTTTGTGATATCTATTTGATTCTTTCCCATAAGCAACCGTTCCCCTTACTCTGTAACTTTGCCAAACATTTCCCCCGGCCGGTATGCCGCTGCCTCCAGCAGATGTTCTTCACGGATATGTGTTTCCCCCTCCAAATCGGCAATCGTACGCGCCACCTTCAAAATCCGGTGATATGAGCGCGCCCCAAGCTGCAAACGCTGATACAGCTGCTCTGCCGCCCGTCTGGGTCTCTCCCCCAGCGCACATAAACGCTCGATGTCTGACGCCTCAATATCCGCATTAAAGCGATACCTCGTCCCCTCAAACCTCTCCTGCTGGCGGACTCTCGCACTCTCCACCCGCTTCCGGATGGCGCTAGTCGATTCCTCCTTTCCGCTCTCCTGCAGATTTGCAAACTCCACAGCCTGTAACTCCACCCACAAATCAATCCTGTCCACAATCGGTCCCGATATCTTATTGCGGTAGTGCATTCTCTGAGTTTCCGTACATTTGCACCGATTTCTGTCCGGATAATATCCGCAGGGACAGGGATTCATCGCGCACACCAGCATGAAATCTGCGGGATAAGCCACATTTCCACCGGCTCTGGCAATGCGCACCTTATGTTCCTCCATGGGCTGCCGCATGGTGTCAATCACCCTTCTGTCAAATTCCGTCAATTCATCCAGAAACAAAATCCCCCGGTGCGCCAGAGAAATCAGTCCCGGTTTGGGACGTTGGCTGCCGCCAATCAGGGCAGCCCGTGAAACCGTGTGATGCGGATTCTGAAAAGGTCTATCCGTCACCAACGCCTGTCCTTCCTCCAGCAGACCTGCCACGCTGTAAATGCCTGTGACCTCAATACTCTCCTGCAATGTGAGCGGTGGCAGGATGCCGGGGATTCTTCGGGCAATCATCGACTTCCCGGCACCGGGCGGTCCCGTCATGAGCAGATTATGAAATCCCGCTGCAGCAATCTCTGCCGCCCGCTTGGCTGCCCTCTGTCCATTCACCTGTGCAAAGTCCGGCCCGTCAAATTCCTTCTTGTGCAGCAAGGTTTCCACATCCACGGACGCAGCCGGCAGAATCCGTTCCCGCAGCTTTTCATCCGGCTGTCGCAGGAAATCCAGCACCTGTGCAATATTTTCCGCTCCCCGCACAGCAATCTCCGGAATCACCGCGCCCTCCCCCGCGTTAGCCGCGGGCACAATGCACTGGGAAATTCCCACCGCAGCCGCCTCCTGAACTATCGGCAGCACACCCCTCACTTTCTTCAATTCCCCGTTCAGCCCCAGCTCTCCCAGAAAAAGTGTATTCTCAGCCGCCTCAGCGGGAAAATATGACATTGCACGCAAAATTCCCACCGCTATGGGCAGGTCAAACGCCGTCCCCTCCTTCCTCACATCCGCAGGCGCCAGATTGATGGTAATGCGCGACGCAGGCAGGGAAAAGCCGGAATTTTTCAAAGCCACATTCACTCGTTCCCGGGACTCTGTAACCTCCCCGCCCAGCGAACCCACCATGGAAAAATACGGCAGCCCATTGTCAATGTCCACCTCCACCCATACCATGTAGGCGGTAACACCCACGATACCTCCCGACAGGATTTTACAAAACATAACAATACCTCCTTCTTTGAATTGTATTTATAACTTCCGCAATTGTGTAGCTTGTATATATCCAACACAGGCACGCTTTCGCTATGTTTTTTTCGCAGCGGACACATAAGAGCCTAAAGTACAGGCTCTAAGTGCCGGCGAAAAAAGAATGCCTGTTTATGGATATATACAAGCTGCACAAAAGCTGCGTTATTTAAATGAGTTTTGCAATTATCTAATAACATTAATGGGTATATGGTCACTCACTAAAAATAGTAACATAGTTTTTGAATTTTGACAACACATCCAAAAAGATAAAAATGTCACAAAATTTATAATTCACATTGACTAAAAAAAGAAAATAATGTAAATTGTATTTATGGAGTAATAGTCGGTTTCTTTTAAAACTTGCCAGGGACATAAAAGCGTAGTCATCTGGGTATAATTGGCAGGCAATTAAGCAAAAGTATTTATAATGCATTGATGAGAAGTATTTGAAGCATTCAATGTGCTTTTTCGATGTGTATAGATGCGTTTTTTGTTGCCCGCTTTTTTTGTGCGTTTTCTGTATGTTTATGAGTATGTAAAAGTAATAACGTGCACAATCTATTTACTGAAGGAGGTAAGAAATTATGGCGAGTAAGTATGATGGATTATCAAGAATCATTATCCAAAATGTGGGCGGTAAGGACAATATCATCAGCCTTACCCATTGCGTCACGCGGCTCAGGTTTAAGCTGAAGGACGAGACGAAGGCGAACACGGACATCCTGAAGGACACAGACGGGGTTGTGACCGTCATCCAGAGCGGCGGTCAGTACATGGTAGTTATCGGAAATCATGTGCCGGATGTGTATAATTCCGTGGTATCGGTAGGACATCTGGAGAGCATCGCCGAGGCCAAGCGCGATGAGGACGGCGGGGATGGACCGAAGGAGAAAATGAATCCCTTCAATGCTTTTGTAAGCATTGTAACGGGCGTGTTTACACCGTTTTTGGGCGTTTTGTGCGCGTGCGGTATCTTAAAGGGAGTTCTGGCGCTGCTTTCCACGCTGGGCTGGATGAACGGCGAGGGTGGAACCTATAATATCCTTTATTCCTTAGGTGACGCGGCATTCTACTTCCTTCCTGTAATTTTAGGTTACACCTCAGCAAAGCGATTTAAGCTCCCGGAAATGGAAGGTATCATCATCGGTCTGGCGATGGTTTACCCTTATATGATTTCGGGAAGCGGATATGATATTTCCAACATTTTTGGCATCCCGGTGGTGGCGCCCTCCACAGGAGATTACACCAGTACGGTGCTCCCGGTAATCTGTGCGGTTGCTTTTGCGGCATGGTTTGAGAAATTATATAAAAAATATATCCCGGATACCATCAAACTCTTTGCGGTTCCATTGATTACCACTGTTGTCACGGTATGTCTCACCTTCTGGATTATCGGGCCTGTGACATCCGTGGTATCTAATTTCATCGGTGTGATATTCAACGCAATCAACGATTTCAGTCCGATACTGATGGGACTTGTGGTAGGTTT
>CAZUAP010000144.1:0-4941 GCA_964617975.1 uncultured Acetatifactor sp. | reverse complement strand
GTACCACCATGCCTGAGGCGCTTAAGAAGGCGGATGAAGTGCTTCAGCAGGCAGTACAGGGTATTACGGATTTGATTAACGTGCCCGCAGTCATCAATCTGGATTTTGCAGATGTCCAGACGGTCATGAAGGACAAGGGCATTGCACATATCGGTATCGGTGAAGGCAAGGGCGATGATAAGGCTCTTGAGGCTGTGAAGATGGCGGTGGAGAGCCCTCTGCTGGAGACGACCATCTCCGGCGCAAGCCATGTGATTATCAATGTTTCCGGAGATATTACACTGGCGGATGCTTCCGATGCTGCAGATTATGTGCGTGAGTTGACCGGTGATGATATCAATGTCATTTTCGGTGCTATGTATGATGCGACCAAGACGGACAGCTGTACAATCACTGTGATTGCGACAGGTCTTGAGGAGACAGCGGAGTCTCCGGTGCAGAACCGGCTCGGTGCTGGAGCTGCTTACAGACAGCCCACAGCCCATATCACGCCCAGCTCCTTAAAGGGATTCAACCTTCAGGGAAGTGCATCATCGCAGTCCGGTGCGGCGAAACCCGGTGTGCAGCCCCTTCCCGGCATCCAGAAACCTGCAGATATCCGAAGCTCTGTGAAAGACCAGACATTGAAGATTCCGGATTTCCTTCAGAAGAAATGATAACAGCAGCGTAATTGTATACAGAATAAACAAGGTGCAAGGTCTTATTCAATTATGAAGACCTTGCATCTTTTTTTGTCCTGCAGGAAATTGCCGCTTTTCCGGTGTCGAATAAAAAAGATTTTCCCCGTGCGTGTTTTGACAAATTATTTATCCTGTCCTCTTTATAATGATTATGAAAAGAGGATTGCCATGTATTATGAACTATATGTAGACAGTCTGTTCCTGGTGAATTTTGTGATGAACCTGTATCTTCTGATACTGGTCAATCGAAGCACGCTGCGTACTGCCACGCGCAGGGGAATGATTCTGGGAGCGGGAGCGGGTGCGGTTGTCTATCTGCTGCCTTTTGCGGTCGGATTGCCAATGTGGATTAAGTTTCCCATAGGTTTCATCGCTGGCACAGGACTGATGATTGGCATTGCATTTCGCCCCGGAAATATTCGTGCTTTTATGAAACTTCTCAGAACGCTGTTTTGGTACTCTTTTCTCTTGGGTGGTCTGCTCCTCTTTGTGAGCGGGACAGTGCCCTGGGTGCGGCGAAGTCTGACCGGTATATCCGGTGTGATGGGGACAGGTGCCATAGGATTTTGGCTGGTATGTTATTGGCAGGAGCGTGGTCGGAGAAAGCAGGGAAACTATCTTTGCAGAGCCACGCTGATTCGGGGAGAGGCAAAGGTTTGTGTGTCTGCGCTGCTGGATTCCGGGAACAGTCTCCGGGAGCCTATCAGCGGAAAGCCTGTGGCTGTCATTGACATGGGGGTCTATCGGGCGCTGTGGGGAACAGGACAGGTACCCTATCGCGCGATACCTTACCACAGTATCGGCAGGCAGAATGGAATTCTGAGAGGATATCTTCTTCCGGTTTTGGAGCTGGAAATTGATGGTATCAACAAGGTTTTCCGCAATGTGTACGTGGCTGTAAGCGAGGAACATAACAGTGTGAGAATGATTTTGAATCCCATGCTGCTGGAGGATACCTGCTGTGCGGCGGAGATTGACGCTTAATCCGGGGGAAGAAAAGCATTAGAGCAAACAGGAAATGGGGAATAAAAATGATACTCAAAGTGGCAATGCCGGGGAAACGGCAATTTAAGATAATCTGCAGGGAGAAAATTTTTCACCGCAGACAGGGGGAAATCCATTATATCGGCGGAGCGGAGGTGCTTCCGGCACCTTTGGATTCCGCCCGGGAAAATGAAGTCATAAACGATTTGGGTACGGAATATGAGGATGAGGCGAAGGCGATACTGATTGAGCATAACCTGAGACTGGTAGTTTATATTGCAAAGAAGTTTGATAACACCAATGTTGGGGTGGAAGATTTGATTTCCATAGGGACAATCGGCTTAATCAAGTCCATCAACACCTTTAAACCGGATAAAAATATTAAGCTTGCCACCTACGCCTCCCGCTGTATTGAGAATGAGATACTCATGTATCTGAGACGCAACAACAAAACCCGCATGGAGGTTTCCATCGATGAGCCGCTGAATGTGGACTGGGACGGCAACGAGCTGCTTTTGTCCGACATTCTGGGGACGGAGGAGGATGTAATCTATAAGGGAATTGAGAATGAGGTGGAGAGAGGACTGTTGATGCAGGCGGTGGACCAGCTCTCCGAGAGGGAGAGGACAATCATCAACCTGCGTTTTGGGCTTGGCACGGTGGACGGACGGGAGATGACACAGAAGGAGGTGGCCGGACAGCTTGGGATATCCCAGTCCTACATATCAAGATTGGAAAAGAAAATCATGCGTCAGCTGAAAAGGGAGATGAGCAGCCATATTTAGACGACCATGAGGATTTTGCTTGAATGAGTCCGCCGTCCGTTGTATACTGAAGTTCGACGAAAGAGGAGCGGCGCATAAGGACGGGGTGCCGCCTGCGGAATGGAGATTTCTATGATTCAGAGAGATGATATTTTGTCCATGGAATATTTAAAAAAGACGGAGTTTACGGGCGGCTATCAGGGAATGCGCTACCGTCTGGAGGGTATCAGCAGCGAGGAGGGAAAACAGTTGAAGGTTACCGTGTGGCCGGAACCTTTCAACTTTTTCACCACGCCGGAGGAAGAAAAGAGCAGTGCGCTGTTTTCCTTTGATGAAGACGGTGTAGTGGATGCTGTCGCCTGGATGAATGACCGATATTTTGAGGAGAAGAAACGTTGGGAGCAGGCGCCCAAAGGCTGGGACAGCTATCAGATGTCCTGACGGTCTATGCCGTCAGGTAGGTGCGCATGGTCCGAAGGGCTGTTTTTTCCAGTCGGGACACCTGTGCCTGTGAAATGCCGATGATGTCGGCAACCTCCATCTGGGTTTTGCCCTCGAAGAAACGCAGGGTGATAATTTCATGTTCGCGGTCGCTTAAGTTTTTCATGGCGTCACTTAAGGAGAGATGCTCTACCCAGGTTTCTTCTTTATTTTTTTTGTCCGAAATCTGGTCCATCACATAGAGGGTGTCACCGCCGTCCGTATAAACCGGCTCATAGAGGCTCATGGGATTTTGTATGGCATCCATGGCATAGACGACATCCTCCTTTGAGATGCCTACCTCCGCTGCAATTTCCTCGATGGTGGGTTCCTTCAGATTCCTGCGGGTGAGTGTTTCCCGGGCATAGATTGCCTTGTAGGCGGTGTCCTTCAGGGAGCGGGAAACCCGGATGGAGCTGGAGTTGTCCCGCAGGAATCGCCGAATCTCCCCGATGATCATGGGCACGGCATAAGTGGAAAATTTTACACCCAGGCTTGTGTCGAAGTTGTCGATGGCTTTGATGAGACCGATGCAGCCGATTTGGAACAAATCATCCACGTTCTCGTTGCTTGAGGAGAAACGTTTTATGACGCTCAAGACCAGGCGCAGATTTCCTTCGATATAGGTTTCCCTTGCCTCCATATCTCCGTCTTGAATGCGGGCAAAAAGCGCCTCCTTTTCTGCGTTCTGCAGGAGCGGCAGTCTGGATGGGTTCACTCCGCAGATTTCAACCTTTCCCTGAGTCATTTTATTGATCCCTCCCTGTCTTTTTTGCATTAACAAGTATGTACAGCGGATGGCTGCAATATTCTTTGGAAAGGTTCAAAATACAAAAAAGATGTAACTATCTCTCGGTAGGAAACATTTGAAAAAAAGCCGCATATGATAGAGGTGTCAACAGGTATTGTATAAATAAAATACTTCATATTATTAGATCTGTTTATCATATATAATATAAAAAAGAGAAGTGTTTCCCAACACCTCTCTCCCGTTCTACATAGGAATATTCCTTTCGTTCAATTCATCTTCCTATCTTACTTTTACTTGTTGTACATATATTCTTTCAAAAATTATAATATCCTCATTGTATGAAATATTTTACATATTTACACAAAATCTATTAAATTTTACGAAGTTTTGTGAGGTCTTATTTCAAAATCCATCACAAAATCCCAAAAAGACCTCCTACTTATCCACCAAACTTCCCAGGTTTTCAAAATCTCATTATAAGACGGTCTACGTCTTATTTGCTCATATTTCAACCAAAAAGCCCCTAAATGATGATTTATATATCTTTTAAGTTTGTCTCGAAAATAAGCGCAATTAAATGCGAATAAACCGTATTCTGTACTCCGTACATGAAGTGCGAAATAAGACATGTTCTTATTCGTCTTCTTCAGACTCTTCTTCATCATTATTCTCCTCGTCTTCTTCGTTCATCTTTTTGATGAAATCTTTTGTACCACGGGTATGTGTCGATGTAGTGGTAACAGAGGAAGATTCTTCATCACCTTCGTTCGCATCTTCTGCGAAATTGAGATCTAATTGATATCCCTTCATCATATTATTGAGAGATGTAATAATCTCGTTCATTTTTGATGTGATGGATAATATAGTTTTTTGAATATCCGATAAGGATCGGTATAAAGATGCATTACCGGTGTCTCTTGTAATAGTGCTTATGAGAACATCATGGGCAGCTTCGTCAGCTCTACGCATCTTTATAAGTATACGGAGAGATTCTAGTTCAGTGTCTACTCGTTTTTTGAAGTTTGGATGAGCCTTCATGAATCCTTCGTCATAGTAGAACTTCGAAAGATTATCAACCATGGATCGTGCATCACTTAATGCGTCTTCTCCGATCGAATCCATATCAATATTTACGAGGGTTTCACCGAAATCGTCAACATTGAAAGAATCATCTAATATTCTTTGTATAGCATCGCTCATTTTTTAGTTTGTTGTTTCTTAGACTTTTTTGTTGTTGTAGTAGTAGCTTTTTGTATAGGTTCAGTGGGATTCTCCGTGGGTT
>CAZUAP010000143.1:0-4993 GCA_964617975.1 uncultured Acetatifactor sp. | reverse complement strand
CTTCCGCAGTTATAACGCATTTTTTCCACACTGATGCCTTCATAGGCAGAGGAGGGATAGCCGTAATAAATCCAGAGGAAGGTGCAGATTTTCATTTTCGTACCGGGCTTCGCAAGGGTGGTGACCCCTTCCGGTGTTACGATTACCACTTCCCCGGGTCCTAATTCCCTCTCCTCACTGTAGCCCAGATTCAGATAGGCAAAGCTTTCAAAGGAAATGCAGTGGGCATCTTCTTTTTTACCGATAACCACAGGGGTACGACCCATTTTATCCCTGGCCGCATAGATTCCCTTTTCCGTTAGGATGGCAAGGGTCATGGAGCCTTCAATCAGCTCCTGGGCATAGGTAATCCCCTCTACCAGATGCTCCTTCTGGTTAATGATGGCTGCAACCAGCTCCGTAGGATTAATATCGCCGCCGCTCATTTCCAGGAAATGGGAATGTCCTGCCGCAAAAAGCTTCTTCACGATTTCATCCATGTTGTTGATTTTCCCTACGGTCATAATGGCATATGTGCCATGATGGGAACGCACCAAAAGGGGCTGGGGCTCATAATCGGAGATGCAGCCGATTCCCAGATTCCCGTGCATTTCATTCACATCTTTATCGAATTTGGTACGGAAAGGAGCGTTCTCTATGTTGTGAATTGCCCTGTCGTACCCTTTTTCCCTGCTGTATACAGCAAGTCCTGCACGTCTTGTTCCCAAATGGGAATGATAATCCGTGCCAAAAAATAAATCAAAAACACAGTCATTTTTTGAAGCTACTCCAAAAAAACCGCCCAATGTGTTTTCCTCCTATACATTAATTTCTGCCTTAACACCCAGCAGTTCTTTATTTTCTTCCAGAATAGGCCTGATGACCTTGCCAAGGAAGGCCTCTACCTGCTCCTTTGCCCTTCCTGTATATCTGGAGGGCTCCATGGTCTTTTGCAGGTCCTCCAAGGACATATTGAAGGCATCATCACCGGCAATGAGCTCCAGCAGATTGTTCTCCTTGCCTTCTGCCTTCACGTTCTTTCCTGCTTCCATGGAAAGCTCTCTGATTTTCTCATGCAGCTCCTGCCTGTTGCCTCCCAGCTTAACTGCATCCATCATAATATTTTCCGTTGCCATAAAGGGCAGCTCACTCATCAGTCTCTTTTCGATTACCTTGGGATAAACCACCAGCCCATCCACCACATTCAGGCACAAGTCCAAAACGCCGTCGATGGCAAGGAACCCTTCCGGTATGGACAATCTCTTGTTGGCAGAATCATCCAACGTCCTCTCAAACCACTGCGTTGCAGAGGTGATTGCAGGATTCAGCGCATCAATCATCACATATCTGGACAGGGACGCAATGCGCTCACTTCGCATGGGATTGCGCTTGTACGCCATGGCTGAGGAACCAATCTGGCTCTTTTCAAAGGGCTCCTCCACTTCCTTTAAATGCTGCAGCAGACGGATGTCATTGCTCATTTTATGTGCGCTGGCTGCAATCCCCGCCAGCACATTTGCCACCCGGGTGTCCACCTTTCTGGAATAAGTCTGACCGGATACGGGATAGCACTCCTTGAAGCCCATCTTTGCCGCAATCATAGGATCAATCTTGTCAATTGTCTCCTGGTCTCCGTCAAAGAGCTCCAAAAAAGATGCCTGTGTACCTGTGGTGCCCTTGGAACCCAGAAGTTTCATGTTGTCCAGCACATGATTCAAATCTTCTAAATCCAAAGAAAACTCCTGAAGCCAAAGAGTTGCACGTTTTCCCACAGTAGTGGGCTGCGCCGGCTGAAAGTGGGTGAATGCAAGTGTAGGCTGCGCCTTATACTTGTCGGCGAAATCAGCCAGTTCCTTCATCACATTCACCAGTTTCTTCTTCACCAGTTTCAATGCCTCTGTCATGACGATGATATCTGTGTTGTCGCCCACGTAGCAGGAGGTTGCCCCCAGATGGATGATGCCTGCTGCCTTGGGGCACTGCTGCCCATAGGCATACACATGGCTCATGACATCATGGCGGACTTCCTTCTCCCTCGCCTTTGCCACCTCGTAATTGATATCATCTGCATGAGCCTTCAGCTCTGCAATCTGTTCATCCGTAATAACGGGCTTGCCATTCTGGGAAAGTCCCAGCTCTTTCTCTGTCTCTGCCAATGCAATCCAAAGTTTTCTCCACGTGCGGAACTTCATATCCGGGGAAAAGATATACTGCATCTCCTTGCTTGCATAGCGCTCGGATAAGGGGCTCTGATAGCGGTCAGTACTCATTTTGTAATCTCCTTTGAATCTTAGTCTAAAAAACAATCTATAAAATCATGCAAAACAAATTCACATACACTACAATCCTATCGCAAGTTGCTCCAATAGTCAAGTTTATCCGGGCTAAATTCCACCGCCTGCACACGCCTCTGCCGTCCTTCGCACCTGCTCCACGAAGGTGTCCACGCGCTCGGGGTCCTTGCCCTTGCGGTCTGCATATTCCACGCCCGATGAGACATCCACGCCGTCCGGCCGCACCTGTGCAATCGCCTCCGCCACATTCTCTGCATTCAATCCTCCGGCCAGCAGCATCAGTTTGCCATCCCTCGGCAGCGTTTTCAGCAGGTTCCAGTCAAAGCATTTCCCACTTCCGGGCTCCTGGGCATCCATTACATAACCCACAATCTTTTGGCAGCCGCGGTAATAGGAAAGCTCGTCCATATCCGTGATATTAAACGCCTTCAGGATGGGCAGGGAGGACGTCTCCAAAACCTGCCTGTCAAGCTCCCCATGAATCTGGACATAGTCAAAACCTGCCGCAGCCGCCTCCGCCACCTGCTTGGCCGTTGGGCTCACCATGACAGCCACTTTCTTAATCTCCGGTGAGAGCGCCTCTATAACCGCCTTCGCTGTCTGTATCGTCATATTTCTCTTGCTTTTTTCACAAAAGAGCACGATTCCCGCGTAGTCCACATGATTTCTGTTGAGATATTCCGCTTCCGCCGGAGATGTGAGACCGCAAATTTTAATTTTCACGCCTAATCCTCCCTCACAACAGAGGGTATGAACATTGCATGCCCATACCCTTCTTACTCAATTTCTATATTAGGATATTCCCTTAGGATGTTCTCCTACCTTTCGAACTCTCCCCTGATATCTTCCTGCGGAGGATTCAAAGGATATTCCCCTGTAAAGCAGCCCTTACAGATGCCCAGCCCGTTCACAATCTGCCCCAGACGCTCCAGACGCAGATAATCCAGACTGTCCGCCCCAATCAGCTTTCCAATCTCAGGAATGGTGCGATTATATGCGATGAGCTGATCCCTGGCAGGCACGTCCGTGCCAAAATAGCAGGGCCAGAGAAATGGCGGGGAGCTGACGCGCATATGCACTTCCTTCGCTCCTGCCTCACGCAGCATCTTGACGATTCGGTCGGAGGTAGTGCCGCGCACGATACTGTCATCAATCATAATGACTCTCTTGCCCTCCACAGCCTCCCGGATGGGATTGAGTTTGACCTGCACACTGCTCTCTCTGTTTTTCTGTTTGGGCTTGATAAACGTCCGTCCCACATAGGCATTTTTCATGAAAGCAATGCCATACGGGATACCGGACTGCATGGAATAACCCATGGCTGCACAGTTGCCGGACTCCGGCACGCCCACCACCACATCTGCCTCCACCGGAGAATCCATGGCAAGATATTTGCCTGCCATGATTCGCGAATGATACACACTGGTTTCATCGATAATGCTGTCCGGTCTTGCAAAATAAATATATTCAAAGACACATCTCGCGTGCTTTTGTTCCGGCAGCGCATGTGTCATATCCGACTCGATACCCTTTTCAGGGGAGATGGTCACAATCTCTCCGGGGAGCACATCCCGCACAAATTCTGCTCCCACCGTATCCAGCGCGCAGCTCTCACTCGCCAGCAGATACACATTGTCTCTCCTGCCGATGCACAAAGGGCGGAAACCATAAGGGTCTCTGGCTCCAATCAGCTTTCTGGGGGACATGATGACCAACGAATAGGCTCCTTGGATTTTTTCCATGGCGCGCCCCACCGCCTCCTCCACCGACTTGGAGTTCAGGCGCTCACGCGCAATGTGGTACGCAATCACCTCAGAGTCGATGGTCGTCTGGAAGATTGCACCTGTGTATGCCAGTTCCCTGCGCAGCTCGGGGGCATTGATGAGATTGCCGTTGTGGGCAAGCCCCAGGGTACCCTTCACGTAATTCAACACCAGAGGCTGGGCATTTTCCCTTGTGGAACTCCCCGCAGTGGAATACCTCACATGCCCCACACCGATATCACCCTTGAGCTGCTCTAACTGCTCCGGCGTAAAGGCTTCATTTACAAGCCCCATATCCTTGGAGGAAAGCACCTTGCCCTTGGGTCCATTGGTATCGCTGACTGCAATACCGCAGCTCTCCTGCCCTCTGTGCTGCAGAGCCAGCAGCCCGTAGTAAATCGTTGCCGAGACATCGCCGCCGTCAAAATCATAGGCGCCAAAGACTCCGCACTCCTCCCTGAGTTTCTCCTGCATCTCTGTCTGAATATAAATATTTTCCGCCATGTTACCGTATCCTTCCTGTGTTTCTGTTTGATTCCCGCATAACTTCCTGCCTTCCCTGCGCTCCTCGCCCAGACCACCCAGCCGGGCAGACTGCTAGCGCAGTGACAGCCCCTTTGCTGTATCAGGATATTATATTACATTTTTGCTAAACGCTACGCCTCCAGTGGCTTGCCGGTGAGCAGCTCATATGCCTGGAGATACTTGTCGATGGTCTTGTCCACAATCTCCTGAGGAAGCGTCCAGTTATGTCCCTCGTTGGACTTGAGCCAGTCTCTTGCAAACTGCTTGTCAAAGGAGGGCTGTCCATGTCCTGCCTCATATCCCTCAGCAGGCCAGAATCTGGAACTGTCGGGAGTAAGCCTCTCATCACCCAACACGATATTGCCATTCTCGTCCAGACCGAACTCGAACTTGGTATCTGCAATGATGATGCCCTTGGTCAGCGCATAGTCC
>CAZUAP010000142.1:0-5040 GCA_964617975.1 uncultured Acetatifactor sp. | reverse complement strand
TAGCCGTGGTCTCATTTTCCTCATAATCCACAGCATGAATCACCACCGCAAAATAATTCTTGCTGGTATCCGGATCTACATAATATCCCTTCTTGACCGTCACCTTGCCCTTGGCATTCACAGAGATATTATTCTTTACCTTCTCCACCGGGTCTGTGACCGTATAGGAACTTCCGGAGACCTCAGCAGATTTTATCTCATAGGTGAACTTCTGATACTTCGTCTTAACACCAGAACCGTAACCCACGGGAACGGCGCTGAAGTTGATGTCCTTGTTGTATACCGCCACATACTTCGTAATCTTGGACGTGTCGATATATGTGATACCGGCCTCAACCGTCAAAGCAACCGTAGCCGTAGCCTGATACATGGTGCCGCTCTGAGGAGAATCCGCTGTAACCTCCTCCCCTATCCCTGCATATACTACCACATTGTACTTTCCCGGTACCATATACTCATCTGTAGACACGTACAGCTCGTCATTGTCATTTTTGATGGTACAGGTGATATCTTCGCAGACCGCACCCGTGCTGTCGTAGGCAACTGCCGTCATATCGTGGAGATAGCTTGCATTCTTGCTGTATTTCACGATTCCGACCAGCACATCCTGCTGCCCTGCGATAATCTTCGTCGTCTTCTTGGTGAATCCCAGCTTGTCCTCATAGTAGAGATTCTTGGTGGCAAAAGTCTTGGTAAGCGTGTTGCCGGAGAGGCTCACCTCCAGCGGGGAATCCACCGCCGTATCCTCCTCAGGCACATTAGCCTCCTTGTCGATGAGCACCATCCTCACAGAGAACTCATAATTCCAGGCTGTGGAGGCGGACAAATCGCCGTTGTTGACCTGAATGGACTTGCTCTGGGTGTTGGTATCTGCGGTCTTGGGGATATAATAATACTTAGGGGTAACAGGTGAACCGGCGGGTACCTGCTCTCCCTCGCCTGCTGCCGCAGCGGTTACCTTGACCTCATAAAATACATTTTCCGTCTCCGTGCCGTCACTGCCATTCTTGACTGCATTGAAATTCAGAACAACTTCCTTATATCCCTGGGCGCTGCTCGTCAGACCGTTCAGCTTGATGCCTGCGGTTCCTGTGAGTTTTGCCTTTCTCGTATCGCCATACAAGACATTGTAATCCACCTGTTCCGGATTCACAACGACAAACTCTGCCGCCTCCTCCACAGTGAATCTGTATGTATTGTCATAATCCAGCTCCATGGCTGTATAGATGTCATTGCCCTTCTTATCCTTTGTCACACGCACAAGCGTGTACCCGGACTTTAAGACTTTAATGGACACCTCGCTGCCCAGCTTGGCTGTTCCATCCTCCGAAACTCCTTCGACAGACGCCGCGCCGTCCACCTTTATGGACACCATATCAGTAGAAAGGTCTTCTGTCAAAGTTTCCTCTGTCGCGGTCTCCTCAGTTGCGGTCTCCTCGGCTGCTGTTTCAGCGGTTCCGCTTTCTTCGGTTACAGTTTCATTGGTTGCGCTTTCTTCGGTTGCGCTTTCCTTGGTTCCGCTTTCTTCGGTTGCGCTTTCCTTGGTTCCGGTTTCCTCGATTACAGTTTCCTCAGTTTCGGTTTCTTCGGTTACGGTTTCCTCGGTTCCGCTTTCCTCAGTTACGGTTTCCTTAGTTTCGGTTTCTGCCGCTGCCGATTCTTCGGTTTCCCCGCTTGAAATCTCCTCCGCTGCAAGCAGCTCTACGGCTGCACTTTCCTGCTCTGCATCCCATTCGTAAGCCACCGCATCCTGTGCAGAAGTTTCTGCAGCACTCGCCTGCAGCTCCGGCAGTGAGGATGCCAGCATCACTGCCGACATGGCTCCCGCAATCCATTTTTTCCAGTTCCTTGTTTTCATAATCATCCCCCTTTAACTGAAAGAAAAAAACAACTTATATTGTATGCGATAGGATGCTACAGCATCCTATCGTATGCTATCGCATGCTAGCGCATACTATCGTTTGATATCGTAATTCATGTTCATCAGATTCTGTATGGTCTTGACATCATCCGTGATATTGGCATCCCCGTGGATGGTATGCTTGATTACGCTGCTTGCCACCGCAAAGTTGACCATATCCATCTCCTTGTAGCCGTGCATAATCGCATAAATCAAACCGGATGCAAAGGCATCTCCTCCGCCCACACGGTCCAGAATGTTGAACGTAAACAATTTGCTCTCAAAGGTATGACCCTGATGCCACATATATGCCTTCAGGCTGTTCTCACTTCCGCTGTGGGCATAGCGCACATGTCTCGCAATACATTTCAGATTGGGATAACGCTCCACAAATGCCCGGAAAATCTCATCCTGCTGCTCATAGGTCGGCTGCAGGGGTACTCCGTCCTTCCAGTCTCCCTTGCTGTGGTCCGCCTCATCCCGCCACAGGTGGTAGGGCTCAATCCCCATCAGCACATCCACATAGGGCAGGCATTTGGTACAGAAATCCCTTGCCTCCTCCCATGTCCAAAGGCTGCTGCGGAAATTGCCGTCAAAGCTCACGGTCAATCCCTTCTCCTTTGCCTTCACCAGACAATCCAGAATCAACTTCTTACAGTTCTCACCCAACGCAGGGGTGATGCCGCTCAGATGAATCCAGTTAAACTCCTCCAGCAGCGCATCCAAATCCACCTTGGAAAAGTCATACTCCGCCATGGCGCTGTGCTTTCTGTCATAGGTAACCTTGCTCGCCCGGATGCCGTATCCGGTCTCAAGATAATAGGTGCCCAAACGGTGCGTGGGCGTCTCCTCTGGTGTGCTCAGAATCATCGGTGTGCAGTGTACATCATTACTTCTCAGCATACGGATTGCACTCTTACCGAGACTGTTGTTGGGCACAACGGAGAAAAAGGTACTGTCAACGCCAAGGTTTGCCAGCGACAACGCTATATTTGCCTCACTTCCCCCATAGCTTGCCTCAAAATTATTCGCCATGCGAATCTTCTCATAGTTGGGTGGGGTCAGACGAAGCATAATCTCGCCCACCGCCAAAAATTTAACGTCAGCATTGGCTGCCAACAGAGGATTTCTGTGTTCCATAATATTCACCTTTCTTTATTCAAGCCTATTAAGCCTATTCAAGCCCTTAACCACTTCCATTATACAGACTCTCTCTGCAATGAGTCAATACAAATTAAAAGGATTTGATGAATCCCTGTCGCAATCCACCAAATCCTTATAAACCTTTTAAACGACTGTTTTATCGGGTTACCTACAGTCTTACTGCTGCGCTACATCCTTCATGGAGAAGCTTATTCTTCCCATCTTATCCTTGCCGAGGCAGACCACAGTCACCACATCACCCAGTGTCAGCACATCCTCCACACGGTTGATTCTCTCCTTGGCAATCTTGGAGATATGAACCATACCCTCCTTGCCGGGAGCAAACTCGATGAACGCGCCAAACTCCTTGATGCTTACGACCTTGCCCTTGAAGATCTGACCTTCCTCAAACTCGGTGGTGATAATCTTCACCATATCCACAGCCTGATTCATCATCTCCTTGTCAGTGCCGCAGATAGAAACCATACCGTCATCCGTGATATCAATCTTCACACCGGTGCGGGCAATAATCTCGTTAATGGTCTTGCCGCGCTGTCCTACTACATCACCAATCTTTTCCGGGTCAATCTGAACGGAAATAATCCTGGGTGCATAAGGTCCAACCTCTTTACGGGGTTCTGCAATGGCAGGCTTCATACAGTTATCCATGATAAACAGTCTTGCTTCACGGCATCTTGCGATAGCGCCTTCCACAATGGGTCTGGTCAGTCCGTGAATCTTAATATCCATCTGAATGGCAGTGATGCCTTCTGTTGTACCTGTTACCTTAAAGTCCATATCACCGAAGAAATCCTCCAGTCCCTGAATATCGGTAAGGAGTACAAAATCATCATCTGTTTCCCCTGTAACAAGTCCGCAGGAAATACCTGCTACCATTTTCTTAATAGGTACTCCCGCAGCCATCAATGACATACAGGAAGCACAGGTAGATGCCATGGAGGTGGAACCATTGGACTCAAAGGTCTCAGATACGGTACGAATCGCATAAGGGAATTCCTCTTCTGAAGGAAGCACGGGAATCAGTGCTCTCTCTGCCAGTGCGCCGTGTCCGATTTCTCTTCTTCCGGGTCCTCTTGAGGGCTTTGTTTCGCCTACGGAATAGGACGGGAAATTATAATGATGCATATAACGCTTGCTTACTTCGTTTTCATCAAGACCGTCAATTTTCTGCTGTTCCGATAAAGGAGCAAGGGTACATACATTACATATCTGTGTCTGTCCTCTGGTGAACATTGCAGAGCCATGTACTCTGGGAATGATATCTACCTCTGCAGCAAGAGGACGAATCTGAGTAATCTCACGACCGTCAGGACGCTTGTGATCCTTTAAAATCATCTTTCTTACAGTCTTCTTCTCATACTGGTATACTGCCTCACCGAGTATTGCGAGCCACTCCTCGTTCTCTGCGAAAGCTTCCTCCAGCTTTTCGGTAATCACGCGGATATTTTCCTCACGGGTCTGCTTGTCATCTGTAAATACGGCAGTCTCCATCTCCTCGGGAGGAACGATTTTCTTTATCTCCTCAAACATCTCTGCAGGAACTGCACAGCTTGTATACTCGTGCTTCTTCTTGCCGACTTCTGCCACAATCTTTTCGATGAAAGCGATGATTGTCTGGTTGATTTCATGAGCCTTGTAGATGGCCTCAATCATCCTTGCCTCAGGTATCTCGTTGGCACCTGCCTCAATCATGATGACCTTTTCCTTTGTAGATGCCACGGTAAGGTTAAGGTCTCCGTTCTTCCACTGCTCCTGTGAAGGGTTCACAATGAATTCTCCGTCAATCATACCAATCTGGGTCATTGCACAGGGACCGTCAAAAGGGATGTCCGAAATACATGTAGCGATAGATGCTCCAAGCATTGCTACAAGCTCCGGACGGCACAGAGGGTCTACACTCATTACCATATTGTTAAGAGTCACATCATTTCTGTAATCCTTAGGAAACAAAGGTCTCATTGGGCGGTCAATTACAC
>CAZUAP010000141.1:3902-5189 GCA_964617975.1 uncultured Acetatifactor sp. | reverse complement strand
CTGGACACCCTGATTAAGAGTCAGGTGCTCTACCAACTGAGCTAAAGACGCGTTTGGTATGTTTTTCACAACGCAAGAGTTATTATAGTATATAGTTTCACCAAATGCAAGTGTTTTTTTCAAAATATTTTAAAATTTTTAAAAAATATGTTAAGTTCAGCTTTCGCCGCGGTTCAGCTCGTACACCACCGTATCGTCCCCCATCCATGTGGTACTGCTCACAAGGTCCTTTTCCTCAAAAGCTGCCAGAATCCGATAGATGGTGGACAGCGCATAAGCAGCGTTCTGCGTCATCTCCTCGACCTGCATATAAATTTGCTGCGCCGAGAGCGGTTCCGCCGCCTCAGACAATACCTGATACACACATTTCCTCTGCTTTGTCCATTTCACTCCCTTGGGATATTCCAAAATCTGATTCTGCTCCGTCATAACGTGTTTCTCCTATGTGTGCACTGACACTCATCTCATCAGCTCTGCCGCAATGCCCACGGCAACTCCAATGCCATACAAAATGCCTGCAATTTTCAAGTTCTCCATCCGGTGATGATTCACCCTGAACAAGACCAGCAGACCCACTCCGGCACCTACCAGCAGCCCCGCCAGCATCGCGCCCACGCCGAGAAGTCCTTCCAGATAAAGCTCTGTAATCACCACGGAAGCAGCGCAGTTGGGGATAAAGCCCAGCAGCCCGGCTATCAGCGGCCCGACTATCGGGCGATTCAGCAACAGTCCCGCCAGCACGTCCTCTCCCACAATCTCCAAAATAAAATTCAGCGCAAAGCTAATCAGCAGCAAAAATGCTCCCACCTGCACGGTATGTTTCAGCGCAGAGCGAAATATGCCTTTCTCACAGTCGCAGTGCTCCTGCTCGCAAATTTCATGAATATGGGGATGCTCCTCCCGCCGATTTCTGCAAAACAAATCAATGACAAAACCTGCTGCCATCCCCACCAGCACCTTCACCGCCAAAATTCCAAGTATGGTTTTCACCGGAGCCTGAGCGGAAAGCATGACCGGCAGCATCTCATCCGAGGTGGACAGATAAATCGCAATCAGCGTCCCCAGCGTTATCACCCTGCCTGCATAAAGATTTGATGCCGCCGCAGAAAAGCCGCACTGCGGAACCACTCCCGCCAGCGCACCTATGACCGGTCCCATCCTTCCTGCTTTCTGGAGCAGCGTCTGCACTTTTCCTTCCGCGCAGTGCTCCAGATATTCCATCGCCAGGTAGGTCAGGAACAAAATCAATATCACCCAAAAGCTGTCTTTCACTGTATGCTGCAAAGC
>CAZUAP010000141.1:0-3802 GCA_964617975.1 uncultured Acetatifactor sp. | reverse complement strand
TTATCAGACGCATTTCCCACCTGCAGCAGGAACTCTCCCGGTTCCACCACAAACTTCCGCTCCTCCACACTATAGAATGCAAAGGCACTGCGGGGCAGAGATATCGACACCTCTCGCTTTTCCCCCGGCTGCAAAAAGACCTTGCTATAGGCTTTCAGCTCCTTCAGCGGACGCTCCACGCTGCACGCACAGTCCGTCACATAGCACTGAACCACCTCTGCACCAGCCATACCGCCAACGTTGGTCACGTCCAGTGTCAATAGAATCTCCTCCGCGCTCCGGGATTTCACGCAAAGATTTTCCAATTTAAAATCCGTATATGACAGACCATATCCAAAGGCAAACGCAGGTTTCACGTTCTCCTTCTCATAATATCGGTAGCCCACGAAAATGCCCTCTCTGTACTCTACACTTTCCTCCAGACCGAACTGTCCATTTTTCGCCGTGACGGTGTCCGCATATGCCACAGGGAAAGTTTCCGGCAGTTTCGCAGAAGGATTCACTTTCCCCAGCAAGATATCCGCGAGGGCATCTCCGGTCTCCATGCCGGAGTAATAGCACCAGACCAGTGCCTTCGCCCTGTCCAGCCAGGGCATCTCCACCGGGGAACCAGCCACCATAACGACAATCGTGTCAGGATGAATCTCCAGCAATGCCTCCAGCAGCTCATCCTGTCCATAGGGAAGCCGCATATCTGCCCGGTCTCTGCCCTCGGTATCGTAATCATGATTTAAACCGCCCACATAGACAACCACATCGGACTCCCGCGCAAGCGCACAGGCCTCCTCCTTCAAACGCAGCCGGTTTTCCTCAATCTCCCTGCGCAAAGCCTGCTGCTCCTCGCTGTCGGGATTTTCTCCGCCCATCACCTGCCGCTCCAGACTTGCCTCCTGCCAGTTGACCTCGTTCACACTTTTCTTGCCGGGAATATAATACCCCTGGGCGTAGGTGATGTCCGCACTGCCTCCCAGCGCCTGTTTTAATCCCATCAGGGGTGAAATCTCATATAATGCCTTAATCTCTGCGCTGCCGCCGCCGGAGGCATGGAGATGCTCCGCATTGTGCCCAATCACGGCAATCTTTTGTCCTTTCTCTGCCGCCAGCGGCAAAACCCTGCCCACTTTTTCTGATGCCGCCTCATTCTTCAACAATACGATTGCCTCCCGGGCAGTCTCCAACGCCTGCTGCCGGTGCGCCGGCGTATTGTAGGCGCCCTGCTTTCTTCGGGGAGCCTCCTCCCCCAGCATCTTCAAGCGGAACATCATGCGCAGGATATTGCGTACCTTGGCATCCACATCCGCCTCGCTCACCTCACCCTTTTGCACCGCCTCCAACAGCGGATTCGCCAGATAATACTCGTCAAAATTCGTTGTGACGCTCATCTCGATATCAAGGGAAGATTCCGCCGCCCCTTTGGTGGAATGGACAGAGCCCCAGTCGCTTATGACAGTGCCGTCATATCCCCATTCCTCCCGCAAAATATCGTCCAGCAGCTCCTTGCTCTCACTGCAGAACACTCCCCGGAACTTATTATATGCGTTCATCAGAGAATAGGTACCTGCCCCCTGCACAGCCGCCTTGAACCCCGGCAGATAAATCTCCCGCAGCGTCCTCTCGTCCACCAGCGTGTCCACCTCCATGCGATTCGTCTCCTGATTGTTCACGGCAAAATGTTTCACACACGCTGCCACATCATTTTCCTGCACTCCTTGTATAAAAGGCACAGCCATCGTCTCTATGAGATAGGGGTCCTCGCTCATATACTCAAAATTTCGTCCGCACAGCGGGTCTCTCTTGATATTGATGCCCGGTGCCAGAATCACATCCTTACCTCGTCCTCTTGCCTCCTCCCCGAGCACCTTGCCGCTCTCATAGGCAAGCTCCGTATTCCAGGTAGCCGCCAGTGCGGAGTTGCTGGGATTATAAGTGACATAATCGTCTGATTTTCCCACCGGAATCCAACTGTCGTTGGGAAATTCCATGCGCACGCCCATGGGTCCGTCAGAGGTCACCAGCGCCGGAATCCCCAGCCTTTCCACAGCCTTTGTGCGGAAAAAACCGTTTCCGTGAATCATGCCAACTTTTTCTTCCAGCGTAAGCTGCGCCAGCAAGTCCTCTATCTGTGGTTCATAATCTTTTGCTTGATTTTTTTCTAACATCCTAAGTCCCCCTATTTTTCCGGAAAATTTCTTAATTATTTATCATACTGAAAGCAGAAATATTTGTCAATAAGTTTCCTCGAGCCGGAATCATTTGTCATTGACAAGACAATGCTTACATAGTAAAATGTGGTGGCAGCTTTGCAGATACAACTAGTACATGAGGACATAAAATGCGAATTGAGGAACTGACTGCCGGGACTGGAATTACTTTTTACGCGAACATTGGCAGCAATCAGCAACTGACCTTTGACTCAAAGATTACAGAGGTAAACCCTAAAAAGCATCTGGTGCTTGCAGATGCAATTTTCAAGGACGACAAGGTATTGTCTTTTAAGGGAAATGCAATCTCCGTAGATTTGATTGTATCGACCCCGGAGGACGACAAACCTATCTTATTCAAAAACATTAGCGTGGAGACGTTAAAACTCGCAGACAACAGCTTTTGCTACAGTTTGTCCGCTTCCAAGGAGGGCACTCCCTATAACCGCCGCAGCAATTACCGGTGCTTTGTGGGCAATCCTTCCATATTGCGGGACGGCAAGGTGCTCAAGGATTACGATGTCATCCTTCGCGATGTGAGTGCCAACGGATTTGCCGTGACCTGCGGGCCGGAGCTGGAGCTGGAAAACGAACAGCTGGTTCACGTTCTTCTGGAGGATTATCTGGAGGAACTGAACCAGAATTACAGCTTTCATCTCTATGGAATTACCGTGCGCAGACAGGAGCTGGAGCACGGCAAAATTGTATATGGTTTTCGTCTCAATAATCGTGTCGGCGGGCTGGAAACCTACCTGACCCAAAAGGAGCGTCTCCGCATCAAAAAAAGCCGCGGACGCTAGGAGGAATCATTGACATGAGCGTAAATCTCGATGGAGCGATGCGCCGAAAGGCACTTGTAGAATATCTGGATTCAAAGACCTCACCCACGAACGGCACGGAGCTGGCAAAGCACTTCGGCGTCAGCCGCCAGATTATCGTTCAGGATATTGCCCTGTTGAGAGCGGAAAACCGCAATATTCTCTCCACCAACAAGGGCTATGTGTTGTTCCATCCCCTCGAGAAACGCTCCGGCTGCACCGCAGTCATCATGGTGCGCCACACCTTGGAACAGACGCTTGATGAGATGCGCTCCATTGTAGATTACGGCGGCTCCATGCTGGACATCTCTGTCGACCACGACCTCTATGGGCAGATTCGGGCGGATTTGGTCATAAATGACCTAAAGGATGCCGAGGAATTCTGTGAAAAAATGAGGCGGAGCACCTCCCGGCCTCTGAAGGATTTAACCGGAGACTGTCATTACCATACCATCGAGGCGCCCTCGGAGAAAGCGTTGGAAATGATAAAGCAGGAATTGGCAGCAAAAGGGATACTCATGGAACCGTGAGTATCCCTTTTTTATATCTTTATAGATTTTTTCTTCAGCGGCTTATCTCCCCATACATTTCAGGGCGTCTGTCCCGGAAAAGTCCCCAGCTCATCCTCAGCGTGTCCACAGCCTCCATGTCAAAGGTGTGTAAAATGACACACTCGTCACTGCGCCCGGCATCCTCCAGCACCTCCCCCGTCTCGTCTGTAATGAACAGAGAAGGTTGACCAAAACTACACTATGCCGGATTATACTGCTCCTGTAGCTATCG
>CAZUAP010000140.1:2457-5204 GCA_964617975.1 uncultured Acetatifactor sp. | reverse complement strand
ACCAGAAAGCTGTTTAAGGTGTGCGGTATGAGGGGGATTCCTATTTTTACTTTTATCAACAAGATGGACAGTGATGCCAACGACACCTTTGAGCTGCTGGATGAGATAGAAAAGGAGCTGGGAATTGCCACCTGTCCCGTGAACTGGCCTATCGGCTCAGGAAAAGGCTTTAAGGGAGTTTACGACAGGGAGAAAAAGTGTGTGATTGCCTATTCCGACACGGAGAAGGGCACAAAGGAAGGCACAGCCACGGAAATTCCCATTCAGGATGAGGCGCATTTGAGAGAATTGATTGGAGATGCCCCTGCGGACAAGCTGCTGGAGGAGATAGAACTTCTGGACGGAGCCAGTGCGGAGTTTGACCTTGAGCAGGTGCGTGCGGGCAAGCTGACCCCTGTGTGTTTCGGCTCGGCGCTCACCAATTTCGGAGTGGAAATTTTCTTGAAACATTTTCTGAATATGACTACCGCGCCCCTTCCGCGCAAGTCGGACATTGGAATGATTGAGCCCACGGAGCAGGAGTTTTCCGCATTTGTGTTCAAAATTCAGGCAAACATGAACAAGGCGCACAGGGACAGAATCGCATTTATGCGTATCTGCTCAGGCAAATTTGATGCCAACATGGAGGTGCGCCATGTGCAGGGCAATAAGGTGATGCGCCTGTCCCAGCCTCAGCAGATTATGGCGGATGAGAGAAAGATTTTGACGGAAGCCTACGCTGGAGATATCATCGGCGTGTTTGATCCGGGAATTTTTTCCATCGGCGACACTTTATGTATGCCCAAGGAAAAATTTCAGTACGAGGGAATCCCTACCTTTGCACCGGAGCACTTTGCCAGAGTGCGCCAGTTGGATACCATGAAACGGAAACAGTTTGTGAAGGGAATTGAGCAGATTGCCCAGGAGGGTGCTATTCAGATATTTCAGGAGTTCAACACCGGTCTGGAGGAAATTATCGTGGGGGTAGTCGGAGTGCTGCAGTTTGATGTCCTCAAGTACAGACTGGAAAATGAGTACAATGTGGAGATTCGCTTGGAAAATCTTCCCTATGAACATATCCGATGGATTGAGAATAAGGACGAGATAGATATCACCAAGCTGACAGGTACCTCCGATATGAAAAAGGTCAAGGATATGAAGGGCAATCCTCTGCTGTTGTTTGTCAATTCCTGGAGCATCGGTATGACATTGGATAGAAATGAGGGACTCGTCCTCACAGAGTTCAGCAGAAACTAGCTTAAGGAAAGACTGATTCATGAAAACCGATATGCCGGAGCAGTGAATATGGGGAAAGTATCAGCTTTTTATAAAAAAATATTGGCGGCAGTTTTAATGCTGTGTGCAGCTTTGACTGTGTCTGGCTGCGAGCTGCCGGAATATCTGCAGGAGGAGACGGCGCTGCCCTCCAGTGCGGGTGAGCGGCGGCTGACCATGGAAGAACTGGAAAGCAGGGCGTCTTCGCAGGAGGAGACAGATGAGTCCGGCGGAGATGTATGGCAGCTGCCGGAGAATGGCAGCTTTCTATCGGAGGATGCGGGTAGCTATGCCTACGACCAGCTCAGTGACAGCGAAAAAATCTGGTACAGGGATATGGAACAGGCAGTGGGAACCATGGCAGAGGGGGTAAAGCTGTCAGATGAGGGTATCCGTGCCGGACTGGATGAGTCGGTGGTGGATAAAATCTTTCAGAGTGTGCTAAACGACCATCCGGAGCTTTTTTATGTGGAGGGATACAGCTATACCAGATTTACCCGTGGAGATAATACGGTTGCGGTGGAATTTACCGGCACTTACAGTTCGGATGCAGAGACCGTGCTTGCACGCAGGCAGGAGATAGAGCGGGCGGTGGAGGAATTGCTTCGGGCTGCACCGGATTCAGAGGATGACTATGAGAAAATCAAATATGCCTACGAGACGCTGATTTTGAGCACGGATTATGACATGAAGGCGGAGGACAATCAGAATATATATTCCGTGTTTGTACTGCATAAATCGGTATGCCAGGGATATGCCAAGGCATTTCAATATCTTGCAAGCCGCATGGGGGTGGAATGTGCGCTGGTGCAGGGAAAGGTTTTGGATACGGGAGAGGGACACGCATGGAATCTGGTAAAATCCAACGGCAGCTATTATTACGTGGATACCACCTGGGGGGATATCTCCTATCAGAGTGCCGAACTGCAGACGGAGGAGTCGGAGGGAGAATTGCCGGAGATAAGCTATGATTACCTTTGTATCACGACAGATCAGCTGCTCAGAACCCATGTGCCGGATGAGACATTGCCGCTTCCGGAATGCACGGCAGAACAGGACAATTATTATGTCAGGGAAGGGGCATTGTTTACAGAGTATGACGAGGAACAGCTTGCCGGACTGCTGGATGCCAGACTGGGACAGGGAAGATACGATATCTCCCTGCGGTGTGCAGATGAAACCTGTTATCAGACCATGTGTGAGAGACTGTTGGAACAGCAGGAAATCTTTGATTATCTGGCAGGGAGCGGAGTAAATTCCTTCGTCTACACAAGCAACGACAGACAACTGACTCTGACTTTTTTTATGATGACAAACACAAGGTAACTGTGGTATAATGTCCGCAAAGGGCAGAGCCCAACCATTTCGGATACAGATGCTGTGCTTGCACGAGCAGCTGCATCCGAAATGATTGGGCGAGCGTTATGTATAAAGCCGGTATAATGGAGGGAGCGAAATGGAAAAAGCAGTAGATCAGAACACAGTAATACTTA
>CAZUAP010000140.1:0-2357 GCA_964617975.1 uncultured Acetatifactor sp. | reverse complement strand
TATAATGGAGGGAGCGAAATGGAAAAAGCAGTAGATCAGAACACAGTAATACTTAAAGATGACGAGAATGTTGGCGCTGTGCAGATTGCAGACGATGTGGTTGCGATGATTGCCTCACTGGCAGCAACCGAGGTCAGCGGTGTAAACTCCATGGCGGGCAATATCACCAATGAGCTCATGGCAAAGGTCGGTGTGAAGAAACTGACGAAGGGTGTCCGCGTGACGGTAGAAGATGGGAACGTGAATGTAGATTTGGCAGTGACCATGGATTATGGCTACAATATTCCCGCAACGTGCCAGCAGGTGCAGAACAAGGTCAAGAGTGCCATCGAGAATATGACAGGATTAAGCTGTAACAGCGTTAATATTCGCATTGCTGCAGTGAGTATGAAGAAGGATAAGTAGTATGATGGGACGACATGAGCTGAGAGAGCAGGTATTCAGACTTTTGTTCCGCGTGGAGTTTCATTCCGCTCTTGAGATGGAGGAGCAGAAAGAACTTTTTCTTGTGGACATACCTGCTGAAGATACCGAGTATGCATCCGATGAGAAGTGCGGTGCATATGTAGTGGAAAGATGTGGAAAGATTCAGGACAAGCTGGCTGAGATTGATAAGATGATTAATGACAACACGGAGGGCTGGGACACTGCGCGCATGGGCAAGGTGGAACTTACAGTGCTCCGCCTTGGTGTTTATGAGATTTGTTTTGATGAGGATATACCGGATTCCGTCGCCATCAATGAGGCGGTGGAAATTGCCAAAAAGTATGGGCAGGAGGCGTCGGGCGGATTTGTAAATGCAATTCTTGCAAAGATTGTGAAATCGGGTGAAAGCGATTCGTAACGTATATACGGTTGGACAATTAAATACGTATGTAAAAAATATGTTCACGCAGGATTATCTTTTGCAGTCCCTCTTTGTGAAGGGGGAGGTCAGCAACTGTAAATATCATTCCTCTGGACATATTTATTTTACTTTAAAGGATGAAAAAGGCACTATAAGCTGCGTCATGTTTGCAGGGCAGCGTGCGTCAGGACTGTCCTTCCGGCTTGCGGAGGGACAGCAGGTTGTGGTCGGCGGTGCGGTGGATGTGTATGAGAGGGATGGCAAATACCAGCTCTATGCGAAACAGATTGTGCTGGATGGGGCAGGACTTCTCTATGAAAAGTATGAACAGCTGAAGGCAGAGCTGGCGGAGTGCGGTATGTTTGCACCGGAGTACAAGCAGCCGATTCCGAAGTTTATCAAAACGCTGGGGGTTGTGACGGCGGACACCGGGGCTGCAGTGCGTGATATCATCCAGATTGCCACCAGACGGAATCCTTATGTGCAGATTATTCTCTACCCGGCGATTGTGCAGGGGGAGGCTGCAGCGGAGAGCATTGTGCGGGGCATTCGTGCTCTGGAGCGTCAGCAGGTGGATGTGATGATTGTGGGACGCGGAGGCGGTTCCATAGAAGATTTGTGGGCATTTAATGAGAGGATTGTGGCACAGGCGGTGTTTGACTGCTCCATTCCGATTATTTCTGCAGTTGGTCATGAGACAGATACGACCATTATAGATTATGTCTCGGATTTGCGTGCACCCACACCTTCTGCGGCAGCGGAGCTGGCGGTGACGGATATACGGGATATTCTGGGGAGCATGGAGAATAGCAGAGAACAGATGGACAGGCTGATGAAACGTCATGCGGACAGAAGTCGGGACAGGCTGGACAAATATGCCATGCAGCTTCAGTTTCACAGTCCGGTCAGTCGCATCCGGGAACAAAAACAGCGCAGTCTCAGGTTGGAGGAACAGCTGCAGGAGCATATGGAGCATATCCTCAGGAGCAGGCGTCATGATCTGGACTTATATATTGAGAGAATAAAAGGGCTTTCCCCTCTGGAGAAACTGAGGAGCGGTTTCTCCTATGTGGAGGATGAGAGTGGGCATAATATACGCTCTGTGGAAGGAGTCTGTCAGGGACAGAGACTCACCATCAGAGTGCAGGACGGCAGTATCAATGCGCAGGTGACCGAGGTCTTGAGGGAATCACGGGCATAGGACGAGTACAATGCGCAGATAAAAACGCGCAGAAATGAGGATTGACATGGCAGGGAAAAAACAGACGGAGGAAACAGCAGAGCTGACCTTGGAGGAAAATTTTGAGCGCCTGGAGGAGACCATCGAACGTATGGAGGAGGAAGATATTTCTCTGGAGGAGGCATTTGCGCTCTATAGCGAGGGAATGCAGCTTTTAAAGAACTGCAATGCGCAGATAGACCGTGTGGAGAAGAAGGTCTTGAAACTTGCTGAGGATGGTGGATTGGAGGAAATGCAATAGTCATGGAGACAACAGACATGCCATTTAAA
>CAZUAP010000139.1:0-5243 GCA_964617975.1 uncultured Acetatifactor sp. | reverse complement strand
AACGTGCCTTGACAGCAAATAGTATATGCCATATAGTATATTCAACAATGCTATGTGGCATTATTGCAAAACATAAGATAAACCCAAAGGTAGAATAGAAAGTGAAATAGAAATTGTAATAGAAAGAAGTAGAAAGGCGTGCGAAATGGTATTTAATACAGGTGCAGCGCTCTTGGATGCCATCGTTCTTGCTGTGGTGGCAAAGGAGCCGGAGGGTACCTATGGGTACAAGATTACACAGGATGTGCGGCGTGTCCTCGATTTGTCTGAGTCCACCCTGTATCCCGTGCTGCGCAGATTGCAGAAGGAAGGCTGTCTGGAGGCACACGACAAGGAATGTGCAGGGCGCAACCGCCGCTATTACAAGGTGACCAGCCGGGGCTGGTCACTGTTGCAGCTCTATGAGAGCGAATGGCGGCAATATGCGGAGAAGGTAACGAATATTTTCGATGGTAAAACGGATTAAACAGTGGGTTTTTCCTCAGCAAGCTGTACGAACAATCCGGATTTTTTCAGTGCAGGGCGCAAAGCCAGATAAAAGATAGAGGCGGCAATCACGGCAACGACGGCGTTGACTGCGGTGGTAAGGGTGCTTATCTTGGCAAGGGCCTTGGCGATGTCCTGAGGAATGCCCAAAAGGTACGTCTTATAGAAATATCCCACCAAGGGGTCTGCTACCACGTTGAATGCCATGCCGCATACGGCGGAGAGCACGGTGACACCGGTTACATATTTGGGTGAGTGGGAGCGGCTGAGCTTGAAAATGCCATGGGCTACCAGTCCCACAATCAGACCGATGCAAAGTTTTAAAAGGAAGGTCTTGGGTGCGCTGGTGACATAGGAGGTCGTCAAATCCCCGATGGTCATACCGATGGCACCGGCGAGTCCGCCCCAATATCCGCCAATCAGCAGGGCTGCAAGCACACAGAACACATTACCGAAGTGGAATGCAGTCTTTTCGGTGCCCACCGGAATATCAATCTTGAAGAAGGTGAAACCGATATAGCACAGCGCTGCCAGCAGTCCGGCTTGAGCCAGTCTCTTGATGTCTGTCCTCTGGGTGGGTGTGATACCCACGAGCGCATTATAAATCCCCTTGAAAAACAGTAAAACCGCAAAGAACAGGACGGTCAAACCGTAGGAGTAGGGACGCTCGCTGCTCAGTTTCGCATCAGACAATGCAGTCTGCTGAATTTTCAAGGTATCCAAATCTCCGGTGGCAGTGCCATCTTCAATCGCTTTGATTTCATTCTTGATTTCTGTCAATTCATTTCCGATGACCAGAGAGTCTGCATAGCTGGTATTGTATGCATACACTGCAAAAATACCGCTGGCAATCAGCAATACAATTCCGACGATAAGCACGCCGTAACTCTTTTTCTTTTCCATAATAGAATCTCCTCTTTCTATATCCATTTATTGTCAAAGGACAGTGTATAGAAAAATTGGCTTGATAAACAGAGCCAGAATAAAACTTTTTTGCCATGCCAGTTTTGAATACCAAAACTTTACACGTTTTGGAGGGATATGCTACAATGTGGAGAAAGAGGATGCAGTGAATCCGCAGAGAAGGGAAGAACTGTTTATGTATCAAAAAATAAAAGCGCTGAATTTATGGAGGCAAAAAGGAATTATAGTCTATACGGCAGCAGTCTGCCTGCTGCTTGTGTTTTGTGTAGTCAGGCTGCTTTTGCCCAAGGCAGAATATGAGTATCAGGGGACATACCGGTTTGAGACCGGTACAGCCTCCACGGATACGGTGGTCTATGAGGGGATTTCGCTGAAACCGGGAGTGTATGAAGTCTCTCTGGCGTACCGGACGGACACGGATTATTCCGCCATATGCAGCGTGAAGGACGACACGGTGCATCACAGGGCGCTTTTGACCAATGGGGAGCATTGTTATAAAGGACTTGCGGAGACAAGCTATGATATGTGGCTTTTTGAGCCCACGGACAATCTGCAGATTGTGGTTTCCTACGGCGGCGAGGGGGCTCTTGAGACTGGTGACCTTGTCATCTCGGATACAGGCAAGCTCTGGAGTATGCTGCTGGTACTGGTGCTTTTTGCAGCGGCGGCAGGGTACGCACTTTTGGCGGCTGTCTGCTACAACAGACAATATGGAATTTCGTCAGGAGCCAAAAAAGTATTTTTCTTTTTGGCAGTCATCACTTTTCTGGCATCGCTGCCGCAGCTTCGGGGATTTGTGCTGGGCGGTGCGGATTTGACTTATCATCTCCAACGCATAGAAGGTGTCAAGGACGGGCTGCTCAGCGGGCAGTTTCCGGTGCGGTTGGAGCCGGAATGGCTCTATGGTCACGGTTATGCGGACGGAGTTTTTTACTGTAATGCCCTGCTGTATTTTCCGGCACTCCTCAGACTGGCGGGATTTACCGTCGCTACCTCCTACAATATTTTCTGCATCCTTTTGAACCTCGCCACAGCGGCGATTGCGTGGTACTGTTTCAGCAGAATTTTTGAGGATGACAATATCGGCCTGATGTGCAGCGCGCTCTACACCTTGTCTGTCATTCGTATTTATAAGCTGGACATTACAGGGGCTTTGGGGGAAGGCAGTGCCATTACTTTTCTGCCCTTGGTATTCTATGGGATGTACCGCGTCCTGACGGAGGATACGAATGAGAAAAGCTACAGGACGGCATGGCTGCCGGTGGCTTTCGGATATGCCGGGCTGATGCAGACTCATGTGCTGACCTGTGAAATTACAGCATTTCTGACCCTGATTGTCTGTGTGGTATGTATATGGCGGATAGTGAAATTGCCGGTGTTTTGCGCGTTGGCGAAGGGGGCGCTGGGGGCGTTGGGATTAAGCCTCTGGTATCTGGTTCCATTTGCGGACTATTATCTGACCCAAGATATGCACATCCGCCATGTCTCCGGCAGAACCATCCAGGAGAGGGGGCTGTATTTCACCCAGCTGTTTGTCAATTCATGGAGTCAGAGCGTGCAGGAGACGCTGGAGAGTAAGGGGCTGGTGGGCGTGGAGCCCGTGGGCCCGGGACTGTTGTGTATGGTGGGGCTTGGAATCTTTTTGGTGCTCTGGCTGTGCGGGAGGCTGAGACACCGGAGGTTATCCCAAAGATATTCGGTGCAATTTCCCGCTGCAAAGTTTTCCGCGGTGCTCGCCTGCCTGCTGCTATTTATGACCCTCAAGATATTCCCATGGGATTGGATACAGGAGCAAAATGCTGTGGCAGCCTCCCTGGTGAGCAGCCTGCAGTTTCCCAACCGTTTTCTGGGATGGGCTATGGTCTTTTTAGTTATGGTTTTCGGATTTTGCGTGTGGTACTGTAAGATGGTCTTTGGAGACAGGCAGACTAAGAGAGGGGCGGTCTGTGTGCTGACAGTGGCAGGTATTTTCACGGTGGCAAGTGTTCTCACCTGCCCCCTGTATCTAATCAGGCATTCCCTGACGGAACAGAATCACTATACTCTTTACAATGAGGAGGGCATGGGCTTTGGTTACATCTCTGGGGCGGAATATCTGGTGCAGGGGACGGATGACTCCCTGCTCACCTTCACCGGTCCGGCGGCAGGTGCAGATGTGACTATCAAAAGCTATGATAAGCGTTATCTCCACGCATGGCTTTCCTGTGCGAATACCGGCGAGACGGAGAGCTACGTGGAGCTGCCCATGCTGCTCTACAAGGGCTACCGGGCATACACTGAGGACGGACAGGAGCTCACCATCTGCGACGGGGACAATCATCTGGTGCGGGTGCTGCTTCCTGTGGGTTTTGACGGCACGCTGGAGGTGCGCTTTGTGAGCCCCTTCTATTGGAGAATCAGTGAAGTGGTCAGCCTGATTGCGTGGGCGATTGTAGCAGTGTCATGTGTCCGCTGCGCTAAGGGAAATAAGAAAAACGAAAATGCAACCAGATTTTGCCAAAATAAAAAATAGCTTGATTTTAAAAGAATAGATGTGATAGAATCAAACGCGGATAAAAATAGAATAAAGAACATACATGATGACACAGGTAGTGCTTGGCACGTAAATCTGATTACGGAACATTGTTTTGTATTTTGGGATTGCGTGCTGCACTGTCTGTGTTTTTTCATGTCAAAAGGAGGAAATTATGCCACAAAATCAGTTTCAAAGAATGGTCTTTGCATTCATTACCGTAGTGATTACGGTACATGCTTATGTGTTCTACAGTCTCTATGTAATCAATGGAAGTACCCTCATGACCGTCACAGGGGAGGCAGGTGTCCTGGCTGCGATTCGTGCTCAGGGAGGAGTGTATATGTTCGGAACCATGCTGCCTATATGGGCGGTGATACTCATAGAGTTCTGCTTTGCATACTGTCTGGAAATATTGATGGGCAGCCCCTGCTCCTTCAAATTGGCGAGCAGAGTCTTTGACCCGCGCAGGAATCACCCCATGATTTTTGAGAGCGCAATCATCTGTGCCACGGTCGGATTGATGTGCCCGGCTATGAGCTTTCTGGCTGCGATTTTTTATTATCCGTACTATAATGGGTTCCATATTTTAACGCTGCTTGCCAACTGGCTGAAACTGGTGTGTTTCAACTTCCCGTTTGCTTATTTCACACAGCTTTTCTTCATCCAGCCGTTTGTGCGCATTGTGTTCAAAGCGCTTTTCCGCAAGCAGATAAAAGAGCGTGAGAAATTGGCAGCCGTCGAGAAGTCCAACAATGTCGGAGTGAGCATCAGACCGGGAGATGAAACGGAAGCCATTGAAAATGTCCTGAAGCGAATTGATGAAATCAAAGCAGAATTTATAGAAGAACAAAAGCATAAAATGTGACCCAAACTGCCCTTGACAAATCCCAGCCGATAACCTAATATTAATGATGTTGGAAAAGGCTGTGACAAAGGTGGTACCGAGTTATTGACGCCCTTTGCAGAGATTCTCTGCAGAGGGCTTTTTTCTTAGAAATGCTGAGGAATCGAAAGGAGAACATGAATGAGCAAGGAACTTGCAAAGACCTATGACCCCAAGGGCATAGAGGACAGACTTTATCAGAAGTGGCTGGACAACAAATATTTTCACGCTGAGGTGGACCATTCCAAAAAGCCCTTTACCATTGTGATTCCCCCTCCAAATATCACCGGGCAGCTTCACATGGGGCACGCTCTGGACGACACCATGCAGGATATTCTCATCCGTTTTAAGCGTATGCAGGGTTACAATGCCCTCTGGCAGCCCGGCACGGACCATGCCAGCATCGCTACGGAGGTCAAGATTATCGAGAAATTG
>CAZUAP010000138.1:0-5253 GCA_964617975.1 uncultured Acetatifactor sp. | reverse complement strand
CGAGTGCTAAAACAGGGATAAAAAAAGATGGTCCAGAAGACCACCCTTTCAAAATGAAATCGCTTTCGCGAATTCAAAGTTGCATTTGAATCATAACACATTCCTACACGGAATTCAATCATTTTGAAAAGTTTTTATCTCTATTCCTAATAACAGGAAAGGAGGAAAACCTATGCAGTTCGATGGAGCTAAAATCAGAGAGCAAGGTGTAACCTTTGCAATCGTTGTTGTGAAACCATATGTTCTCACAAGCACATCCAAGGAACAAATACGTGCAAGTTTCATTCGATTTTTCGGTAATATTCCGATTATTCTAATGGCTCAAAACTCTTGTGGTATTCCTACCTATGATGGTAGACCGGACATTGTACGTTTCCTTGCAAAAATTCACCCTGCAAGAATCCCTTGGAAACATTACACAGCTGTTTAAGCAGAGAAAGGACATCACTATGGCTAATCAACATGTAGTGCCCAACAATGGGCAGTGGCAACTCAAGCGTGAAGGATCTAATAAAGCCACTAAAAATTTTACTACGCAAAAACAAGCTATTGATTACGCACGTCCCATCGCCATGAATCAACAAAGTGAGTTAGTAATTCACGGGCGCAATGGACAAATTCGTGACAAAGATAGTTATGGCAACGATCCTTGCCCACCAAAAGACAAGAAATTTTAAACTATATGGCGGCTGAATCTTATTCAGCCGTCCTTTAGTGTTATGGCAAAAACTATGCTTCTATCCATTCTATACATGTATTTTCTAACCAACTTCCATCAATTTTGGGTAGAAAAGAAACGATTCTTCCCATCATCGGTCTTTTCCAGTCCTCGATTGTGAATTAGCAAATCTTTAGTGTTCTCCACCAAATCCTGCTCCCCAGATTCAAAAATAGCCAGTCTGTACTTTTTCTCTTTGCACTCCTCAATCAAAGGCTACAAGCTGTCCATAATCTTAGAATTTGCTTTTTCCTCATAACAACTTCGCAATATCTGCTTTATGCTTATCAGGAGCGGTTTCCCGCTCCCAATCCTCATACATATACAAACTTTTTGTATTTGACTTCCCCGCCCCTCTGGTAAACGATTTCTCCATCGATAATCGTATAGAGCGTCTCCGTGAATACTTCCATGGGATTGCCGGTAAAGATGGCGATATCCGCATCCTTGCCAACCTCCAGACTGCCCATCCTGTCTGCCACACCGCAGATATGAGCCGGATAAATCGTGATGGATTTCAAGCCCTCCTGCATCGGCAGCCCTGCCTTGACCGCAAAACCGGCACAGATGGGCAGCGACTGAATCAGCGACACCGGATGGTCTGTGGTGATTGCCGTCATCACCCCTGCCCGGTTGAGCACTCCCGCAGTCTTGAACGCCATATTCTGTACCTCAATTTTGCTCCGGCTGGCAAGGTCCGGACCCACGATGGCGGGATATCCCGCCTCCGCAAGCTCTCCTGCTATTAAGTGACCCTCCGAACAGTGGTCCAGTGTCATGGAAAGATGGAACTCCCGGGCGATGCGGATGGCTGTAAAAATATCATCCACCCGATGCACATGCGCCTTTAAGGGAATCTCACCCCGCAGCACGGGAATCCAGCACTCCTTGGTAAAATCCTCGGTAAAATGCTCCCCCTGCTCCTCAGCCCGCTCTTTTTTCTCCAGATATTCTTTTGCCTCCGAAAGCTCCCTGCGCAGCATGGCTGCGATTGCCATTCGGGTGGAGGGACTTTTCCCCATGCCGGAATAATTGACCTTCGGATTCTCCCCGAAAGCCACTTTCATGGCGGCAGGCGCCTTCACAATCAAATCATCCACCCGTCTGCCACAGGTTTTGAGCATTGCAAACTGTCCTCCCACCACATTGGAGCTGCCGGGACCAATCATGGCAGCGGTGATGCCTGCCCGGACTGCATCGCCAAAGGCGGCATCCATGGTATTGATGGCATCCACCGCTCTCAGATAAGGAGTGATGGGATTGACTGTCTCATTGCAATCATCTCCCTCCATCCCTTTCTTCTCCTCGGTGATACCCATATGGCAGTGTGCCTCGATGAGACCAGGCATAATCCATGCACCGGCAGCCTGCAAAACAGTCTCCGCAGCCTCCGGTTCGATGGGAACCTCTTTTCTGCTGCCCACTGCGGCAATCTTCCCATTTAAGATGCGGAGCACGCCGTCCTCATACTCCCTCTCTGCCATGGTTATAATTTTGCCACCTACAATATACATACTGAGCTCCTTAAAACAAATTTTCCGCATTTACAGGTTGTCCGTCCTTCTCCAGACGGAAGTAGAGGTTCGTCCCCTCCAGACTGTAATATCTGCTGGGAGCTGCCACAGAGCCAATCTGCGTCCCTGCTTTCACATATCCGTCCTTCGCCACCTGAATATTCGTAAGCTGCCCGTAGGTTGCCACGTATCCATCGCCCAAATCGATTGTCACACATTTGCCCAGCTCCGCATCCTCAAATATATTGGTCACCTGTCCTTCGGCGCAGGACACCACGCTCTCCCCTTCTGTTGCCACAAACACTGTGGCAGGATTGTATTTGTACTGGTCCAGCGTGGCAAAATAAATACTGCCGTCCATACTGTAGGGCAGAAGGATTTCGCCGCTCACAGGTCTGGTCAACCCCTGCTCCTCGGTGAAATGAAACGTCGCCGCTGTCTGCTTGCTTTCTTTGCTATCCTTGCTTTCCTCAGCCTGACTGTCCGCCTCCTGCAGAACGTCCTCCACTGTATTTTCCACTCCGATATCGGTGGTATCGGTGGTATCGGTCAGCCCAGGAATCTCCACCAGATGCGAACCTGCCTCCGCAGACAGTTCCTCCTCCAACGGCATATAATCCAGATCATTATCCTGACTGATTTCCGTCTTTTTGACTGCAGTGTCATTTTTCGCCTGCTGAGTGTCCGCAATCTCCTGAAGTTTGTCCTCCGAGCTGTTTCCGAGCGCAGTAAAATCCAGCGTGTAGCCATCGTCCTGCTGTTTCGCCTCCTGCCCTTTCATATATAGACCGGTCAAGGTCAATGCCGTCAACACAAAAGCGGAGGAGGCAAGCATGATGATGCGCTCTCTCCTGATGCTGTCTCGCCTGTTTTTTCTCATATTTTAATCTTCCTTCCTCTCTTATTTTCCCCTTTTTGTCATCTGCTGCTGTCAGTTCTAGTCTTGCCCAAAGAAAAAGTTTTATTCAAAAATCTGCGCACATAAAAAGACTGCGGAACTTCTGTCCCACAGTCTTTTGAACCGGATTTTGTTTACGCCACATCGACAAAATGCGAAGCTTTTTGGAGATGGGCTCTGAACAGTTATGATATATAACGTTACGCGCCCTGCTCGTACTTTGCAACATCCACGTGCTGCACGGTACCCACATTGCCATTCTCATAGAGGAAAATACCTGTACTGCGGATTGCGCCATTAGTCTGTCCTTCGGCACCCTGCAGCGTGAAATCTGTGGAGGCCTTCTGAAGACAGATAGCGCCCACACCCTTGTCTGCCAGGCGATAGAGCACATCCTGCCCATTTTCATCCTTGCACCAGATTTGCAGCTTGGACCAGACGGCATCATTCTCATCAATCCACCCGTTGCCATCCTCGTCATACTGTGCCAAATCGGCAAAGCCGTCGCCGCTTGCAGTACCGAAAAGCTCACTTCCGTCATTGATTACGCCGTCACCGTTTTGGTCCAGAGCCAGATACCCGCTCCGTCCGTCCAACTGGGAGATTTCATCCATCTCGCCGTCGGCGTCAATGTCAAAATAAAATTTCTGGTCGGAGAGCTGCGCCACATCCGTGTCCAGATTGATGACCAGAGGGTCGCACATCTTAACCGATGCAATCTGCAAATCCTCTTTGAAGGTCTGCTGGAACTGTCTGCTCATGCTGACATCCACATTGAACGAAATCTCCCTCCCATCGGAGGTACGCACTGTTCCCACGGTGGAGAAACTGGTATCTTCCTGTTCAAATTGATGGGTCTGTTGGGAATAGTCGAATATTCTGACCGTCGTGTTGGTTGCCGCAAAATTTTGCAGCACATCACTGCCGGAGGTCTGCGTCAGACTGCTCTGACTGGTGCTGCTCCCGGTGGTCAGTCCATGCTCCTGCAGCCAGTCGCTCAACTTGCCCCTTCTGTCTGCAAATAGCAGATTGAATATGTAGCGGACTGTCACCTGCCGCAGATTGTCAACCATATTGCTGCTGTTCGCCGTGCGCAGGTTTACGCGCCCTTTGCTGAGTCCCAAGCTGTTCTGTAAATCCTCCAGCGTATACTGATTTTTGCCGGAGGCGGACTCTGCGGACTCTCCCTCCGTAGTTTCCCCGCTCAACGCGCTGTCGCTGTTGGTGAGTGACGTTTCCTGATATTCCGTTAGCAGAAAACGTCTGTAAATTGCTTTGGTAGCCTGATAGCTCCTTGCGGATTCCATTCCTATGGTAGCGGAATCAATCTTCAATCCTTTCCTTTCGCTCCTTCTTTACCACCACCCGTCGATTTTATGGTAAAGCTGTCTGCTTTTGACTTCCTGTCCCTCATAAAAAAGGGATGGTACCTCTGCGAAGGAATCCGTTTCTCCGCAAAAAATACCATCCGTGGTGTCATATTACTCGGATGTCAGTTGGCCTGTTCTTCCATCCTGTAATTTTTATATCGACACAATTTTATGAAACTTTAGACGCGATTGTAATTGATAAGACAGCCCTTCAGGATAATCTGACGCTCCTCATCCGTAAGCTCGCCGAGCCGCAGCTCAAATTCTCTCAGAGAGTTCGCCTCTCTGTCCACCACATAAGCCTTGATGACTTCCGTCTTGTCCTCCACAGCCTTCCGGATGCCGGGGATAAAGAGGTAATCCAAATTCTTGAAGGGAAGCTCGCCCTCCTGAATCAGGAACGGCAGCATACCCCAGTTAATCAGGTTGGAGCGATACCGCTTGGTGGCGTACTCATTGGCAATGTTCGCCCAGCCGCCCAGCACCTTCTGGCAGGAGGCTGCCTGCTCGCGGGCGGAACCGTCTCCGGGTTTCACTGCAAAAATGGTGGAGCCAAAACCGGTATTCTCGTGATTTGCCTCGGTGAAGGTCTGCTTGACTACCTGCATCACAGGTTTCACATCGGGATGCACCTGACAGGGATGTTCCCCCTCCATTCTCGCCTTCTCCACACGCTGGATATCCTTGGCTCTGCCCACATACTCAGGATCCTTTCTTGAAAGAGTGAACTCTGCCAATCCCAATGGATTAGAT
>CAZUAP010000137.1:0-5300 GCA_964617975.1 uncultured Acetatifactor sp. | reverse complement strand
GTTATTCCTGCCGCAGGAAATCACTGCTGCCTTCGGGCGAATCTGCTCCAGAAGTGCATCCGCCGTCGTGTATTTTGAACCGTGGTGCGCCACCTTAAGTAACGTCACATCCCGAATATTGTATCTTTGAAGCTCCTCAATCAGCTCCTGTTCTCCCGTACCTTCCACATCTCCCGTTAACAGGACGGATATGCGGCTCTGCCCCTGACCCATTTCAAGGTAAAAGCACTCCGAACCTTCATTTCCCCCCGGGCTCTCCCCATCCGCCGACGGATGCAGGCAAAGAAAACTGTCCGGATTCGTACCGCCGCTCTGCCAGCTATCTCCCGCCCGGATGCAAGTCACCGCAATCTTCTCTTTAGGTCCGGCATCCTGCACAGTTTCCAGCAATTCGCCAAACTCCTCCTGCAGCAGTCCGCTGTCAATTCCCGGTAGCACCAGCTGCCGCACGCGGATATGCTCCTGCCCGCTCAATTCTAGAAGCTCTATAATCCCGTTCATATGGTCCGCATCTCCATGGGACACCAGCACGGCGTCGATTGTCTGTATGCCGTAATATTTCAAAAAGGGAATCAGCACCCTCTCCCCCACATTGCTGCGGCTGCTGCTGCCACAGTCAAAAAGATACACCTCCCCGGAGGCTGTCTGCACACAGATGCAGTCCCCCTGCCCCACATCCAGAAAGGTAATCCTATCCTCCCGCTGCCCGGACAGCCCCAGCGTCAAAACCGCCGCAGTCAACGCACCGAATTGCACCATCTGTTTCTTCTGCGCCCTCGCCCCCATCCACACGGCGAGCCCCCACAGCAGACCATATACAACTATCTGCCACACTGCCGGGCATCCCGGATTCCACATGGTCACAGGCAGCTTTTCAAACAGATTGCACAGCTGCTCATATCCGGCGAGAATTACCACATCCGCCGTTCCGACAATTCCAAGTCCCGGAATCAGCATGGCAATCATCCCCGCCACCATCAATACACTCATAAACGGCAGAACAATGATATTCAGCAATACAGAATACACCGGTATCTCGTATGCAAACCACAACTGCGCCGGAAGGGTGGTCAACGTGATGGAGATTCCCGCCAGCAGGCTTTGTCCCAGGCTCTCCGTCAAACCCTTCCATAGTTTCAAAAGTCTGCTGAGAAATCTGTCTTTGAAACTGTAGGTTTCGCACAGCTTTGGCTCTGCCGTATGCTTTTTTCCGAAGGAAAGTGCCGGTAGGAGCGCCCCCACCCCAAGGATGGAGCCAAAGGACAATAAAAATCCCATATGCTCCAGCCATGCCGGATGATAACAGACCATCCCCGCTGCCGCCACCCCCAGCGCGGTGAGCATATCATAGGTTCTGCCCCACAGGTTCGCCAGCATCCGCAGCAGGTACATCCCTATCGCCCGGCAGACAGACACTCCCATGCCTGTCAGCACGCCGTACAAAAGCAGTGTGGCACCGCCTGTCACCGCAGCAAACCAAACCGGCAGTCCCAGTCTCCGCAAAAGTTTGTATAAGCCTATTCCCAGAATGGTGATATGGAGACCCGAGATACTGAGAATATGAATGATGCCGTTTCTCTTATACATTGCCTTGACATCCGCATCCACCCCTGATTTGTCCCCCAGAAGAATCGCCGCCATGACAGATGCCTCCTTCTCCGGAAAGACTGCATAGAGCCTTCTCTCCCAATAGCATCTCAGCCGGTAAAGTCCTTCCTGCCACCGCACTGTCGGTTCTGACGCCTCCACGACACTGACGTTTTTCAGCCGCCCCACATAACCCACAGAATGATAATAGCGCGCGTAGTCAAATTCCCCCGGATTAGTCGCCTCCGTGAAGTCTGAAAACTGCCCCTCCACCGCCACCGTACTGCCCAAAACAAGCTCCGGGGCAGATTCGTATACGCAAAGAAACCGTTCTTCACGGATTCCGTTGGCAACTTTCATTATAAATTGATTGTTTTGATTATCCTGCCACTGATTTGCGGCACTTTTCGGAATTTTAAGAATAAAAGAAGTTTCGTCCTTTTGACACACCTGTCCGATGATTGTGATACTTGCGCCGTCCGGCGGTCCGCCGCCCTCTAAGGCGTCGGACCTACAATGCAGAACCGCCAGAAACACCACCAGACAAAAGGACCAAAAAAGCAATGGTCTTCGCATTTTTGTATCTCCTGTCTTTTTAGATTTAAATGATTTTCAGTTTTATTGTATTTACTTATCCAACGTTGTCACACAGTCCAGATTGCGCTCAAACGCCGAACTTCCGAAACTCGCCGGCACCTCGCCGTTCACCAATATCTGCACCTTATTGACATTGCTCAGCTCCGCCAGAGAATTCACAATGGAATATATTGAAAGCTCCGTGGACACATTGTTTACCACAGTCAGGAAATTGGCATCCAAATTGACATAACATATGCCATCCTGCGTCATAACGCTGAGTATCTTGACCTCCGGATTGATGGAAGGATACAAACCCTCCACCTGCCCGCTGGGACCGGCAATCAGCTCCTCCACCACAAACCTCTCCAACGGAATGTTGGTGGAATAATATTTTTCGCGGTATGCCGCCACCAGCTTATCGCCGTCCTCGTTTGCAAAATACAGTTTCACTCTGGTGAGCTCATAGGTATTGATTTCATTTCCGTCATTGTCGATGAACAAATCCGCATTCATAAGCCCTACCGCCTCGCCGGCATTGTCGAAAAGCTGTTTTCCCTCTACCGTGATGCCGACATAGCGCACCTCAGGAATCTGGGTCATCGTCCTCACGATTGCCGCCCTCACCAGCACCTCCGTCGTGGCAGGCAGATTCAGATATGCCCCGTCCACATCCAAATACAGTTTTCCATCCGAAAAATCTACCGAGAGCACTTCAAAGCCCATGGAAAGCGGTGCCTTGTACTCCAGTTTCTCCGGCTGGGCTGCCAGGCACCCCAAAAGCTCATTCACCATGGTTTCTGTATCTGTCGCCTGCATCATATGCTCATGCGTTTCTACCTTGGTCTCTTCATTATTAACCACATAAATCTGATATACATCACTGCCTGTAATTTCCTCTTTGCCGCAGGCACAAAGCCCCGCAAGACAAAGCAGACACCCAAGCACTGCAAACAGCTTTTTCATATTTTTCAACCTTTTCTCCTGCCATACTATGATGCAAACTGTTTTGTCGGGCTTACGCTACGACACAATGTAGTTCAGCGGAATTTTGACCGTGAAAGTCGAACCCTCTCCCTCCACGCTGGTTACGGTGAGAGTTCCCCTGTGCAGCAGCACTGCGCTCTTGGTGATAGCAAGCCCCAGTCCCGTACCGCCGATTTCCCTGGAATGAGATTTGTCCACCCGGTAAAAACGCTCGCAGATATGGGCGAGGGATTCCTCCGGTATACCGATACCGGAATCGCTGACCTTGAAGGTAAAGAACTGATGGTCTGCGTCAAGCTCCACCTTCACCCAGCCATGTTCCTTGTTGTACTTGATGGCATTCTCCACCAGATTGGTCATCACCAGAGTCATCTTGACCTCATCCACCTCAGCCACCACGGGGCGCATACTCTCAAACACAACCTCCACATCCTTTTTTCTGGCTATGGGGCGCAGACGTTTCAGAATCAGCTCCACCAATTCATTGATATTCAGGGCAGAGATACTCATATCCTGCACCTTTTTATCCATCTTTACCAGTGCCAGCAAGTCCGTGATAATACGGTTTTCCCGGTCGATTTCAGAGACAATATCCTCCATAAATTCACGGTAGAGCTCCGCCGGTGCATCCTGCTCCGCCAGCAGTGAATCCGCCAAAACCTTGATGGAGGTCATGGGCGTCTTGAGCTCATGAGACACATTTGCCACGAATTCCTGTCTGGACTCGTCCAAATCCCTCATACGCCTTAAGAGCTGATTAAAAGCATCCACGATGTGTACCGTCTCCACATAGTCCGGCACGGCGATGCTCTCATCGGTATACCCGGCACTCACATCCTTGATTGCCTGGGTAATCCGGTTGAAGGGTTTGGTGATTGCCACCGCAAGCACCAGTGCCAGCACTACAACAACCAGCGCAAGCAATGTCTCAATCAGCAACACTCGCCGGTTCAAATCCTCCTTGATGGTCACGATACTGTCGTTGGAAATACTCGTGAGCATCACGCCCTTGATGACGCTATTTTCCGTGGAGCTTGATGTGGTATCCATGATGGGCGTTGTCATCTCTATGTATCCGTGCTCTGGGTCATAATGAGAAATCGTCTCTCCCTGAAAGCACTTGATAACCTCCTCGGAGATGATAATTTTCCCCTCGCTGATGCCATAGGTATCCATCACAACCTTAAAATTGCTGTTGATAATCATCACGCGGCCCTCATACAGACTGGCAATCATTTCCAGCTCCGCATTGATGACCTGTCGGGAAGTCCTGTAATTCTGGTCCTCCGAACTGTAATTTGCCATATAATCATTGCTGACAAGGTGGTTTGCCACGACCTTGAGCTGGTTTTGAACATTGGCAGCACGCCGTTCCACAGCCCTGTCCTCATAATTCTGTACAATCCCCATGCCCACAATCATTCCGGGCACAATCCCCGTCGCAAGCACAATCACAAATATACGAAGGCGCAGACTTTTCAGAGGGATTTTTTTCCTCAACTGTTCGATTAGTCTCTGTATCTTTTTCATCCCTTTTCCTGCTACTCATTCAAAAAATAATAGCCAACCCCCCATTTGGTATGGACATATTTCGGCTCGCTGGGATTTTCCTCAATCTTCTCGCGAAGTCTGCGGATATGTACGTCCACGGTGCGCACATCCCCGGGATAGTCCGCTCCCCACACCAGTTTCAAGAGATTTTCTCTCCCATATACCTTGTTGGGATTGCGCATCAAAAGCTCCAGAACCTCAAACTCCTTGGCAGTGAGTCCAATCTCCCGGCTGCCAATGTAGACACGTCTGCCCTCACAATCCAGTTTCAAATCTGCGCTCTCGATAAAACGCTGCGGTTCCTTCGGAGCTTTCTTAGAATCCACCCGGCGCATAATCGCCTTGATGCGCGCCTTCACCTCCAAAATATTGAAGGGCTTGGTAATATAGTCATCCGCGCCATACTCCAGTCCCAGAATCTTGTCCATATCATCTCCCTTTGCGGTGAGCATAATGATAGGGACATCCGAAAACTCCCTTATCTGCTGACATACCTCAAATCCTGTGAGTTTCGGGAGCATCACGTCCAAAAGAATGATATCATATTGATTGTTTCTGGCATACTCCAGCGCTTCCTCTCCGTCATAGGCACAGTCCAC
>CAZUAP010000136.1:0-5358 GCA_964617975.1 uncultured Acetatifactor sp. | reverse complement strand
ACGCTGGCGTTTCACATTATGTTTACAGCAATGGAACCTTGGGTGAGGTGGCTAGCGATTCTCCTGCACAGGAGCTGGGCTGCACACCATTTTCATTTTATGAGCAGTATATAAAATAATTAGTGCCCGACAATCCTCCAAGATATTGTTTTACTTCAAAAAGGAACGAGATTCCTATATTTAATTTGACGATGCCGGGAAATCAGTATAAAATGGGTATTATATAAGCACAGGGTGTGCGGCTTGCAGGAGGAAAAGGTGAACTTGGCGAAGGAAAACAAGGTGACTAGACAAAAGAATCTGGAGGAGCTGAGATGCCTTGCCATGATGATGGTGGTGGTGCTGCATTTTCTGGGCAAAGGGAATCTGCTGGGGGATGTGACTGCCCCTCAGATGGACGCTGCGGGTGTGGCTGCCTGGGTGCTGGAGGCGTTTTGCATCGTGGCTGTGAATGTCTATATGCTCATCAGCGGATATTTTCTGTGTGAGTCCCATTTTAAGCTGAGCCGCCTTTTGATATTGTATCTGCAGATTTGGATGTATTCCGTGGGCGTGGGGCTGCTCGTGACTCTCACGGGGCTTGTGCCGGTGGAGCTGAATACCCATTATTTCCTGAGTCTGCTGTTCCCGGTGTCCATGGGACATTATTGGTTTATGACGGCTTATGTGTTTCTGTACTTGCTGCTTCCGGTTGTTGGAATTGCCGTAAAAAGCATGACAAAAGAGCAGTTAAAACTAGCTTTAATATTGCTGCTGGCGGCATTCTGCCTGCTGAAATCTGTCCTTCCCTTTCGGTTGGAGGAGGACGGTCAGGGTTACGACTGCCTGTGGTATATGTGTGTATTTCTGGTGGCAGCCTATATCCGGAGGTTCGGCATCCCATTTTTGGAGAAAAGATGGCATTGTATGTGCCTGTATGTGGGAGGCTGTCTGGCACTTTTGGCGGAGCTTTTCGCGCTGCGGACGGTGTATCTGCGCACGGGCAGCCTTGGACTGATTATGAAGATAAGTCTGGAATATAATCATGTGTTCGTACTGTTGGCTGCAGTGGGGCTGTTCGGATGTTTCCTGCAGGGCAGGGGAGATGGAATCCTTGGAAAGATAGCTGCGAAGCTGGGACCCTATGTGCTGGGAGTGTACCTGCTCCATGAGAATATTGGGCTGCGGTATGGATGGCAGAGCTGGTTTGGCGCAGGGCGTATTCAGACCGTATGGCAGCTGCTTTTGGGAACGGTAATGGCTGTCCTGTGCATATTCGTAACGGGTGTTATTACTGAATGTATAAGGAGTGCTTTGATGAAGGGACTGAATCGGGGGCTTTCTCATCTGAAGGGTTGGCGCGGTTTGATGGATAGGTTGGAGAGGGCAGATGAGATATTTGCCGGAAGAAAGGCAGAATGAAAAAACTGGAATGAAAAAGCTGGAATGAGGACGATAGAATGAGGAAGGCTGGCGCGGTTTTGAGAAAGGAACAGGATAAAAAACGTGGATGTATAGCTGCAAACTGGTGGGATGTGCTGTTTGCGGCTGTCCTTTTTTTGTACCCTCTGCGTCACATCCGCTGGGGGCTTGACTTGTGGGATACCGGCTACAATTACGGCAATTTTGTGAATATGGGGCTGGAGCACATGGATTCCATGTGGCTTTTTTCCACTTATCTCGCCAACGCTGTGGGGCATCTTATGACCATGCTGCCGGGGGCGCAGGGACTGGTGGGGATGAATTTCTATACGGGTCTGACGGTGAGTGTACTGGCGCTCATGGGATATTTTTTCTGTACGAGGAATCTGGGAATCCCTCAGGGGATTGCTTTTGTGGGAGAGTTTGCAGCAGTCAGTCTCTGCTGGTGTCCCACGGCGCTTTTGTATAATTACCTGACTTATATCCTGTTTTTAGGATGCGTGATACTCCTGTATCAGGGGCTTACGAAGGAGCGGCTGGGCTGTCTGTTTGCGGCGGGTGTCTGCCTGGGAGTGAATGTGCTGGTGCGGTTTTCCAATCTGCCGGAGGCGGCTATGATTCTGGCGGTGTGGGTCTATGCGTTTCTGGTGGGCAGGAAGGGTGCGTGGCTGCGTATCGTGCGGTATACCCTGTGGTGTCTGGGGGGATATCTGTCGGCTCTGGCGGTGTTACTGGGCTATATTCACATTCGGTACGGGCTGGGTGCGTATGTGCAGGGGATAGGGCGGCTTTTTGCCATGACGGAGAATGCCGCGGACTACAAGCCAACGGCTATGCTGGAGGGTGTAATTTATACTTATATAGAAAATCTGTATTGGGTGGAGCGCATCGGCGTGATTGTGCTGGCTGGTATGGCGGTGTTTGCTGCGGCAGGTTTGCTGGCAAAGTTGGCAGGCAGACTGCCTGCGAAAAGCGGTTCCGGTATTGAGCGGGCTGTGTGTGGGCTTTCACGGATAATGAGCTGTATTCTGGCAGTGCTGATGCTGGCGTGGCTCTATGAGAGGGGATTTTGTTCGTTAGAGTTTTATTCTTACGGCTCCATGCTGCGCCCGGGGATTGTATTCCTGATGCTGACGATGCTGATTGCCGTTGTCCGCATCCTCTATCACAAGACGCCTGCGGAGGAAAAGCTGATTTCCGGCATGGTGATTTTGGTGGTGCTGCTTACCTCTCTTGGAAGCAACAATGGGGTATATCCCAGCCTGAACAATCTTTTTGTGGCGGGACCCTACACGCTGTGGCAGTGCTGCAGGTTTGTCCAGTCGGCGTGGGAATGGCGTCCCCGACGGATTTCAGGTCTGGTGGTGAGTGCCTTCCCGTTGAAGACGGTGCTGGTCGCGTTCTTAGCCCTTTTTTTGAGTCAGGCAGGAAAGTTTGGTACGTCCTTTGTGTTTGCGGAGTCCACCGGAGTACAAGACATAACGTGCGTTATTGAAAATAATGAGGTGCTGTCAGGGGTAAAAATGAGCCCGGAGAAGGCACAGTGGATGACGGAACTCAGCGCCTATGCGGAGGAAAATGATTTGACCGGGCAGGAAGTGATTTTATACGGAAATATTCCATCGCTGTCCTATTATCTGCAAATGCCTGCAGCTTTTAATCCATGGAGTGAGTTGGATTCCTATCAGGCTGCGTACATGGAGGAGGCATTGCAGGAATTGGCGGAGGAGATAGAGCTGGAGGGACGCAGCTGCCCGGTGGTGATTTGCGAGAAAAGCTATGCACTCTACCTGGAGGGAGGAGAGGAACTGTTGCGGGAGAGCGGAGTATCGGGAGATACTGTGGCGAAAATTCTGGAGCATGAGGGAAAAATCCAACTGTTGAGAGACTTTACAGAGAAATTTAATTATAATTTAATGTATAAAAACGAGAAGTTTGTGGTGTTTCAGGCGGGTTCTTGACATTTCGATTCTAAAAAAGGTCTGCGGCTTATAAAAGCTGCAGACCTTTTGCTTTCGCTTCGTCCATGACCGCATCGGGCCAAAGGGAACATTGTACCTCTCCGATATGCGCCTTGCGCAGGAAAAACATACAGATGCGGGACTGTCCGATTCCACCGCCGATGGTGTAAGGTAATTCTTCGTTGAGAATCGCCTTGTGGAAGGGGAGCTCGGCGCGTTCAGGACAGCCGGCTTTCTCCAACTGTTCCAGCATCGCTTTTTTGTCCACACGGATACCCATGCTGGAGAGCTCCAGAGCAATGTCCAGAACGGGATAGTATACGATGATGTCAGCGTTCAGAGCCCAGTCGTCATAATCCGGTGCGCGTCCGTCATGAGGCTCGCCGTTTTCCAGCTTGTCGCCTATCTGCATGATACAGACAGCGCCTTTTGCTTTTGCAATATAGTACTCACGCTCCTTGGGAGTGTAATCTGGGAACATTTCCTCCAGTTCGCTTGTGGTCACAAAAAAGATTTCGGAAGGAAGTATTTCCTCAATATAATCAAAGTGAATTGCCATGTATTTCTCAGTCTTTCTCAGCACCTGATACACGGTGTTGACGGTGGACTTCAAGGTGTCCAGAGTGCGGTCCTCCTTAGAGATAATCTTCTCCCAGTCCCACTGATCCACATAGATGGAATGAATATTGTCGGTCACTTCATCCCGTCGGATGGCGCTCATGTCGGTGTAGAGACCTTCGCCCACGGAAAAACCATATTTTTTCAATGCGTAGCGTTTCCATTTGGCGAGGGATTGTACAATCTCTCCCTCCGCACCGTCCTGTTCCCCAATGTCGAAGGTGACAGGCCGCTCCACACCGTTTAAGTTGTCATTTAATCCCGATGCGGGGTCCACGAAAAGGGGGGCAGACACACGCAAAAGATGCAGGCGCTCTGCAAGCAGAGACTGAAAGAAGTCCTTTACCGTCTTGATGGCAACCTGTGTTTCGTACAGATTGAGCGCAGACTTGTAGTTCTTGGGAATCACTAATTTTGACATATAAAAAATCCTGCTTTCCTGATATCAATGTTGGGGCTGCAACGGAAGTACATCCCACGCCCCACGATATTATTTAACCGCTTTTCACATAATTTTGCAATAGTTTTTTGAACAAAAATGCTTGCGAAAACAGAACGTATGTACTATCCTAAAAGCAGGACAAATAGCAGAAGTTAAGCGTAAAGTTGTTTGAAAAGTTGTTTCATCAATGATGAACGGACAGGCGGGAATTCTTGTGCAGGAGAAACAGTTGGATTTAAGACAGGCAGATAATGAAAATACCTATATTGAGCAGCCTCCGGGAGAAGTGCGCGTCTCCGTCAGAGGACTGGTGGAATTTTTGCTGCGCCAGGGAGACATTGACAATCGGCGTCAGGGTTCACCCGACAATGCGATGCAGGAGGGGAGCCGGATTCACCGTATGCTGCAGCGCAGGATGGGAGCGGAGTATCAGGCGGAGGTCTCCTTGCGCTACACTTATCCGACCCCCAAATACACCCTGATTGTGGAGGGGCGTGCAGACGGCGTTATAGAGAATGCGGAGGGTGTGACGATTGATGAAATTAAGGGAACCTACCGCGACTTATCGCGCATGAGGGAGCCGGTGCCGGTTCATGCGGCGCAGGCGAAATGCTATGCCTACATATACAGTCTGCAAAAGGGATTGAAAGAAATTCGTGTGCGCATGACCTACTGCAACATTGAGACGGAGGATATACGTTATTTCTATGAGGATTATTCTTTTGAGCAGTTGGAGCGATGGTTTCAGGGGTTGATTTCGGATTACCGAAAGTGGTCAGACTACACTTGGGAGTGGAGACAAATCCGGCAAACTTCCATCGAACAGCTTGTCTTTCCTTTTCCCTACCGGGAGGGACAAAAGGAGTTGGTCTCCTATGTGTACCAGACCATCTACCATCAGAAAAAACTTTTTCTGGAGGCGCCTACCGGAGTGGG
>CAZUAP010000135.1:0-5376 GCA_964617975.1 uncultured Acetatifactor sp. | reverse complement strand
GGATTTCTTCGAGGAGATAGATGCAGATGTTTTCTGTCTGCAGGAGACGAAACTTCAGGCGGGACAGCATGATTTGGAGCTGCCGGGCTATCACCAGTATTGGAATTATGCGGAGAAAAAGGGCTATTCCGGCACGGCGCTTTTTACCAAGAAGGAACCCTTGAGCGTGACGTATGGAATCGGTGTGGAGGAGCACGACCATGAGGGGCGTGTGATTACGGCAGAGTTTGAGGACTTTTATCTGGTGACGGTATATACGCCGAATTCCCAGCGGGAGCTTACGAGACTTGCTTACCGCATGGAGTGGGAGGCAGCTTTTCTGGCGTATGTGAAGGGGCTCTCAGAGAAAAAGGGCGTGGTTTTCTGTGGAGATTTGAATGTGGCACATCAGGAGATAGACCTGAAAAACCCCAAGACCAACCACAAAAATGCAGGTTTCACCGATGAGGAGAGGGCTTGCTTTACGACGGTGCTGGAAAGCGGATTTGTGGATACGTTCCGCTATTTTTATCCCAACGTGACGGATGCTTATTCCTGGTGGTCCTACATGGCAAACGCCAGAGCCAAGAACGTAGGTTGGCGTATCGACTATTTTGTGGCGTCCGACAACCTAAAGGACAGACTGCAGGATGCGAAGATTCATCCCCAGATTATGGGCTCTGACCACTGTCCCATTGAGCTGGACATGGCATAAACGGTCCGTCCTGTCATAAGTCAAAACGAAGGAAACGAGGATACGGCAAATGAGCTTGCGTTTCTACTTTGGTCCGTCGGGGGCGGGCAAGAGCAGACAACTTTATGAAGAAATCATCAGACGTGGTCAGGCAAATCCCAGACAAAATTTTCTGGTGATTGTACCTGACCAGTTTACCATGCAGACCCAGAAGGATTTGGTGATGCTTTCAAACAGGGGAGGTATCCTGAACATTGATGTATTGAGTTTCGGGCGTTTGACTCACCGCATTCTGGAGGAGGTCGGCTGGGAGAATGTGCCGGTGCTGGATGACACAGGCAAAAGTCTGGTGCTGCAGCGTGTGGCGTCCATGCGGAAGGATGAGCTGCCCACACTTGGGGGACTGCTGAATCGTCAGGGCTATATCCACGAGGTCAAGAGTGCCATCTCAGAGTTTATGCAATATGGCATTGGAACGCAGGATATGTCCCGGCTGATTGACTTTGCTGCAGGGCGCGGTGCACTGGTGCAGAAATTGAAGGATTTGGAGGTGCTCTACAGGGGATTTGTGGAGTACATACAGGGCAATTACATTACCACGGAGGAGAAACTGGATGTGCTTGCGCGCTCTCTGGAAAAATCCAGGCTGCTTCCCGGGAGTGTGGTGGTGTTTGACGGATTTACCGGATTTACACCCATTCAAAACCGCCTGATTCAGGAGCTCATGCGGATTTGCGGCGAGGTGATTGTGACTGTGACCATGGGCGAGGGGGAGGACCCCTACACTCAGGATGGGGAGCAGAGGCTGTTTCATCTGAGCAAAAAGACGGTTGCAGATTTGGAGCGTCTGGCAAGGGACGCGGGGGTGCCCCGGGAGGAGGACGTGTTTGTGGCGGGCAACGGGAAGTATCGCTTTGCCCACGCCCCAGCGCTGGGACATTTGGAGCGCAATCTCTTTCGCTATCCGTACAAGGTTTATGAGGAACCGCAGCAGGAGATTCGGCTGTTTGAGGCGATTTCTCCCCGGGAAGAAGTACACCAGACCGGACTGGAAATCTGCAGACTTCTGAGGGAGGAAGGCATGGCATACCGGGATATCGCCGTGGTTATGGGGGATTTGGAAGGATATGCTCCCCATGTGGAAAACGAGTTCGGACGTATGGGCATCCCGTGCTTTCTGGACCGTACCAGAGGTATCGTGCTGAATCCCATGATTGAATATATCAAGAGTGCATTGGCGCTCTTTGAGAATAATTTTTCCTATGAGGCAGTGTTTCACTATCTGCGCAGCGGGCTTGCGGATATGGAGCCGGAGGATATCGATGAGCTGGAGAATTATTGCATACAGACCGGACTTCGGGGATATAAGCAATGGGGGCAGCGATTCACCCACAGGACGGCGCAGATGGGGGAGGATGAGACCCGTCTGGAATATCTGAACGAGCTCCGGGAACGGCTGATGCAACAGGTGGAGATGCTGCATATGAGCGGCAAGGCTCCAGCGCAGGAGTACGTGGAGCGGCTGTATGATTTTCTGGCGGCAAATCAGGTGCAGCAGAAACTTGCAGTTTACGAGAAACATTTTGAGGAGACGCAGGATTTGACCCGGGCGAGAGAGTACGCCCAGATTTATCGTCTGGTGATGGAACTTTTGGAGCAGATTCACAGCCTGCTCGGGCAGGAGAGCATTACGCTGGAGGAGTTTCGGGATATTCTGGAGTCCGGTTTCGGCGAGATAGAGGTGGGTACGATTCCGCAGAACGTGGACCGCGTGGTGGTGGGAGACATGGAGCGCACCCGGTTAAAGCAGGTGAAGGTGTTGTTTTTTCTGGGAGTGAACGATGGCAATATTCCGAAGAACGCCTCCAAGGGCGGCATCATCTCCGATATCGACAGGGAATTTCTGCGGGAGTCCGAACTGGAGTTGGCGCCCTCGCCCAGGCAGCAGGTGTATATTCAGAGACTTTATCTGTATCTGAACATGACCAAGCCCTCGGAGAGGCTGTATCTGTCCTATGCCAAGGTCAACAGCGCGGGAAAGAGCCTCCGACCGGCATATCTGATTGAGGTTGTACAGAGTCTTTTCCCGGAGCTTAAGGTGGAATGTCCTCAAAACCGGCGGATACCGGAGCAGATAGTCAATCCGGTTCAGGGGCGGGAGCTTTTGGCAAGGCAGCTGCGGGAGTATGCGGAGGGCAGCATCATCCGTGAGGAGGCACTGCAGGATTTCTATACCATCTATCAGGTGTACGGGGACGTGGCGCTGGGGGAGAGGGAAAAACTGGCTGCAGCAGCGTTTGCGCGATATCGAGACGGGGGACTTTCCCGGACGGTGGCGAGACTTTTGTATGGCTGCAATCTGCAAAACAGTGTCACTCGGCTGGAAACCTTCGCAGCTTGCGCCTACAGACATTTCCTTCAATATGGATTGTCCTTGCGGGAGAGGGAGGAGTTCGGCTTTGAAAACGTGGACATGGGAAATGTCTATCACGCGGTGTTGGAGAGCTTTGGGGGCAAGCTGGCGGAACACGGCTACACATGGTTTGATTTCCCGGAAAAATTTGGCGAACAGGCGGTGCGGGAGGCGTTGGAAGCCTATGCGGCGGTGTACGGAGACACGGTGCTCTACAGCAGTGCCCGGAATGAATATGCCATCAACCGCATGGGGCGGATTCTTACGAGAACGGTGCTCACCTTGCAGAACCAGTTGAAAAAGGGCAGCTTTCAGCCGGAGGAGTATGAGCTTTCCTTCCGGTTTGCGGAGGATTTGGAGAGTATTCATGTGACGTTGTCCGAGGAGGAGCGTATGCATCTGCAGGGGCGCATCGACAGAATTGATACGGCTCAGGACGAGGAGCACGTCTATGTGAAGGTGATTGATTACAAATCGGGAAACCGGCAGTTTGACCTAGTGGCACTCTACTATGGATTGCAGTTGCAGCTTGTGGTCTACATGAATGCGGCGTTGGAGCTGGAGGCGAAGAAACATCCGGACAAGGAGGCTGTGCCCGCTGCGCTCCTCTATTATCATATTGATGACCCTATGGTGGAGACGGCGGTGGAGCTGTCGGAGGAGGAGCTGAACGAACAGATTGTAGGACAGCTTCGCATGAATGGCGTGGTGAACGCCGACCCGGATATCGTGCGCAGACTGGACGCATATCTTCAGGACAAATCCGATGTCATCCCTGTGGAGCGCAAAAAAGATGGAAGCTACAGTGCACGCTCCGGTGTGATGAGCAGCGAGGAACTGAGAGTGATATCCGATTATGTCAACCGTAAAATAAAGGATATCGGACGGCAGATGCTGGACGGATGTGTCAGTGTGAATCCCTATGAGAAGGGAAACTCCGAGGCGTGTACCTACTGCGCCTACAAAAAGGTCTGCGGTTTTGATTCTTCCATTCCTGGCTATGAGAAACGTCGGCTGGAGGATTTGGATAAGGCAACAATCTTGGAACAGATGAAGGAGTGAGTATGGCGATTGCATTTACACCGGAACAGGAGCAGGTGATACAACTTCATAACCACAATATTCTGGTGTCGGCGGCGGCGGGCAGCGGTAAGACGGCAGTGCTGGCGGAGCGTATTGTCAGGATGGTCTGCGATGAGGAGCATCCGGTGGACATCGACCGACTGTTGATTGTAACCTTCACCAATGCGGCAGCGGCGGAGATGCGGGAGCGTATTTCCGATGGGATTGCCGCAAGGCTGAGGCTGCAGCCGGATTCGGAGCATATTCAGAGACAGTCCACGCTGCTGCACAATGCCCAGATTACTACGATTGACAGCTTCTGCCTGTTTATCATCCGCAATCATTTTCATGAAATCGGGCTGGACCCGGCATTCCGCGTGGCGGATGAGAGCGAGATAAAGCTGCTGGAGCAGGATGTGCTGGGGGAGCTGCTGGAGGAGGCATATGCGGAGGGGGATGCAGAATTTCTGCACTGTGTTGAGTTCTTTTGCCCCGGTGGGAAGGAGAGCGTTCTGGAGAACGATATCTTAAGCCTGTCCCGCTATGCGGCAAGCTGTCCCTTCCCAGAGGAATGGCTGCTGGCGCGCAGGAAAGATTATGCCGCCCACAGTGTGGAGGAGCTGCTGGGAGGCGACAGTGGCGCTTACCTGAAACGGTATGCGGACCGTATGCTGGACGGCTGTATTCACAAGTTGGAGGAAGTGAAGGGATTGTGTGAGAATCCCGACGGTCCCTATATGTATGGAGAATTGGTGGAGGAAGAACTGGAGTCACTACAGCGGCTGCGGGCTTACGATACGCTGCAGGAATATAGTGTGCGCATCCCGGCGTTCAACTTTGGCAGACTTCCCTCCAAGAAGGACGACAGCGTTTCAACCATCAAGCGTGAGCTTGCCAAAAGTATCCGGAGTCAGGTGAAAGAAATTTTACAAAAGCTCGGTGAGAGTTTCTTTGGCACGCCGTTGGAGCTGGCTGCAAAGCAGTCGGGAGAATGTGAGGGCGCGGTGTCGCAGCTGATTGACTTGACATTGGAGTTTGACCGCCGGATGAGACAGTGCAAGCGGGACAAAAAGATGATAGACTTCTCAGACATGGAGCATTATGCGCTGGAAATTTTGCTGGAGAGGGATGGAGACAGAGTGAAACCCAGCCGGGTTGCGCTGGAGTACAGGCAGTATTTTCACGAGATTTTGATTGATGAATATCAGGACAGCAATCTGGTGCAGGA